>JAZQHJ010000140.1:0-11907 GCA_045540515.1 Eubacteriales bacterium
CATGTTTCCCCAACTCCTTGGCTCACAGAACGACATGGCTACGATCCGACTTCCTCGGAAAGATTCGCGCCGATATCAGCATCGACACCTGTGCCTGCTTTTACAAACGGGTCAATATATGAGCCAAGGACCTCTTCTCCTGCCTCTGATACACCAACCTCAAGCATCTTGCCAACACCCTTGGATGTGAATTTGCCAAGAGATGTACCTGCAAGCTTCTTTCCAATAATGCTTGAGCCACCGCCCATAACGTGGCCACCGAGGCGCTCAATTCCCGCCTCAAGGCTTCCGGACACAATACCATAAAGGAAAGCATTGTCAAAATTAGCTCCTTCGTTTATGGCTTGCTCCATATTTTTACCACCTGCGCCCATTGACATTGATGCCTGGCTAAGAGCCGGGCCTGCGTAAGGTATTGCACTAAGAGCAAGGGATGGGAGCATTGCTCCCACACCCTTGGCAATTCCTCTTGCTGTTTCTCCGCCACCACTCCAGGTGCTAGCATATGATTTTTCTCTTACCTTGTCCAAACCCCATTTTTTAATGTGGTCATCGGTCCAATTGTATGCAATTGTTTCTGAGGCTCTTTTCTTAAAGTCCTCATTAAAAAAGCCCCCAATCCACGCAACAGGAGCTATGTGAGCATCTATAATGCCCTCTGTTGTATTTGAAATTCCTCTGCCGATTTCAACCAAAAAATCGCCAAAGGTTGAAAGTAAGTTCTTTTCTGCCATATACTGTCATTCCTTAGTTATTAGAATTTAAAAAAGCATCAATAATTTCTTGGGTAGAACCTTCAAAAAGTCCATCAAAAATATTTTTGTCTCTTATTTTTTTCCAGCCCTTCTTGGTGTAAATGTATAACTTGCCATTATATACTACAAGTCTTTGTTCTGTATCAGAGTTGCTTCCCTCTGTTGATTTTGCCCAACCTTCTTGTGATTTGATTGTCGGCGCTGTATTTTTATCACCTGTTGCAAGCTCGTTTAGTTTCCCTGTAATTGACTCATCAGCGCTTTCACCTGTTTCTACTAAGTATGGTCTTCCACCAATATGAATTTCTATATTATCATTCTTTCTTCCGTTTCCAAGTCCACTGAATGAATATTCAGGAATAGCAGAGCGTGAAATGGTGCCAGCTTGAATTTTAGCTTCATCGGCAATTATATTGTCATAGACACCGATTATGGTAGAATCCTTGCTGGAATCGAGCTTGTCTTTATTTTCGTTGTAATACTTAGCAAAGCCCTCATAATCAAGCTCTCCGCTTTCATAAAGTGCTCTATTGCTTTCCATTTGCTGAAGCACCTCAATTCTATCATTTTCTGCCTGTTGCTCATTATAGAGCTTTTCTTCTTCCTCGATAATACCAAGGTTTTGTGCAGCTGTTGCTTTTGCACTCGCAACCGTTTGCTCATAAAGGCTCAGTGCATCATTCTTCTGCTTGTTATATGCATTGTTAATTTCCGTCCTGCGACTTGCCTCTTGAGCATAAAGCTCTGAAGCCTTTGCCTGAGCATAGCCTGTCCCTTGTATTCCATTTTTTAAGGCAACAGCATTAAGATATCTTTTGGCTCTTTCGGTTACGATATCATTTTCGCGCAGCGCAGTTGATTTATCTTTCTCAAGAGTGTCAAGCTGTTGATTTTTATTAAGCTCAGCGCTATGCTCTGCAACATATTGCTGATAATATTCTTTATTTTTCCTTTTACCATAGCTTGATGAGTCCTTTACTGCCTTGTCGCTTTTTAGAAATTCCTCATAGCTCATTAGATTCGACATTGTTTTCATCCATCCTTTCGTCAAATTCGTGTACACAGCTTTTGAATTTTTGCAGATAGTCTATTTTTTTAATTACGCTAGAACGGTAATCGTCAACAATCCACATATAAGAGCTGTACATTTGAATAATACCACTCACAACGTACATTACAATTTGTAATGCATTCCAAATTAAGCTTGCAAAATCAACATTTGCAACAAAGCTTACGCTAAAATAGCCGAAAATTATTGCCATTAGCACTCTTGATGCTATGTCCGATGCACTTTTTTGCTTTGTATATTGCTTTTTACTGTCTCCAAAATTGAATGGGTTGTCTGCGCTTACTCCATCAGAGGTAAGATTAGATGCAAGCAAGGGCTTTACCTTGATATGTACTGCCTTTTTATAGGCTCTTTCCCTCTCCTTGTTGCGTTTTTTTATTACCTTTTGAACCTCTTGAGTAGCATCTGCGCCAGCTTCAAGGGGTATAAGCTCCTTGGCAATGCCATTTTCGTCAAAGCAATCATCATATTTTAACCCCGCCTTAGCTAGTATTCTTGTACGAATACCTTTTAAGGCTCTTTTGTTTTCCCTTTCGCAAAAGCTATCAAGCTTGTCTATGTATGGTGTTATGTCCTCAACTGCTTTTGCGTGAAGCTCGTTAGTTGCAAGCATCTTCTCGCTTTCATCACCCTTGCGAATGCCTATACTCCTGAACGAGCCTGTAATAAGCACTCCAACAATAAGTGAAAGCACGCCTGTGCCGATTATTTCATAAACACTCTTGCCTGTTTTGGATATAACTACCAGGGAGCTTGCAACGTACACTATTGAGATTAACAGCACGGCAAGGTAGCCTGCGTTTTTATATAATGCCTCTGTAAATGCGTTTTTTCTCATACTCTGCCACCTACTTGTTTAGCAATAACCTTTTCGACCTCTTTTGCCGTCATAGAGGCTGTTTTTTCGCGTTCAAGGCTAATTCTTGTTCTCTTTATAACAACATCAACAATCAAGCTTAAAATCTCTCCTGTGAGCGCCAAAAGTGCAAATATCATTAGGTCCTGTAAAATTGCATTTAAAAGATACGACAAAACAAAGACTATACTATATAGGTATATCGCAGATGGTATACGAAGCTTGCCGATTGCTTTTAAGACCACGATGCAAAGAAGGATGCCTGCGCCAGAGCAGAGCTTTACTGTTTCAGGCACCGTTTTTGTGTACCTTTCAAGATTCATAAAAAAGAAAATTGCAATGGGCGCTATGCTAAGCATTACACTCAAAATATAAAGCAAAGCAATTTTACATTTCCCCTTCATTTTCTGCATCTCCTTCCATGTCCGTATGTAAATTTTCTGCTAGTATCGCAATTTCCTTAGCTTTGCCTGCTCGTACAAGCTCTGGATTTGCACAAAAGGCTACCTTTGACATTTGACATAAGGTGCTTATTTGCTTCATAAGCTCCTTGGACTGAGCGCTTAACTCTTGTATTTCTCCCTGGAGCTTAGGAACATCCTCAATTAAGCTCTTCATTTCCTCGTATTTTTTGCGTATTGCCTCTAGCTCTTTTTTTGAATTGTCTCTTATTTCTCCCTGTGCTCTACTAAGTCCATCCTTGCTTTCTTTTAACTCCTTTATGGACTTAAAAATGCTTTTAAGAGTGCCTAATAAAGCAAGAAGTGATGTTAAGACTCCGACAACAATAGGAATTATCTTTTCTTCTATATAGGCCTTTATTTTTACATTTTCGTCAACCTCGCTCTGCTCCACATCGGCGCCATCTACATTTGTTGCAATGGCAGTAAGAGATAGTAACAAAATGACAAAAATTATACATATTATGCTATAAAATATCTTCTTCATTCGCAATCACCTCTTCTTTATTCTCAATGGGCACCACCTTGTAGCTTACAACATAGCATCCATTTTCAAGCTTGATTTCTTCTTCGAGCATTTCTGTTGTACTATCGTAAACCGGTAAATCGTTATTATATACAACGGGGTACATCCCCACCTTTGCAAAGTCTCTAAAAGACGGATTTGTAATTGTGCGCTTATTACCTTTTTTGTCTATGTACTCAATTTTATTTTCTGTGTTTTGTACAAGCTTGCCGTTTTCAAGCCTGTAAACCCTTTTATATGCCAACATTTTAGTTCTCCTTGTAAATTATTGTAATCTTGCTATTTATAGCTATATCGCCCTCAAATTCGCTTTCAAGTGGTAAATATCCCACAATCTCAGGAGCAATAACCTTATACCTAGTTCCTGCACGCATATGGTGCTCCCTTTGAGCAATCATATTGCCCTCTTCATCAATACAGCTTATAGTAAGCACCCGCTTGTCCTCATTTTCAAGAGAGTAATATGATGCACTTACACCGCTCCCATCAAGGTCGGCACTTACCTTAATTATGCCTGTCTGCCCATAAGGCGCACAAAGCTGTTTCCAGTTATGAAAAAACTCTCCTACCCACGAATACTCATCGGCACCATATGTAATATTTTGCATGGTTGCAACATAGCATATTTGAATTGGATTGCTTTCAAGCCACGTTCTTAAATTATCAACCGACATTGTATATAGTCCTGATGAATTTTGAGTTACGTACTCACTCACAAGTGTTTGTGAAATGTACAAAGTCAAAGCATTATTATTTAGTCCAACAGATATTACCCCCTCATCAATACCCTCTGTTCGTATATCATAATCTAACCATTTACAACGATTGCAATAGCCTATTCCATATGTATTTATTCTTCTTGGAATAGGTATTCCTGTAATTGTGAAGAATACATAACTAGAATTGCTTGATAGAGTTTGTGTTAATCCTACGTTAGAAAGGTCAGCATACACACAATTTTGCGTTTTGATTATGGTTTTATCTATATAATTAACACTCAAAATGTCTTTATATTCGCCAATACCATTGAGATTAACATTAGGAATTTGTACTGTTGTTGTACTTTCATTGACACTCAATTCAACACTCAAATCACTAGTATTAACTATCTCTTGTGGTGCTTCCGGTGTTGGAGCAATATTCCTTTGAATATCTGCTCCTTTCACAAATTCACCATTGGGTGAAGTGTTGAATGTTTTTTGCACTAAATCATATAAACCGATTACATTATCACTCTTACGATAAACAGCAATATAATGTCTAACCAAATTACCACTATCATAAATTTGGCACTCAAAACCCTTTAAACCTCCCAACGTGTGAATATCGGAAAGTCCGAAAATCTTTATTGTTTCGGTTGTGTTAATTGTGGTTGCAGATATGTTTTTTGTTTCTTCTGCTCCTGTGTCAATGTTTTTTAGCTTCCATTCAAATGCTCCGTTGCCAATCGGCATTAAAACAGATTGCATTTTGTGGTCGCTTCTTTCCATTGTTGATTGATAAGAAGTTCCGTTGATATAAGCGGTCCATAGATATTTGCCACTAACTTGTGAGGAGCTTCCATTCAATCCGTAGAATATTGTTCCACCACTTCGGTTTCTGGCTCCAATTATGTACTGAGAATTTTTGTAACTTAAACTTTGATAAATTATATTGACACCTATGTTCACAGTAGGAATTATTCCTGTGTCAATGTAAGGGTGATTTCTTTCTCCACCTTGCTTTAACACACTTTGGATAAATTCTACCTCTTGATATTCACTAGGTAATAATCTTTGAATTGTATTCCCCTTCACCGTAAGCTTTTGAAATGGCACTCCTGCACAGGATGGCAGGGTTACAGAGCTTGTATCACTCTCAACGGTTGCAAGAGTGCCACGCACTGTATTGCTTTTTGTTATTTTTCTGCGATGCTCACTAAGCTCCGTCATTCTACCACCTCATAATCACAGCATCCAACCTTAGCAATTAGCACTCCACCAACGTTTTTTATATTCATTTCGTATATTCTGTTAGCAACGGGCGTTAGCCTTCCCTCATAACAATCATCCTGCGTAAATACAATACTGTTTGGAGCATCAAAGGCTGTTGCTACAGTTCCAGAACGAAAATTTACAATAACCTCAAACTCATTTGGAATCTCTTCGGGTAAAGCTAGGACCACGCTTGTCCTTAGACCCAAGTTATATTCCGTATCGCTTGTAAGTGTTACAGTTTCTGCTGTTTCCTCTTTTAAGGCTTTTTTTGCTTCTTTTGTTAGGAGCTCCACTTTTATTTCGTCCAGCTCTTGTTGCTTTGCAAACAAGCTTGTGTCAATGCCACTTTCTGTGGCCACAAGCAAATATCCGTTGCTTATGTACTTTTTTCCGGGCTCAAACTCTAAGCCAAGCATTAACTCCATTTGCGAAAACGGAATTGCATCAGTTCTTTGGCTATCCTTTTCAAAAAGAATAAAATCAGGAATGTTCTCTTGTGCAAGCACCAGCTTATCTCCCACGTTGAGATTAGCGTTTAAATGGTTAAGCATATCGTAAGCATCACTGCAAGGATAAATTTTCGACTTGCCTGAGGCTAGATTATAAGCACTCTCAACCTCACGGCTAAGCTTTTCTATCTCTCCAATCAAAATCGGATGCGACTGTTTATCATTATTGTGCTTTTGTTGGCTTGATGCAATTTCATTTCCTAACTCTATATCCTTATCGATTAAAGCTTCTATCACATTGCGTATATCGTCGTGGGCGCTTGCACTTATATTATGCTCATTTATTCCCGCAACACTTGATTGCTCCACACCCATTAGCTTTTCGTTAAGAATTTCGATGAAAACAGAAATATATTTATAAAAAAAGGCTTTTATAGCCTTAGGTGTAAATCCTCTTTCTGAGGGGTTATCGGGCAAAACACTAGCAGAATACAATAAAATCTTATTCTGCTCCTCTACTGTTATTTTTTGTTCACTCATTTTCTTTATCTGTCTCCTTTCAGCACTCCATTTACGGAATAAACAAAGGTTAATTGTTCAAGTGCAAAATCCTTATTACTCCTTGATGCAACCTTGAATCCAATGTAATTAAAATTACGTTCAAACATTCTCTTAACATAGCTTTTATAAAATCCAGACTCAAATGTAAAAGCTTTAAAATCAAGATTTTCAAAATCAAATTTTCTTGCTACGTTTCTGCTTATAATCACGTTATTTACGTTTGTTTGATAACCCACAAGGACCTCTCCCACGGTATCTTGTGATACTGTAATTGCAATTTTCCATAGGCTTTTTGTGTGTATCTCTGTGCCCAAGCTCAAAACAGCCGTGTGTAGCTCACACTCTACGTTTTTATCATTGCAAAATAAAACAACCCTCAAATTAGTAAAATGCGTTACGCAAGCATAGCAGTAAGCCGGTGGAGCCTCAAAGCCTGTGTAGCTCTCCTCAATTAGGCTATATCCATTGATTTCTTTGCGTAAAATGTACTCCTTATCCAAGGTGCTTACAAAAAGAGTCTCTTCTTCATTGCATTTACTTGCATCTATATAAGCGCAGTATTCACCGTTGCTAAATTCAATATCAGTAATTTCGTATGAAACAGGCGTAGCATCGGACTCAAAATACACGTATGCTCCAACGTAAATTATTCCAAGCTTGATAAGCGCTTCGTCCGAAATAACAATTTTAACGCCCTTGTCTTGCACACGTTCCGTTTTAAAGCAACCAATTACGGAATAGGCATTTTCTATTTTAACCTTATCTCCTTCTTTGACTCCTAACGCTGTATTAAATGCAAAAACGCTTCTACTTCTTGGCATAACAGATACTGCAAGGTCACCATCTCCGTTAGTAAGCGTAACTCTGCTTCTATCTGTGTATTCATTGTCAAAAACAGCAATTCTGCCGTTTTCTCTACCCATATAGAGTCGTCCATCAATGGAACAAGCCACTCTTGCATGGCAATTGTCCCACACCCACCATTCATATTCAAATGAGGTGTCAAGACGATTGCTTTCATATACCTTAAATCGCGAATCAGCAATATATACCTTGCCGGCAATAAATAAGTAGTACCTGCCCTCATGTTCGCAAGCAATTGCTTCATTCAAGATTTCTTGGGAATAAGCAGTAATCTCCTTATTTACAAAACTAGAACGCATTTTAAGACTTCTGCTATTTGTGTTAAATTCAACACCAAATACCCCGTTACGATTGAGGACCATGGTGTCTGCATTTACATTTATTGCAACGTCTTGATTTATGCATCCCACACTATCAAACGACTCTATAATTTGTGCAAGCATCTCAGCCTCTTGCGTTTCGCTTTTTGTTTGCAAGGTAAAATTAACTCTATAAAAACTATTTTTCTTAAATACTCCCACAGAAGAATCTCCAAGAGGTATTACAGCCGTAATTTTTTCTTTGTCATTACCTACAACCACGTAATTGTCTATCGGAAAATATCCAAAGCCGTGCTCTGCCCCGGGACTTATCACGTCCGAAAAACATAGAACGTTGTTTTTGTGAACTGCCAAAAGAACCTCTTGCCCATAACAAGGCATTACACAGCTTGCCGAAAGTTCAAGCTCACTGTCATAATTTGCAGTGTACTCTACTGTGATATTACTTTCACCTTCAAACAAAGGCGAAGCATCGAATAATGTTGCAAACACTCCTCTTACGTTGCCATCACGCTCTGTGTTGTACACAACTATCGGTAGTGATATTTCGTTTCCATCCTTATCAACTATATTGCCTTCACTTAATATGTCGTTTTGGTAGCAGGAGCCTGTGCTTGCGTAAAAAATATAGTCTTCGTTTTCGCTTATGCTCCCTAAATCAATTTCGTATTTTACAATTATCTCTTTTTCCGTTACAATTGTGTTATCTTCCAGCTTCAAACTAAATCCGTTAGGAATGCACCGAATATCTACGTAAACAGGATGCTCTTTGCTTATTTCATTATCTAAAAAGAATTGCGTGTGTCCCTTACCAATAATTTTATTTTTTCTTCTGTTGGTTAAGAGGTTTGATAATTCAAGTCTATCAAGTTTTCCTTCGACTGCGATTCCAATTGACGTTACCGGAATATAGGCATAACAAGAATCCTTAACCCTAACTATTTCGTTTCCGTTATACACACAAAAATCGCCACAACCAACAATCCATAAAAGACCATTTTTGTAATATGCTCTACTTTTTGTATCAATTATATTTGCACTTGACTCAATCTTTTCCTTCATTCTAAAATCGGTTGTGCACTTGTAAAAAGCATTTTCTGCATGTACAATTATGTATTTTTCGTTTGTTTTGATATCGAGGTAGTCATAAATACCGTTTATTTGCTTCGGTCGTCCATCGACATCATAAAAATTTGCAATTTCGTTCCAACCATTACGCTTGTGATTTACTCCACTACGTGAAATCATGTTGCACATATAGCTTGCTCTGTAACTAGCAACGTTAACCGGTGAGGATGAAAGGTCAACGCCCTTAAAGCTGTTAATTGTATAGCTTCTTTTATCTGCCATAATGAGCCTCACATTTCATAAACAGTATCAACAGAACTCTGATAGCCTTCCTTTTGGCTTACAAGCTGAGCAATTCCCTGCTCGAACAAGGCTCTTGCTGTGTTTGCTTCATCGGCATCATCAGAACGAATCAACTCACTTTTTAAAAAGTAAGGAATCAAGCAAGCAATCTCATCAGGGAGCTCTAGCGCATAGGATGCAGGAGTGATATTTGATATTCTTCTAATTTTAGGAGTATAAACAAGTGTATACTCATTTGATATATCTGTAAAAAGTATCGTGCTTGCACTTTCCCTGATATAGTCATGCCTTGGTATATATGTGCAGCCCTTTTCGATTGCTATATACTCTATTTGTGCTATTTGAGGCATTAAAGAGCTTATATCGAGCTTTAGCATATTGCCAATTCTTTTGCATTGCTCTTTTTTTATTGTTATTACAACCGTTGGAAGCACTCCTCGTTGCTCTAACGAGCTAAAGCAACGATTTAAGGCTCCTGGCATAGCCACAAGGTAATCAGCATAATTTGGGTCCTCTCTCAAGGTCAAAAGAGCATCATTTAAAGCCTTGTCATTCTCTATATCAACCTCAATTGATACACTAGGAAATATAAGCATTAGGGTTTCAATTTTAATTTCTCCAAGCTTCATTTTTTGTCTCCTTTACAAAACAAAGCGTGAGCAAGTCATATAACCTACGCCACGCTTTGTGCTTTTTAAATTCAAATACGCTTATGCGTACTTAACATTGATATTAACGATTTCCTTTGGTCTTACAACCTTGCCATCAAAGAGGACATAGCCCTTAACAGCATCCGCAAACTTCTTTTCTGGTCTATAAGGTTCTGTGTGTGTAAGAGGGTTTACAAAGGCGATTGCCTTCTTTGTTCTTATCATAATGTTGTCAGTTGCGCCATCATCGGTTTTAGCAACGTTGTTTGAAAGCTTAACTGTAACATTACCGTACATTGCAACCTTGCCATTTTTAAGCTCTCCTGTATTGTCTGTGCTCTTATCAACATAAGCTTGCTTAAATAGCTTATAGAAACGTGGTGAAACTGTAACAACAACGCCTGATGCGATGTTTACATTGTTTTCTTGAAGGATTTGAATTGCATCATCAAGAATAGAAAGAACTTTTTCCTTTGTAACCACTGTTGCATCAGCAGTTAGCTTAGGAACATCTGTGCCGATTGCCATTTTTGCAATATACTGGTCCATAGCATCTGCAAGACCGTAAGCGCTTTCCTGGCTTAGTGAATCCATAAGGCCACCAACTGCTTGTGCTTTGTCGATATCGCCTACAAGATAGTTGAAATAGCTGATTTGGTTAATGTTGAGAATTACACTCTTGTCCTCAACCTCTTCTGCTTCCTCAATATTTCCTGATGCATTTTCACGGTCAAGAGTTCTGATTGTTGGCTTGCCAACTCCAAGAATGTGAACGGAATCTCCGCGCTTTGATACATTACCCTCGTATTGTTTGTTGCAATCCTCTGCAAAGACTAGAGCCTTTTCAAGCTCTCTATTTATTGCTTCTGCCCACACGGACGGAATAAACTTTGTGTATGCCATGATATAAATTCTCCTTTTTTTAAAAATTATTATTTTTGGAGCTTAATGCACTTATTTTCCCACTTTTTATATGCATCGAAATAAAGCTCGTCTTTATTTCCGTTATAAGTGAGCTCATAGTACATTCCATCAAAAAGAGTTGTGCTGGCAAGTGCTTTGTTGTTCTGCAAGGTCTTACAGCTCCAGACGATAAAAACATCATCCTCTGTAATTTTCTTATCATCGGCTTTGTCAAGGTGCTCATTTGCATAATCGCAAACTGTTTTTTTACATAAATCAATAAATTTTTGATTGTCCATAACAAGCTCCTATTCTTTGCAAAAGCCAATAGCAGCACAAAGGTTTTCTCTTGGTGTCTTAGCATCTGCGCTATCACAACAGCATCCACTGTCAACAGTAGGTAAAAAGACACATTCCCTTAAATCAATGCCTTCAATTTCAGCTCTTAACTCAAGCATATGTAAGTATTCACCCATTGCTCTTTGCTGGTCTCTTAAAATATCATAAGGGACATCATGCTTTGGCTCTGGCACCTTTCCATTTGTAACAATTGAAGCTTCAATTGTGTTACAAAAAGCCTTGAGCTTTTCATATCTTGTTTTTGTTTGGTGAAATTCTGCAATAAACCTTTCTTTATAATCGGGGCTTAGCATCATTTCTACCGTTTTGTTTAGCTCTACCATCTTTCCTGGCTCCTTCTGATTTTGTCATAATTTTTACTAATTTCTGCTTGAGACATCTTTTCCACCTGCTCCTGAGTGTAAAATTCTGCCTCAGCTCCTGCATTTGGTGTGCCAAGTGCACCCACAGATGCATCATTTGCTGCCTTTTGCGCAGCTTGTTTTTCAATAGCGGTTGCCTTCTGCTTTTTACCTGCATCAACCTTGGTGTAAAGTGAGTATAAAGTGCTTAAAGGCACCTCTCCAAGGTGCTCCTCAGCAATTGCAAGAAAATCCTCGTTTTTGAGTAGCTCATCGACATCAACATCAGGATGCTTTTCTTGGAACCTTGAAATATCGCTTGATATTCTCTCGTTTTTTTGCTCCTCACTTAACTCCTCAAACTTAACACCATGCGCGCCTGTTTCCTTGTTCTTTTGCTTTGCTCTTTCCTCGGCAGCAAGTGTTTTTGCATAGTCAGCAAGTG
>JAZQHJ010000141.1:0-2809 GCA_045540515.1 Eubacteriales bacterium
GGCACTTGGGCAAACTGCCTTTATAATGGTATTCCAAATGAAAATTGGATTAACAATCCAACAGATCCAAAGGATGGCAACAACAAGCCAACAAACTGGGACAGACAAAACGGAAATCACAACTGGTACTCATTCCTCTATATGTATTCTCCTGAATTTATGGATTTGGTTTCTGATTATATTTGGGAATATAAGGATATCATCATAAATATGTATGCAGATACTTATGACAAGCTTGGAAACAGAAAAACAAACTACATTGATGTTCTGTACAATGATGAGGACTTTTATGGAAGTATTTGTAGAAACTTCTCAAAATGGTCCGTTAATAGTGATGAAGGCTTTTCATATAAGAGCTTTAGAGAGGCACAAGAGGCTTTAAGGCTTTGGCTTGAGGGAAGATTCAACTGGATGCTTAACTTCTACTGTGCTGATCAGCTAGCTGTTCAAAATGCTGACGAATTGATTTTAAGCAAGGAAAACAACTCATATTACAGAACAACCTCAACAAGCATTGACTCACTAGACGGTGTTCTTCTCTATATTGTTGAGATTAGCGGAGTTAAATCTGAAAGCGAAGCGCAAAGACATGCTACAAAAATGTATGAGCTCGTTAAGGGTTGCTTTGATATAACCGACGAAAGTCAAATTGAAATGTATTATTACCTTGACGACGGAACTATTCTTCAATACGTTGATGGTTTTTCAATGAACTAATTTAAAATATAAAAAGCCACGTTTTTCGTGGCTTTTTTATTTTTGAAATGATAAAAATACAGGCATAGGGGCTGTTTTTCCCTTATGCCTGTTTTTTATGGTTAGTTATTGCTTTATACAATTACTCAGCAATTTGAGCCTTTTCTGCTCTCTTTACGCCAACCTTGTTGTATTCTGCAATTCCAGTACCTGCTGGGATAAGCTTACCAATAATAACATTCTCTTTGAGTCCAAGGAGATGGTCAACCTTACCACGAATAGCAGCCTCTGTAAGAGCTTGTGTTGTATTTTGGAATGATGCAGCGGATAGGAAGGATTCTGTTGAAATAGCAGCCTTTGTAATTCCAAGAAGGATTGGCTCAGCAGTTGCAAGACGAAGTGAAACATCACCTGCATCAATTCTTGCTTGAAGCTTTTCGTTCTCGTCATTAAATTCTGTTATGTCAATCATAGTGCCCTCAATGAGCTCTGTGTCTCCTGAATCCTTGATTCTTACCTTTCTGGTCATTTGTCTTGTAATTACCTCAACGTGCTTGTCATCAACGTCAACGTTTTGTGAACGGTAAACCTTTTGAACCTCACGTACGATATAATCATAAACAGCCTCAATGCCATTGATTTTAAGAATATCAAGTGGAGCCATATAGCCCTCTGTAAGAGCTTGACCCTTAACAACCCTGTCGCCCTCTTGAACAACCATTGTTGTTCCAAATGGAACCTCGTAGTTGTACTCTGTGCCTGTTTCCTCATCGGTTACATAAATATGGTTATTGTTACCTTCAAGTGTAATCTTTTCAATTTCACCTGTTGCCTCAGATGGAATAGCAGGCTTCTTTGGACGTCTTGCCTCAAATAGCTCCTCTACTCTTGGAAGACCCTGTGTGATATTTGCAGAAGCAACACCACCTGTATGGAAGGTTCTCATTGTAAGCTGTGTACCAGGCTCACCGATTGACTGAGCAGCGATTACACCAACAGCCTCACCGATATTAACTGGCTTGGAGCTTGCAAGGTCCATACCATAGCAATGTGCGCATACGCCACCCTTTGTCTTACAACGAAGAACTGAACGTACCTTAACCTCTGTAATGCCACTCTTAACAATCTTATCAACGTCCTTAGCAAGAATCATTTCGTTTTCCTTAACGATTACCTCGCCTGTTTGTGGGTTGATAACATCCTCAACAGTGTATCTGCCAAGGATTCTGTCCTTTAATGGCTCAACGGTTTCCTTACCGTCCTTAATGTCACTCATAACCATATAGTCACGTGTGCCACAGTCGTGCTCACGAATGATTACCTCGTGTGAAACGTCAACAAGACGTCTTGTTAGGTAACCAGAGTCAGCAGTTTTAAGAGCTGTATCTGAAAGTGACTTACGAGCTGAACGTGCAGCAACGAAATACTCAAGAATTGTAAGTCCTTCACGGAAGTTTGATTTAATTGGAATTTCCATAGTCTTACCTGTTGCTGAGAACATAAGACCACGCATACCAGCAAGCTGACGCATCTGAGTCATACTACCACGGGCACCAGAGTCAGACATCATCTTGATTGGGTTGTATCTGTTAAAGCTTTCTTGAATTTGAGCAATAACATCATCTGTTGCTTTATTCCAAATATCAATTACGCAATTGTATCTTTCTTCCTCTGAAAGCTCACCCTCTTTATAGTGATTGAATATTTCATCAACCTTAGCCTCAGCCTCTTTAACAATTGTATATTTCTTTTCAGGAATTGTCATATCGGCAACTGAAATAGAAATTGATGCTCTTGTTGAGTACTTGTAGCCCATTTCCTTGATGTTATCAAGAACCTCAGCAGCCTTTGTAAAGCCGTGAATCTTGATTGTGCGGTCAACGATTTGTGAAAGCTGCTTGCTTCCTGCTACGAAGTCGATTTCAAGGCTGAATGGATCAACCTCTCTATCTACATAACCAAGGTCCTGTGGAATAGAGTTATTGAAAATAAGTCTTCCAAGAGTTGCGTTGATTATCTTTGTCTTCTTTTCGCCATTAACCTCTCTTTCAACTCTTACCTTGATTGGTGCGTGAATGTCAAGCTCCTTGTTTTCATATGCAAGTCGGATCGT
>JAZQHJ010000142.1:0-8833 GCA_045540515.1 Eubacteriales bacterium
AACACCCTTGTTGACAGAATAAATACAGGCTATCCAAGGGATGAAAAAATTGATGTTGGCTTCGATGACAAGCTAATCAACAAGTCGGAGGCCAAGCGGTCTTAGGAAGACAACATGTTTCCCCAACTCCTTGGCTCACAGAACGACATGGCTACGATCCGACTTAACACCCTTGTTGACAGAATAAATACAGGCTATCCAAGGGATGAAAAAATTGATGTTGGCTTCGATGACAAGCTAATCAACACCTCTGAATACTACCACCTTTGGGTAATTGACGGCTACGATAAGCTCTTTGATGAGCTCCCCCTTGATAAATGCGGTCTTAACGTAATTTTAACCGACAAGCTTGACCTATATCGCACACGCAAGGTAAGAATTTTAAACGGTGCGCACACATCACTTGTGCCATTTGCATTGCTCCTTGGCTTTGATACAGTTAAATCCTGTATGGACAGCGAAAAAATGCAAACACACATAAGAAGATGCGTTTTCAATGAAATTATTCCAACAATCCCAATGCCAAAGCAGGAGCTTGTTGAGTATGCCGAAAACGTTTTAACTCGCTTTGCTAATCCATATATCAAGCACTATCTTTCTGCAATCTCATTAAATTCAGTTAGCAAATTCAAGGTAAGAGTTTTACCATCAATACTTGAATATATAAAGAAGTATTATGAGGCTCCCAAAACCCTTATGCTTTCATTTGGAAAGCTTATTGAATTTTATCGTACAGATATGCCAAAGGACGACCCCGAGGTAATGAAATTTATGAAAACCGCAACCCTTGATGAAATTCTTGCAAGCACAGAGCTTTGGGGACAGGATTTAAGCTTTTTACGTAAGGAGCTTTCTAAATATGTTAATAAATAAGCTTGATAACGTCGAGGTTGATATCACAAACGGACACAAGTATGCAGTGCGTGATATTCATAAGGGCTCTGACGTTATAAAATATGGCGAGGCAATCGGCTTTGCCACACAGGACATAAAAAAGGGTGAGCACGTGCACACCCACAACCTTAAAACCAAGCTTTCTGGTAAGCTTGAATACACCTATAATCCCACCGAGCCACTACCAAAAAGAGAGCTTGATGCTTACTTTTATGGTTACAGAAGAAAAAACGGCAAGGTTGGCATACGTAATGATATTTGGATTGTTAATACCGTTGGCTGTGTGAATAAGATAGCTCAAAAATTAAGTGAGCTAACAGGAGCAAAATGCTTCACTCACCCATATGGATGCTCCCAGCTAGGGGATGACCATATGTTAACTCAAAAAATACTTGCCTCAATGGTAAATCACCCAAATGCAGGTGGCGTTTTAGTCCTTGGCTTAGGCTGTGAAAACAACAATATTTCCGAGTTTAAAGGGACTCTTGGTAGCTATGACGAAAGCAGAGTGAAATTCCTAAACGCACAGGACGAAAGCGACGAAATTGCCAAGGGAGTGTCTATAATTGAGGAATTAAAGGCAAATGCCAAGGCGGACGTTCTTGAAAAAATCCATATTTCAGAGCTTATTGTTGGCTTAAAATGCGGTGGTAGTGACGGCTATTCAGGAATTACTGCAAATGCCCTTGTTGGTCGCTTTTGCGACTTGCTAACCTGTGCAGGTGGTAGCTGTGTTTTAACCGAGGTTCCTGAAATGTTTGGTGCAGAGCATCTTTTGATGAACAGATGCAAGGACAAGGAAACCTTTGAAAAAACAGTTAGCCTTATCAACAATTTTAAGGAATACTACATAAGAAACAATCAAGTAGTTTACGAAAACCCCTCACCGGGCAATAAGGCAGGTGGAATTACAACCCTTGAGGAGAAATCCCTTGGCTGTATTCAAAAGGGTGGAAAAAGTACAGTTGTTGACGTGCTTAATTATGCAGAGCCTGTTACAAAAAAAGGCCTTAGCCTACTAAATGGTGTTGGCAATGATATGGTTGCAATAACAAATCTTATGGCAAGTGGTGTTCATATGATTTTGTTCACGACAGGTAGGGGAACTCCACTTGGCTCAGCTGTACCAACTATAAAAATCGCATCAAACAATAATCTTGCTACAAAAAAATCAAGCTGGATTGACTTTGACGCAAGCGTAATGCTAGACGGAGTTGACCCAACAAACGACCTGCTTGACCTTGTATTAGAGGTTGCAGGTGGCAAAAAAACCAAAAACGAAATAAATGGCTATGAGGAAATAGCAATATTTAAGGACGGAGTAACGCTATGAGCTTTATAAATGATGATTTTATGCTAAAAAACGAAACGGCAAGGGTGCTTTATGAAAAAGTAAAGGATTTGCCAATCATTGATTACCACTGTCATATCAGCCCAAAAATGATAGCCGAGAACTACAAGTTTAAAAACGCATACGAGCTATTCTTGGGTGGCGACCACTACAAGTGGCGTCAAATGAGAACAAATGGCATTGATGAAAAATATATAACAGGAGATGCACCTGATTATGAAAAGTGGCTTGCATTTGCAAAAACAATGCCATACCTTATCGGAAACCCACTTTATCACTGGACTCACCTTGAATTAAAGAGATACTTTGACATTGACGATTTGCTTTGCGAGGAAACTGCAAAAAGCATTTGGGACAGAGTGAATGAGTGCCTTCAAAAGGATGAATTTACGACACAGGGTCTCATAAAACGTTCAAATGTTGAGGTTATTTGCACAACCGACGGACCATTTGATACCCTTGAATATCATAAGCAATTAAAGGACTTTGGAGTAAAGGTTATTCCTGCCTTCCGTCCTGACATTTATGCAGTAACCGATGAAAGCAAAACAGACTTTAAGGAAATAAAGGCACGTCTTGATTACTTCCACGAAAACGGCTGTCGTCTTTCCGACCATGCAGTTGACAGAATGGATGATGAAACAATAAATGCCCTAATTAAGCTTGGCAGAGAGTACGCAAAGCGTGGTTGGGTATGGCAGCTACATATCGGCGCTTTGAGAAACAATAACACCAGAATGTTTAAAAAGCTGGGTCCGGACACAGGCTTTGACTCAATAAACGATTTTCAAATTGCAGAGGGACTTTCAAAAATCCTTAATACCCTTGATAGCGAGAATATGCTACCAAAGACAATCCTTTATACCCTAAATCCAAAGGACAACTACGTTCTTGGTACAATGCTTGGAAACTTTCAGGGTGGTGGCATAGCAGGAAAAATTCAATTCGGCTCCGGCTGGTGGTTTAATGACCAAAGAGACGGAATGGAGAGCCAAATGCGTGCCCTTGCAAACCTTGGTATGATTTCACGATTTGTTGGAATGCTCACCGATAGCCGTAGCTTTGTGTCCTACACAAGACACGAATATTTTAGAAGAATACTCTGCAATCTGCTTGGCAAATGGGTACAGGACGGCGAATATCCAAGCGATATGGAAATGCTAACGAAAATCGCAAGTGATATTTGCTACTACAACGCAAAAAATTACTTCAATTTCTAAAAGAAAAACGGGATTTGGAAATGCCATTCCCGTTTTTTAATAAAGGAGCAAAAATGAAAAAGAATGGCGGTTGGGTGTTCATATCACACTCTCATCAGGACATAGCTCTTGTAAGAAGAATAAGAAATCATTTAGAAAGCCTCGGCTTTGAGCCACTTATGTTCTATTTAAAATGCCTTTCCGATAAAAACGAGATAGAGGAGCTTATCAAAAGAGAGATAGACGAAAGAGAATGGTTTATCTACGCCGATAGCCCTAATGCTCGTAAATCCAACTGGGTAAGGACTGAAAGAGAATATATCGAAAGCAAAAGCGGTAAAAAGGTATTTACAATCGACCTTAATACCGACCTTGAAGCTCAGCTTAGCCAAATTGAGCATATCACTCGTCAAATGAAGGTCTTTATATCCCATTCCCAACGAGATGCAGGAATTATGAGGGAGCTTGAAAACGTGCTAATGAAAAAGGATATGCAGGTTTTTCACTACGACACTGAAATTAGTGCAGAGGATAGCTTTTTTGAATCAATTTCAAGCAGAATAGAAGAGCATTCAAGGGATAAGGACGGCTTTATTGTTCTGCTCATAACAGAGAGCTTTGCAAATAGCAGAGCAATACGTGCAGAGATAGAATGCGCACTGGCAAATAATGCAAAAATCGTGCCTGTATATGTTGGAAATGCCACACTACCACACGACATGCTTGACTCCTTGGGAGATTTGGCAGGAGTACACATAAGCGAAGCTCCAACAACCGAGGAGCTAAAAAAGGTAGTTGACTATATCATTAGCAGAGTACAGTACTATTCAAGCGATTATAAAAGCACATATGGCTTTCGTTCTGCAAAAAGAATACACCTTCCTGCAATTGCAAGAATTGACGAAATGACGCTTAGTGACTGCGAATGTCTTGAAGTATTATACATTCCAAGCACAGTTATTTATATAACCAAGGACGCCTTTGCAGACTTTCCAAATTTGCTAGTAGTCTGTGAAAAGGGCTCCTACGCCGAGCAATATTGTATTCGCAATAATATTCGCTATAAGCTCGAAGAAAACGACCAAAAATAACTAAAAAGCCTTGTAAATACAAGGCTTTTTTAATAAATATAATGAACAGTGAGCAAATGCTCAATTTTTAAAAATCGTGTCTGCTTGTTGTAGTACCAAGTGCTTCAAATATAGAAACAATGCTTTCAATTTTCATAAAACAATCCTTGTCATTAAGGCTATCATCATCCAATATTTCTTTGATTTGCAAAAGTGACTTATAGCATTCAAGCTCAAATAATCGTTCAAGCCTTTTGCCCCTAGGTAATTTAATTTTTACATTTCCTTTTATCAAATCATTACACAATATTTCTTTCCAAAGCTCCATAATATTCTCCTTTATTTTCAATTGTGGGGATTATATCCCCTTAATAAAATAGATTATAACCCCCATAATAATAAATGTCAAGTGGGAGGTGTAAAAATGATTGTTTTTGATAAATTATGGATTGAAATGGAGAAAAAGGGAGTATCGACATACAGGCTTCGTGAGGAGTGTGGAATTGATAGTAAAACCATACGCAGATTAAAAGCAAACGAAAATATTGAAACCAAAACCTTAAATAAGCTTTGCACTGTTTTAAAATGTAGGCTTGAGGAGATTGCAGAATATATTGAGGAATAAAAAAACCGACACCAAGTGTCGGTTTTTTATCGCTTTTATTATTTTATTTTGCTTTTTCCTCGGTCTGCTCGGACACCTTTTTCTCGCTTGTAGCTATCTCGTCGCTTTCCTTTGTAGCCTCTGCTTCCTCTTGCACAGCCTCGGAGTTGCTTTCCTTAACAGGCATCTTGTTTTCTTCCTTTTTTTCTTCCTTCTTTGCCTTTTTCTCCTTTACAGGCTCAGCACTCTCTTGAACTGTTGGAGCTTGCTCAATAGGCTGTTGCATAACAGGCTGAACAACAGGATAAACACCAGTATTTGCACTTACAACAGGATAAACTCCAGTGTTGCTAGTTGGCACTATCTGATATACGCCAGTGTTTGAATATTGTGGATATTGCTGTTGCTCAGATTTTTTTACATATCCCTCTCCAGATGCAGCAAAATTAAAAATTGAAAGTGAAAAGAAAGTAAGAGCACCAATTACAGATGTAAATGTAAATAAAATTAAAATTGTGTTTTCAAAGTTTCCAACCTTGGTAATTAGAGCAATAAGATTTGATGAATTGTCCGCAATTGAGTTTTGAATTTGCGTGTTTTTGTCATCACCCTCGTACGTGTAATAATCGGGTGAAGCAGTATCAACAGGCTCCGATGATACCATAAAGCCATAAGCAGCACAAGCGCCACAGGCAATTGCAATAATAAGGAACATTGCTCCTAAAAAAATTCGTGCTTTTCTCATAATGTTTCTCCCTAGATTTCAAAAAGATGATAGGCAACCATAGCCCAAGCCCCGCAAAACCAAAAGCTATGCAAAAGCAAAAGCCAAAATCAACCCATATATTAAGTCTATCACAAAAGCTAGCAAAAATCAAGCATTCTGCCAAAATCGCCCTACGTCACAAGGTAGAGGGCACTAAAAGACGAAAAAAGCCACTCATACGAGTGGCTTGTCGTTTGGCTGACTCGAAGCAACCTCAGTTGAACCAAAGGAAAAAAGTGGGGTAAAGCCTTGTGGTATAAGGGGATATAACACTTTTTGAAAATCGACAAAACCTCAATTTTTGTAAAATTTTCATAAAAACGGCTAACCAAATTCTATAAAAAGTCTTGACATTTATAGTTCAGTATGTTAGTATGTATACATACATACCAAAATATTAAAATCGGAGGTGAGGATTTGGAAAAAGGTAATAAGACCGAATTTGGCGAATTGCTAACAAGACTGATTAAGCAAAAGAAAATGACACAAACTCAATTTTATGCCAAGGTCGGTATAACTAAACCATATTTCTACGATATTATGGCAGAAAAAACAAGTCCCTCACCCGAGGTACAGTTCGCCATGCTGGCAATCTTGCGACCGAGCAAAGCAGACCAAGAAAAGTTTTTCGACTTGATCGCAAAAACCAAGGACGACATACCGGCAGATGTTTATAAGTATATCAAAGGCAACAAAGAAATGTATAAAAAGATAAGAAAGATGATGGAGAAAGAACTATGAAACGAATAGAAATTATAAATAAGATTGGTGATAAATATCATACTGGAAACACTGAAACAGGCGAATTTAGTTATGCGAAAGCATTAAAATCTATCGGAAAGAATATTGAAGATTATCAAAAAGCAACTGTTGGGAGCAAGGACAGAAAGTTTATTTAGTTTCAAGTGGGCTGAACTGTCAGAACTTTGGGAAAATTTTTGTGAAAGAGTGATATAAATGAAAAAATACATTCTTAGGTTTGCGTGTGGTAAAATGCTAGCTAAATTGTTGAGTGTGGTATTGATTTTGCCTGTTTTGTTATTAGTGTTAGACCTATTTATTAAAATAGACTGGATTTATATTTTACCAACAATTTTACTTGCAATAGGCATTGAAATTATATATTTTATTGTTGCCTCTGGATTTGGCTCTTCAGTTTTTAAATCAGCAGTATTAACAAAAATAAGCGAAAAAGGGCTTGCCAATGTATTTTGCAAAATAGAATGGAAAGAAATAAAATATGTGGGCGTTGAGCAAATAAAGCTAAAAAGATGGTTGGGATACTCAAGCAAAAAAGATACTGACTGTGGTTTAGTTGTTTGCTTTAGTAAATTAGAAGAGGGAAAAACATTTAGAGAATATTCAGTAAAAGATATGATTTTCGTTCCCTTTAATGAAAAGACTAAAAAAATTATTTTTGAATTTTCAAAAGATAAAAATGATCTTTGTAAAAAAATGTGCTTATAGTCAAATAACAAGAAAGAGTAATGTTATTGTTTCTCAAAACATTATTAAAAGTGAGATGATATGGAATGAAAACTAAAAAATTTGCAGGAAATGTACTCTTTTGGTTAACGTTAGTTTCTCCGATTATTTCGTTTGGATTAGCAAGTATAATTGGCGAAACAAATATATTTGGAATAGCAGGCATAGTTAGATATTCTTGGATAATGTGGTTTTTTATACCGTTTGGAATTCTGTCGCTATTAATTGGTAGAATATTAAAACGTAAAAATCAAAAATACAAGAAAAACTACATCATCGCTCTTGTTTGCTTGCCATTATTATTAATATTTGGATCATACAGATTTATATTTAGCAGTTTTTCTTATGATACAAGTAGTGTATTTGCTGTTGAACAAACAAGCGGAATTGCCTTGCCGAAGCAGATTAAAGTAGCAACTCACGAGCTAAAGCAATATACAATTAGCTATGTAAAAATTGTTGATAACAATGAAGAAATTGATTTTGAAACTAAAATAAAAAGCAGTAGCATATGGAAACAGAAATTGAACTTAGAAACGAAAGGCTTATTGCCAATAGATATTCAAATGGAAATGTCAACTTTTGATAGCTTTATCTTATATAATGTAACAAACGATAAATATAATGATTGCCCTCTAAGTGGCGAATACGAATTTATATTTGTTGCTTATGACTATGAGACACAAAGATTAATTATAATAAGCGATTATGTTGTTTGTTTTTAAAACGATGCTTCCGTATCTCAAACAATCTATAAATATGAATATGATGCACTTGGAAACATAGTATCAGTTAAAAATTCATTGGATGAAATAATTCTTTCCTACGAATACGATATTTTAGGACAGCTCACAAGAGAAAATAACTCTTATACAGGCAAAACCTATACCACATACGAAATGAAATTACAAAAACCATATAGAGACCTCTCCAAAAAACGGGCAAAAAGTATTTGAAATATTGCAAGAATACAAGGCTTGTCTGTGTAATCAAAGAACAAAAATATCTGCCTTATATAACAAAAAAAGACCGACTCAAACACTGCGTTAGAGTCGGTCTTTTATGGCTGAGAAACAAGGATACATTTTCCGTTAGAAAATGAGCTTCACCACGGCTTAGTGTTCTAGCACCCACGCCTTAGGCTCGCTTGCGCACCCAATCCAAATTTATCAAGCAAATTTGGAACTGGGTTCGACCGTTCCTCAACCAAACGACGAAAAAAGCTAGCCCTTGAAGCTTGTACTAACACAGCCAAGCAAGGATTCTCGCCATAGGCGAGGCTTTTGCCCAACGCACACGCTAGCGAGCTGACTATGCTTATGGACAAAAGAACGCACCCAATTTGCATTTGGCTTTGCCAAATATAAAACTGGGTCGAATCCGTTCCCCAACCAAACGACGAAAAAAGCCACTCGTATGAGTGGCTTGTCGTTTGGCTGGGGAACAAGGATTCGAACCCAGACA
>JAZQHJ010000143.1:0-7552 GCA_045540515.1 Eubacteriales bacterium
CGATCCGACTTATTGGTCGGATCACTGCCGTCACACAACATTTTTAACGACTATTGATAGTGTGAAATTTCATGACGAAATACTTGAAAAAACTTATCAAGATTATATAAGCACAAGAAAAGAGTTGGGTAGAAATAAGCCTATTAATCTAATGGATATTGCTACACTTGCGGTAAAATATCTAAAGAAAGAAGGCAAACTCGAAAAGCTTGATGAATCCGAAGAAATTAATGCTTGTACAGTTAAAATAGATGTAGAGGTTGATGGAGTTGTAGAACCATGGCTGTTGCTTTTCAAAAATGAAACACACAACCATCCAACAGAAATTGAGCCTTTTGGAGGAGCTGCAACTTGCATAGGAGGAGCAATCCGTGACCCACTATCCGGTCGTTCATATGTATATGGAGCTATGCGCCTTACTGGTGCAGCAAATCCTTTGAAGCCTATATCTGAAACAATTGAAGGAAAGCTTCCTCAAAGAAAAATTGTTACAACAGCAGCAGCAGGTTATTCATCTTATGGAAACCAAATAGGTCTTGCAACAGGAATTGTTGATGAGATTTATCATGATGGATATGCAGCAAAACACCTTGAGGTTGGAGCAGTAATTGCAGCAGCACCTCAAAAGAATGTTAGAAGAGAAGTTCCAACAGATGGAGATATTGTAGTTCTTCTTGGAGGACGCACAGGTCGTGATGGTTGTGGTGGAGCTACAGGTTCATCAAAATCACATACTGTAGAATCTCTTGAATCATGTGGCGCTGAAGTTCAAAAGGGAAATGCACCTGAAGAAAGAAAGCTTCAAAGATTGTTTAGAAATTATGAAGTATGCCGTATGATTAAAAGATGCAACGATTTTGGTGCAGGTGGTGTGTCTGTTGCAATCGGTGAACTTGCAGATGGTCTTTTGATAGATCTAAATGCAGTTCCAAAAAAATATGATGGACTTGATGGAACTGAGCTTGCAATAAGTGAATCACAAGAGAGAATGGCTGTTGTGATTGAGGCTGAGAATAAGGATAGGTTCCTTGAACTTGCAGCATCAGAGAATCTCGAAGCAACTGTTGTTGCTAAAATTACAGCTGAGCCACGTCTTAAAATGGTATGGAACGGCAAGACAATTGTAGATATTAGTAGGGAATTCCTTAATTCAAACGGTGCTGAAAAGCATATTAATATTGAATGTAATAAAGTAAATGATTATTCAAAAGAAATTCCTACAGATTTTGAAAACGGCCTAATTGATTTGATGTCAGATCTAAATATCTGCTCAAAGCGTGGCTTGAGTGAGCGTTTTGACTCAACAATTGGTGCAGGAACAGTCCTTATGCCATTCGGTGGAAAAAATCAAAGAACACCAATTCAGGCAATGGTACAAAAAATTTCTTGCGAAAAGAAGCACACAGATGATTGTTCTCTTATGGCATGGGGTTATAATCCATTCATATCAGAAAAGAGTCCATTCCATGGCGCATATTTAGCAGTTGTTGAATCCGTTTCAAAGTTAATTGCAACTGGTGCAAAATTTGAAGATGTATATTTAACATTCCAAGAATATTTTGAAAAGCCAACTAAGGATCCAACACGTTGGGGAAAACCAATGTCAGCTTTGCTTGGTGCATATAAAGCACAAAAGGATCTTGAAATAGGCTCAATCGGTGGAAAGGATTCAATGAGTGGATCATTTGAAAAGCTTGATGTTCCACCAACGTTGATTTCTTTTGCTGTTACAACCGAAAAGACAGATGTTATAACATCACCTGAATTTAAAAAAGCAGATAGCAAGGTTGTTATCTTAAAGCCAGAATATGATAAAAACAATCTTCCAAAAGCAGAATCACTAATTTCTGTATATAATGAAGTAGCTAACATTGTTAGAAAAGGCAAAGCTCTTGCAGTTTATACTCCAACAATCGGAGGAGTTGCAGAGGCTGTTGTAAAAATGGCTATGGGTAACGGGTACGGATTTAAGTTTAATGATAATTTAACATTAAACGATATATTTGCATATTGCTATGGTTCATTTATTATTGAGTTGGATTGCACATGCGATATAGGTACAACACTAGGATATGTTACTTGTGATGCTAAATTTACTTATAAAGACAGCGAAGTGTGTGCTTCTGTGGTTAACGAAGTATATGAAAACAAGCTAGAAAGTGTTTATTCTTGCAATATTTCATATCCAAACGAAAAACCAGAAACAATTTCTTACAATACTGAAAAGAGATTTGGAGCAAATATCAAGGTTGCTAAACCAAAGGTTCTGATTCCTGTATTCCCAGGAACAAACTGTGAATTCGATTCAGCAAAAGCTGTAAATGATGCTGGTGCAGAAAGCGAAATATTTGTAATAAATAATTTGACCGCTGATGGAATTAAGAGAAGTGCGGAAATCTTCACAAAAAAGGTTTCAGAATCGCAAATCGTATTTATACCAGGCGGATTTAGTGGTGGTGATGAGCCAGATGGTTCAGGAAAGTTCATAACAGCATTCTTCCGTGGAGCAGATGTTAAGGATGCCGTAACAGATCTTCTTGATAATCGCGGTGGACTAATGTGTGGTATTTGTAATGGATTCCAGGCACTAGTAAAGTTAGGGCTTGTACCTTTTGGAAAAATCATTGATACTGATGAAAATTGCCCAACGCTTACATTTAATAATATTTCAAGGCACCAATCTAAGATAGTTAGAACACGTATAGCTTCTAATATGTCTCCATGGCTTTACGAATGTAATGTAGGCGATATTGTTAATGTACCAATTTCACACGGCGAAGGAAAGTTCTTGGCCAATGATGAAATGATCAGAAAGCTCATTGAAAATGGACAAATTGCAACCCAGTATGTTGATATGAATAATGAAGCAACTTACGATATTCAATACAATCCTAACGGTTCGATTTTAGCGATTGAAGGAATTACATCACCTGATGGTAGAGTATTCGGAAAAATGGGTCACTCGGAACGAATTGGCAATGGACTTTATAAAAATGTATATGGTGAATATGACATTAAAATGTTTAAGTCAGCAGTGAAGTTTTTTAAATAATATTTAAAAAGGCTCCCACCTAAAAGGGAGCCTTTCACTAATTTTTTAACAATAAAGTGTCGCAAAACAAAAACAAGTGTTTTTAATATGAAGACAAATATTCATTTTTGTAGCAGAATGATGAATAAAATATTTTAAAATTGAATTTTATTCAAAAAATGTAAAAAAACTATTGAAATTAGTTTATCATAGTAGTATAATAAAGCATATTTATTTTTACTAAGGAATAAATAAAAACCTACGGAGGAGTATATTATGAAAAGAGTTTACAATTTTTCAGCAGGACCTTCAATGCTACCATTAGAGGTTCTTGAAAGAGCAGCTAGCGAAATGCTTAACTACAAGGATAGTGGGATGTCAGTAATGGAGATGAGCCACCGTTCACCAGTTTATGATGAGATAATCAAGGAGGCAGAAGCTTTGTTAAGAAAGCTTATGAACATTCCTGATAATTATAGAGTATTATTTTTACAAGGTGGAGCTTCAACTCAATTCGCAGCTGTACCACTAAACCTTATGAAAACAGGAAAGGCTGATTATATCGTATCAGGACAATTTTCTGGAAAAGCTCAAAAGGAAGCTATGAAATATGGAGAAGCAAAAATAGTTGCATCTAGCAAAGACGCTAACTTTTCATTTGTTCCTCAAACGGATAAAAATACATTTAGTAAAGATGCTGATTATGTTCACGTTTGCTTTAACAATACTATATACGGAACAAAATTCCCATATATACCAGAAACTGGAGACATTCCATTGGTTGCAGATATGTCTTCATGCATAATTAGCGAGCCTGTTGATGTTTCAAAATTTGGTTTAATTTATGCTGGTGCACAAAAGAATATGGCACCTGCAGGATTGACTGTTGTTATTGTTAGAGAAGATTTAATTGGAAACGCAAGACCAGAAACACCTGCAATGCTTGATTATAAGCTAATGGCTGACAATGATTCAATGTATAATACACCACCATGCTATTGCATTTATGTTGCTAAGCTTGTTTATGAATGGATTCTAGGATTAGGTGGACTAGAAAAAATGAAAGAAATGAACGAGAAAAAGGCAGCTCTCCTATATGATTATCTTGATAGTCAAGATTATTACATTGCACCAGTTCAAAAATCTAGCCGATCAATGATGAACGTAACATTTGTTACTGGAGATGCGGATCTAGATAAAAAATTTGCCAAGGAAGCAGATGCAGCTGGACTAAAAAATCTAAAAGGACACCGTTCTGTGGGTGGTATGAGAGCTTCAATTTATAATGCTATGCCATATACAGGTGTAGAGAAGCTTGTTGAGTTTATGAAAGAATTTGCAAAAAACAATCCAAAAGCATAAAAAAGAGGCATATATGAAAAAGATTAAATTGATGAACAAAATAGCTACTGTAGGAACAGACGTGTTTGATCGTAGCAAGTATGAGGTTTCAGACGAAGTAACAAACGAAGATGCAATAATGGTACGTTCCGCTGCTTTACATGATGTTGAATTTCCAGAAACAGTTTCTGCAATTGCAAGATGTGGAGCAGGTGTAAACAATATTCCAGTTGATAGATGTACAGAGAAGGGAATTGTTGTGTTTAATACACCAGGAGCAAATGCAAACGGAGTAAAGGAATTAGCAGTTTGTGCTCTTGTTTTAGCTGCAAGAAATGTTGTAGGTGGAATTAAGTGGGCAGAAACATTAAAAGGGCAAGAAGGCGTCGCTAAGCTCGTAGAAAAGGGCAAAGGAGCTTTTGTTGGTAATGAATTAGTTGGAAAAACACTTGGTGTTATCGGACTTGGAGCAATTGGTGGTATGGTTGCAAACGCTGCCAATGCTCTTGGCATGAATGTTATGGGATATGACCCCTATCTATCACCAAAGGCAGCATGGAGCTTGAATCCTTCAATTAAGCAAGCAACAAGCTACGATGAAATATTCAAATCATGTGATTATATTTCAATTCACGTTCCTGCAACGCCACAAACTAAAAATATGATTTGCAGAAGCTCAATTGCAATAATGAAGGATGGGGTTAAGATTATTAACCTTGCAAGAGCTGATCTTGTTAATGCAAATGACATCAAAAATGCTCTTGCAGACAAAAAAGTATCTGTTTATGTAACGGACTTTCCAACAGAAGAGACTGTGGGAGTGGAAGGAATAATCAATATTCCTCATCTTGGTGCATCAACAAATGAAAGCGAAGACAATTGTGCTATTATGGCGGCAAAGCAGTTAGATGCTTATTTATCAACAGGAAATATTCACAATAGTGTTAATTTCCCAAATGTTGCTCTTGAGGTATCAGCCGCACATAGAATATGTGTAATGCACAAGAATATTCCAAATGTATTGTCAAGAATAACAGGTGCCTTTGCTTCTATAAATACAAATATTGAAAATATGGCAAATGCTTCAAAGGGTGAAATCGCTTATACTATTGTTGAGACAAATGACCCAATTACCGAAAACACCGTAAAAACAGTAATGGCAATAGATGGTGTATTTAAGGTAAAATGCTATTAATAATATCATTAAGTCGCAAAATCCAATAGGATTCAACAACGGCTTTTGATATAAATTCTCTCTCTTTAAGGCTGTCTAGCAAATATTTGCTAGACAGTTCTTTTCTTATAAATATTATTAAAGCTATTGACAAATTTTGGTGTTAGTGCTAAAATGTTTTTCAGTAAGGGAGTAATCAACGCTTGCGTAATAAAGTCAACATCATGGCATTGAGCCTGGCTTTATTTTAAATGATGAGACTTATCTGTGTTGTGACGGATAAGTCATTTTTTATTAAATGGTTGATTTTTGAAAGGAGATTTATGAAAGAGTATTTAAAAGCCTCTGGTGAAGTGATGACTCATTATAACACATCAGAAAATGGACTTTCATCAAGCGAAGCAACAATTAGACTAGAAAATAATGGAAAAAACAAGTTAAAGGAAGGCAAAAAAGAATCTCTTTTAATAAAATTTTTAAAACAATTTGCTGAACCAATGACTATAATTCTTTTGGTTGCAGCAGTTATTTCAGGAATTCTTGAAATAATTGAGAATGCCTTTCCTGTTGATGCGGTAATAATTCTAGCAGTTGTTCTTATAAATGCAACATTAGGAGTTGTTCAGGAAAGTAAAGCCGAAAAAGCAATAGAAGCACTTCAAGAAATATCAGGAGCTACTTCTAAGGTAATAAGAGACGGGAAGCAGACAACTATAAAAAGCGAAGATTTAGTAGTTGGAGATATAATTGTTTTAGAGGCAGGAGATGCAGTTCCTGCTGATGCTAGAATTTTTGAATGTGCTAGCATGAAGGTAGAAGAAGCAGCCTTAACAGGTGAATCTGTTCCTGCGAACAAGATTCAAGAAGAATTAAGTCCTAATGCTAATGGTGAAGTTCCTCTTGGAGATAGAAAAAATATGGTGTTTATGGGAAGCACCGTTGTTTATGGTAGAGGAAAAGCAGTTGTTGTTGCGACAGGTATGAACACAGAAATGGGTAAAATAGCTGATGCATTGACACAAGCTGAGGAAGGAAAGACTCCTTTACAAATAAAACTGGCTCAATTAAGCAAAATTTTAACTTTTGTTGTAATCGGAATTTCAATTATTATTTTTGGAGTAGAATTAATTAAAGCATCAAGTGATGGTATATCATTTAGTGAAATTATTAGTCCATTTATGTTAGCAGTATCTTTGGCGGTGGCTGCGATACCAGAGGGGCTTGCAACCGTTGTAACAATTGTTCTTTCAATAGGCGTAACTAATATGTCTAAAAGAAATGCGATAATTAGAAAACTAACAGCTGTTGAAACTCTTGGATGTGCTCAAATTATTTGTTCTGATAAAACTGGAACATTAACTCAAAACAAAATGACGGTAGTTGAGCATTATGGAGATGATGAAAAGCTTCTTGCAAATGCAATGTCTTTGTGTTCTGATGCTGAATTTGACGTTGATGCAAATGATGCTGTTGGAGAACCAACTGAATGCGCATTAGTTAACTATGCAGAAAAGCTTGAAATGTCAAAAAATACACAGAAAAAGGCTTTTGTACGCATTGGAGAGGTTCCGTTTGATTCAATGCGAAAAATGATGACAACAGTCCATAAGACTGATGATAATGTAATTGTTCAATTTACAAAGGGTGCACCTGATGAAATAATTAAAAGATGTACTAAAATATGGGAGAATGGAAAAGTTGCCGAGTTAACAAAAGAAAAAAGAGAAGCAGCTCTTGCAATGAACAAGAATATGGCAGACAGAGCACTTCGTGTTCTTGCTGTTTCTTTGAAATATCTTAATAGTGAGCCAGAAGAATATGAAGCAGAAAAGCTAGAAAACGAGCTTTGCTTCATAGGACTTGTTGGAATGATTGATCCAGTAAGACCAGAGGTTAAGCCAGCAATTGATGAATGTCGTTCTGCTGGAATAAGACCAATTATGATTAAAGTCGGATCGTAGCCATGTCGTTCTGTGAGCCAAGGAGGTGGGGAAACATGTTGTCTC
>JAZQHJ010000144.1:0-9711 GCA_045540515.1 Eubacteriales bacterium
GGAACGGCTGGTTTGATGCATGGGGTGATGATAAGCACCATACAACAAGCTCACAGGACTATGCACAGGTGGTTGATGATATGTTAAAGCGTGGAAGCCTAAATATGTATATGCTAATCGGCGGAACCTCATTTGGCTTTATGAATGGTGCAAATCACTATGAAATATATCAGCCACAGGTAACAAGCTATGATTATGATGCACCTATTTCTGAGTGTGGCGACATTACTGAAAAATATATGGCACTTCGTAAGGTTATTCAAAAGTACACAGACAAGGAGCTACCACCAGTACCAGAAAATAGACCTAAAAAGGCATATGGCAGAGTGATGCTTGATGAGGAGGGAGGACTTTTTGAAAACCTTGATATCCTTTCAAGTCCAGTATTTTCAAATGTTCCAAGATGTATGGAGTACTACGGACAGGGCTATGGCTATATCGCTTATACAACAACCTTAAATCGTGACTACGAGGAGGCAAACCTCTATTTTGAAAGCCTTGGCGACAGAGCACAGATTTATATAAACAAGGACCTTGTTGATATTTTGTATGTTAATGATAAAGAGTTAAATGCTCGCTTTAAGGCAAAGGCAGGAGACACACTTACAATCCTTGTTGAAAATATGGGCAGAGCAAACTTTGGTCCAAAAATGATGCGTAAAAAGGGAATAGCAGGTAGATGCCTATTAAATGGCAGAGTTCACTTCAACTGGAATGTTTACACTCTACCTATGGATAATCTTGATAAGGTTACATACAGTAACAGCGTAAAGGAAAAGGCTAAATTCCTACGTGGATTTTTTAATGCTGACGAATGTAAGGACACCTTTATTTATTTAGATAATTTTACAAAGGGAATTGTCCTTATAAACGGCTTTAACATAGGCAGATTCTGGGAAAAGGGACCACAAAAAAGCCTCTATATTCCAGCATCACTCTTAAAGAAGGGCAAAAACGAAATTGTAGTATTTGAATCCGACGGCTTAAAGGGTGAGCCATATGTAGAGCTTTTGGACTACCCAACCCTTGGCTAAAGCACAATAATCAACAAAATAAAAAAGCCACCCAAGCGGGTGGCTTTTTGTTATCTATCTTGACAAATAAAATAATGAGTGATAAAATATTATATAATATTATATAACACAGAGGTAATAATGGCTCTTACAATAACAATCAGCGTAATAACATGTCTTTTAATGATATGTGCAGTGCTGTTTTTCCCAAAAATAAAAATAGGCAAGCTTTCAATTGGCTCATACTGGGTTGTAACTCTGGTTGGAGCACTTGTGCTTTTGCTTTCAAGAGCAGTTGATATAAAAACAGTGGGAAGTGCACTTGTTGCTAATACAGCAATAAACCCACTTAAAATCCTTGTACTGTTTATTTCAATGACCTTGCTCTCAATATTCCTTGACGAGCTTGGATTTTTCCGTTATCTTGCAAGCGTAACACTGAAAAAGGCAGGGGCAAGTCAAATAAAGCTCTTTATGCTCCTATATGTAACAGTTTCAGTGCTTACAGTATTTACATCAAATGATATAATCATTTTGTCCTTTACACCATTTATTTGCTACTTTGCAAAAAATGCGCATATAAGCCCAATTCCATTCCTTGCAGCGGAATTTGTAGCCGCAAACACTTGGAGCATGGCGCTTATTATAGGAAATCCAACAAATATCTATCTTGTAACAGCAGCAGGTGGGGATTTTGTATCCTACTTAAAGGTAATGCTACTTCCAACAATTGTATCAGGAGCCGTAGCACTATTGTTTTTAATGCTTATGTTCAAGAAAAAGCTTTCAGCACCAATACAAGCAACCTATGAGGATGTAAAAATTGATGATAGACTATCCCTTTGGATTGGTATTATCCACCTTGTAGTATGCACAGTGGTGCTTGCAATCGGCTCATATATCGGCATTGAAATGTGGCTTGTGTCACTTCTTTCCGTAATAAGCCTGTTTGTATGCTGTATAGTAATTTCAATAATAAGAAAGCAAAGGCCAGTAGCACTTTTATCGTGCTTAAAAAGAGCACCATGGGAGCTAATACCATTTATAATTTCAATGTTTGTAATGGTTGAGGCACTTGGCGCAAATGGCGTTACAGAGGCAATCTTTAATCTACTTGGTACAAGTGCACCTGTGTGGAAGTATGGAATTACCTCATTTGTTGCATCAAACCTTATCAACAACATTCCAATGAGTGTTTTATATTCATCAATTTTAAGTGGCTCAGCATCAGCTTCTGCTGTATATGCAACGGTTATAGGCTCAAATCTTGGTGCATGCCTTACACCAATAGGTGCTCTTGCAGGAATTATGTGGAGCTCAATTTTAAAGGAGCACAACCTAAAATTTGGATATGTTGACTTTTTGAAAATTGGTTTAATTGTTGCTGTTCCAGCATTACTTAGTGCACTTGGCATTTTACAGCTATTATTTATTTAATTAAAGGAGAGACATCAAATGGCAAACAAGGAAATTGATTCAAGCTACTATGATATGGGCTTACCATCATATGAGGGAGAGGAGCCATATATATTTATTAGCTATTCACACAGCGACATTGTTAAGGTGCGTGAAATCCTAAAAAGAATAGACCAGGAAAAATTCCGCTTTTGGTATGATGACACAATGGAAATCGGTGAGGATTTCAGATTAGAGCTTCAATCAAAAATAGAAAATTGTAGCGCATTCCTTCTTTTCATATCACCAAATTCTATGCAAAGCAAGTACTGCGGTATGGAAATTATCATTGCATATAAAAACAATAAAAGGATTTTCCCTGTATATCTTGATGATGAAACAGAAATCCCAGGCGCACTAAAAATGGTGCTTGAAAATCTTCAACACGTAAAGGGAACTGCAATTGACAAGGACTCAAAGTACATAGATAAGCTAATTTCATCACTTCCAACCGAAACAATGCGTAGCTTTGCCGTTGAGGGAGATACACTTGTTCGTTGTAAGGACGGAAGCAGTAATCTTTCAATACCAGCAAACGTAAGAGTTGTTGGCAAGGGCGCATTTAAAAACTGCGAAAAGCTTGAAAAGCTTGACATAGGCGACACTGTTGAGGTTCTTATGACCGAGGCTTGTCGTGGCTGTAAAAGACTTGAAAGGCTTGTTCTACCAAAAAATGTTCGTTCCGTTGGTGAAAGTGCATTCCGTGACTGTACCTCACTTGAATCCCTCGTTGTAGAAAACGACGAAATAGAGCTCGGAGAGCGTGCATTTGAAAACTGTGCAATCCTTTCCGATATCACTCTTGCAGACGGCATTTCAGAAATTTACGGCGGTGTGTTCAATAGCTGTAAGGCACTAACCACAATTCGCCTACCAAAGGAGCTTACAGTTCTTGGCGAAAGCTCATTTGCAGACTGTGTATCTCTTAAATCAATAGACGTGCCAGTTCACGTTACAAAGATTGATGATATGGTATTCAACGGATGCATAAGCCTTGAATATGTTGACATTAAAAACAAGGTTACAAAAATAGGAAAGTACGCATTTAAGGATTGTAAGAGCCTTGAAAAGATAGACATTCCAAAGTCAGTAAACTTCATAGGAATAGGCCCATTCCGTGGATGCACAGACCTTAAAGAAATCAACGTCGATACATCCAGCCGTTACTTTAAATCCGTTGATAATGTTTTATTTAATAAGAACAAATCCGTGCTAGTTTCCTTCCCACCAAGAAAGGAGCTAACAAGATACGAAATCCCAGATTCCGTAACCGAGATAAGAGCATGGGCATTCTGTGATTGCCAAAGCCTTGAAGAAATTATTATTCCAGACTCAGTTACAGAAATAGGAGAGGGCGCATTCTACCAATGCGATTCACTACGTGAGGTTGTAATTCCAGACTCAGTTGACAAGATTGATGATACAGCATTCCGTGGCTGTACAAATCTTGAAAGAGTTGAAATTTCAGATTCCGTTACCGAATTTGGTTGGGGTATTTTCAACGGCTGTGACAAGATTCACGTAATTTGCTCAAAGAATTCACCAGCAGCAAAATACTGTGAAAAGAAAAACATCCCTCATTCAGAGTCATAATCCTATAATAAAATGAAGCTCATTTAACTCACAAAAAGGACACCCCCTATGGTTAAACATAGGGGGTTCAATTATGACTAAGAGCTTTAAGAACTAAAAAAGCCAAGGCTACAAGAGCCTTGGCTTTATGCTTAATTTATTTAATAACCATTGGTACAAAGAAGTAAATAAGGAATAGAACGGTTACTATAATAGCAACGATTGAAACTGGCCATTTTGGCTTTTCAACTACCTCACCCTCAGTAGCCTTCTTCTTTTGTACTGCGTACTTAATAATTTCAACTACATATGAAAGTGCAGACATAACTGTGTATGCAACCATACCAACACCGATACCCTTTGTAATTGAGTATGAAAGAACCATAACTACAACTGTAAGGAATGCAGCTGTTGCATTGATAGCATGTGAGAAGTCAATGTTCTTTACATTGTTCTTCATCATAAGAACGCCAACATAGATAAGTGCGGATGCTGTTGCAGCACCTGGAATAACTGCAAATAGTGGCATTGCAAACATAGCGAGGAAGAACATGCAAGCAGTTGAGAGTGCTGTAAGACCTGTTCTACCACCAGCAGAAACACCAGCACCGGACTCAACGAATGTTGTAACGGTTGATGTACCAAGGATAGCACCACCACAAGTAGCAACAGCATCACAAATCATGATTCTGCCATAGTTGTGTGGCTTATTGTTTTCATCAGAAAGAATTCTGTTACCACCACAGCATCCAACGATTGTTCCCATTGTGTCGAACATATCGATCATGCACATAGTGATGATAATCATAATTACTGTAAAGATAGAGCCTTCAGGGAATCCTGTTTTAAATACGTCTGTGAATGAGCAGAATACGCTGTTTTCACCTGCAAAGAAGTTAGCAAAGTTTTCCCAGAACTTCCAAGAAACAGCTCCGTCACCCTTTAGAACCTCAAGGTTAGTAACACCGAAAGGAATACCAACGATTGTAGCTCCGAGGATACCGATAATAACTGAACCCTTAACGTTTAGCTTGTCAAGGATAGCAATTAGAATAAGACCAATGATAGCAACGATAGCTGTCTTTGCAGCAGCAACTGCTGGAAGACCATTACCGTTATTGATAATTTGAGTGTTTTCCCAGTTCGTGAAATCAACAAATCCAACCTGTGTAAAGTCATTTGTAACGATAATACCAGCATTTTGGAAGCCGATATAAGCGATAAATAAACCAATACCAACAGAGATAGCGCTTCTTACTGCAACAGGCATACCATCAAATACTAGCTCACGGAAGGTTTTACCCTTAATTTTAATGAGTGACAATGCTAGGAAGATTAAGCCTGAAATAAGAACCATTGTGTAAGCTTGACCGATAGTGAAGCGAACACCATAAGTACCAGCAGCCCATAATGCAATAAGACCACCAAGCATTGAGTTAAGACCCATACCTGAAGCCTGTGCAAGTGGCATTTTAGCAACGAAAGCCATCAAAAGTGTGCCAAGAATAGCACCGAGAGCTGTTGCAATAAATACTGATGGCCAGTAAGCACCAGAATTTTCCATACCGACAAGAATTTGAGCCGGATTAACTGTCAAAATGTAAGCCATTGCAAGGAATGTAACGATACCAGCAACGATTTCGGTTTTGACATTTGTTTGCTTCTCAACTGGATCATAGCCAAGAAGCTTTGCAAACTTGTTCATACGAACCTCCTTAAAATATGTGCATAAGCACTAAAAATACCATAATACATATAGCACAAGTAAAAACTATGTAATTACCTGTGCTAAACATATTACTTGACTAAATTATAGCACAGTTGTTAAGAATTTGCAACAATATCGCCAAAATATGTAATATTTTGCTTAAAAAATTCTTAAATAAAAGAAAAAAGGCGAAAATTCGCCTTTTTAGCTATTCTTTTTTCTTTTTTGAACGCCAAAGAAAACAGCGTAAAATATGCTTATCCAAATAACAAACAAGAAAATAACGAGAAGTGGATAAATTACCTCGTTGCCATTTACCAAATTATAAACAATATCATAAGGTGTTCCGTCCCCACCCATTAAAAACATATAGTTAGGACAAGAACCAGTTGATGCAAGGAAAATTCTGTTCACAGCATAAGCACAAGCGCCAAAGCAACCAAGAATAGTAAATGTAATCCAAATGTTTTTAAGCTTCATGCTTGCCATACCAGAAATTAAAATGTAAAGAGCACAGAAGCCTGAAATTGAGTGAGTAATTCCAGAAACAACATTAGTAAAGGAAAGCACAGGGTAGCAGGAGTAATTCTGTCCTGCAAGATATGTACCAAGCACAGCACCAAGTAAGCCAAAGATTGAAACAAAGTCAAGCGAGGCTTCCTTTAATCTACCTTTGGTAAATGCTGCAATAGGAATGGTGATAAGCTGAATGCTACAAAGGAATAGAGGAAGATTTGTTAAAAAGTTAAGTGCATCCCTTTCTCTTATACAGCCAAGCACGATTTTAATAAGCTCGAAGCCGTCAATCAAAATCGCCGCCCAAATCATCACCTTATTTTTCGTTTTTGCATCAGCGTGTCTATTTTTACGACCAAGCCAAATAGCAAGTGAGGTCATAACAATCATTAAAAATGTAACAAATGTTAAATGTTGCCAAGAAAAATAGCCCTCAACCTTCCAGTCCCAGCCCTCAAATAGAAAGAAATTTCTAAAAAAGCCTTTCATAAAATTCTCCTTAAAAATAAAAAGCCCAAGGCGGTCAAGCACTTATGTTTGATTTCCTTGGGTAATAAGCATATTATATCGAAAAATGTCGAATATGTACACACTTTTCTAATATTTATTTCAAGAGTTTACATTTTGGTAACATTTGAGTGTAAAAAGCACGTCATTTGACGTGCTTTTCCTTATTTTTCATATTTACAAAGTGAAATATCGCCAATAATTCCAGAAGGTGGAATTTGCAAGAAGCTTGAAAGCTCATCACGACGACGGTGCGCAAGATTTGAGGTAACAATAATTTCAAGCTCGTTTTTACCACTAGTGATTGCATCAGCCATACTGAATTTGTATGGAGCATTGATTCTTGTGCCAAGATATTTGCCATTTAGCCAAACCTGTGCAACCTCACCAACCTGACCAAGGTCAAGCACATTAAAGCCATCAACAGCATCAAAGGATGCAGTATAGCGTATATAGCCACAAAAATCAGGAAAACGGTCGGGTGCAGAAATATCAAAGCATTCTGAATTTTTAGCAATAGCAGTATAGTTAGCCTCGCCCTCGTTCTTTATTGCAATATCAAAGCGTATATCAAGAGGTGCTTGCATAGTCTGATGAGTAAAGCATGGTGTATCATCAGGAATGTCTCCACCAAAGGCAACAAAGAGCATATTGCCTCCCTCAAGGTGTAAATGTAGCACTCCGTCAGGTGCCTCACTACGATAGCATTTGTTGTCCCAAGGCTCATAAATCAGACACTCCCCACCCTGTTTAAGTATAATATCTGTATCAATAGGTGAGTGAATATCCTCATTTGAGAATAGGTAAATATCCTTGCCATCTCTTTGAATATGATAAAAACGCAAATTACTTGCATTATCTGCATAAGCCTGACAAAAATCATACTCTCTTATGTAAGAAGCAAGACCAGCAATTGGTACAACCTCAAAAAATTTCCAAAGCTGAGAAATACTATGTCCCTCGGCACTAGCAGAAGGCAGAGCATCAGTGAAAATTACAGGTAAGCCCTGCTTTGAAAGCCTAGAAAAGCATTCTAGTCTGCTTTGTGGCAAAGCCTCACTATCTGAAATAATCAAAGCACCATAGCTTTCATTGTTGATATAAAGTCTATCATTTTCAACTCTTGCATCAATTAGTGCATCATATGGGATAATATCAAAATCAATCAACCCTCTTGTAAGGGTACGACAAATCTCAAAGAAATGGTCGCCCTGACCACCACACCACTCACATTCAGCATTATAAAACACTGCAACGTCTGCACAGTGAGTAGCCTCGCTTATTACGTGAGAGCATCGGCTCATATATCCCATTAAATCCTTGAATAGAGGATATTGAACATTTCTACCACCATTATAAAAATGAGGAGGGCAGTCGGTGTCCTCATCCCTTGGTGAAAATGCGTGAGGAACAAAGTAATTTATTCCGCTAGCGAGCATAATATCTGCAAGTCCCTTCATAAAAGGAAGCCCCTCGGCCCAGCCAAAGGCACCGAAAATCTCACACATAGCACGTCCCTTTTTAAGAGGCTGTATATGCGAGTGCGATGAGGCTAGCTTGGGAAGAGTATAACGGAAAAATGCAGGGCTTGCCCTACCACCATCAGCAAGAGGAGCCCTATGAACAAAATCAGAAATACCAGGAATATCCTGCATAAGCACAATATCAATTCCTGCCATATCTTGTCCGTCAAGCGCACGGAAATAGTGTCCACTACCATAGCCAAGACGCATATGAGCACCCATATCCTCAATGACGTGTCCAATATACATAACTCCATGCTCACGGCACCAGTTACCAAGCATATATGAAAAGTTCTCACTGTAAAGCCTTGTAACAACCTCCATATAGTGAGCACGAATAAGCGTGGTAATCTCTCCAAGGTCCTCCCAAAGGGCAGGAATACATAGTGAAACAAGCTTTGGCTCAATTCCTGCACTCCTTGCAATCAGCTCTGGTAGGTCCCCTCTCCAAGGAAAAGGAGAATACATATCTCCAAGCCTGTTGTAATAGGTGTAGCAAACATTTAAAAATCCAGGCTCATCAGAGAAAAATCCGGCAAAGGTGTTGCCAAAATATTTTGCAAAATGCTCATAATGAGGCTCGTAAATTGCATCAATCATTGCATGGCACGAGTTAGGATTTAGCATATCAATATAGTAAAATAGACGGTCGTTTTCATAGTCATATGGTGCGGTTTCAATAGTTACGCAAACACGCCAGCTACCCTTTGGAATATCCCAGTAAACTATGCCATTATCAAGCATTTCTGTAAGGTCTATGGCACTACGGTAGTCAAGTCCCTCATCGTTATCGTTATGTAAGAAGGCAACAACCTGTAAAATTTTCTCCTCGGGCCTCATTTTAGCGCCAACAAAAAGCTTTGCGCTCCTCATAGGTCCAACAGCATCAATTTGAAGCTCCCTTATAAGTCGCTTTCTTAAATGAGCATTTTCAGGGCGTTCCAAATACCCATTTGCATACCCGGTTGGAAACTTTTTGTCATCAAGGAGCCAAACACGCATACCAAGCTCACTGGCTGTTTTTAAAATAAAACCAAAATCGTCCCACCACTGCTCCTTGCAAAATTGCTCATATGGTCGGCTTTCAGCACAAAATTCATTTATGCCACTATTTTTTATTGCTAAAATCTCCTCGTAAATGCGTTCCTTTGGCTCACCGTGTAGCCACAAAAAGGGAAGAATATAATCCCCAACATTATAAGAAAGACAGTCCTTAATTCTTTTATCCATTTTAAGCTCCTAAATTAAAATATCAAGCCCTAAAAGGGCACTCATAAAATAGGCTAGTCTAAATGAAAAACCTCATTGATTTTACGGCAAATCGGACTATTGTCAGCATTAGTCTCCATAATGTCAGCCATATAGTCCCACCATTTTTGAGTGATTTCATCCCCACCCCTTTTTGACCAAAGCAAGT
>JAZQHJ010000145.1:0-5567 GCA_045540515.1 Eubacteriales bacterium
TTGTCGTCGTCGCCTTACGTACAGTAAGCCTTCCTTCTTCGCACCCAAAATCATCTATAAGATAGTTAGGTTTTAGGTGCGTAGCATTTTAGAACGATACAAAAAGCTTGTATTTAAGGCGAAAATTCGCCGATATATAAAAATATTTCAAGAATTTTCAACGCAGAAGACGGGATTTTTGTCCGTTCCAAAACAGGTTCGTATCGCTCCCGTAAGGCTAGCCTCATTATATCCAGAAAAACCTGTACTAACCTGTACATCTTTAAGAGTGCTTGATAGAGCTACATCTCTTGACAAAGCCATAAGCCTTAGATATAATTTAATTATCATTATTAAAAGGAGGGTGAGTATGCAAGGAGCAAGCAAGGTATTTAAAGGACTTATGCCATATCTTTCAATTTTTCTTTTTTCAATCCTTGGCACTTGGCTGTTTTTGTATAGCGGTCTTAATATTGGCGACGACTATTACTATCATCTTCCTGCAATTCTTGATAAGTACGAAAACGGATTTTGTGGAATTAGTAGCTCACTCGCAGACGGTATTGGCTATGGTGCAGGGCTATACTATTCCCCTCTTTCGCACTACACAATTGTTATAATTGCCAAGGTGGTTAGTGTTTTTGGAGTATCTCTTATGAGTGCCTATAAGCTGACCTTTATTCTTTCGGTTTTTCTAAGTGGCGTATTTATGTATCGCCTTGCTCTTTCATTTACAGGTGGAAACAGAGTTGCCTCAATTATTTCAAGTGCCTTTTTGGTGCTTTATCCTTACAGGCTTTTTAATCTGTTTTGTCGTCTTGCAGTTGCAGAGGCATTTGCCTTTACACTTGTTCCTCTATTTTTTTGGGGACTATATGAGGTAACCCATATACAAAGCAAGGAAATTAAAATGCTACCCTTTTTAAGGGTTGTGCTTGGGGCATCACTTTTGTTCCTTTCACACAATCTAACCGCCTTGTTTGTTTTCATCGTCGGAGTGCTATATCTTTTGTGCTATGCGCCAAGACTATTTAAGCTATTTAAAAAGGGTCGCTTTACCATTTATGCTATATCTAGCATTTTCTTAATTGTTGGACTTTGCGCATTTTCTCTCTTTGCACAAATTGAGCTTTTGGGCAGTGATATTTATGCAATTACCGACCAGTCGATTATGCGTACGGACGTTGAGCACGTAATTTCCCACGTTGGCAAGGAGTGGTACTATTCGGGCTTTTTGAACATAAGCTTCCTTAATGGACTTGGACATTCAAGCTCCTCAATTTACACAGGCATTGCTTTATTCTTGCTCGGTTGCTTCATTTTTGTTATTGTAGATAGGCTTCTTTGCAAGGTTAACGCATTTAGCAAAATATATCACTATTTTGCCTCCGCACCCATTTTGTTCATTGTGCCAGTGCTTGCCTATGGCAGAATTGAAATATGCCTGGGCTCACTTGTATTCCTTTGTCTTTATGTGTTTATTTCCGAGGGGAAGGAAAAAGAGGAAAAGCCTATTTTTAAATCCGTGCTATTTTGGTTCTCTCTTGCAGTGATAATATTTGTGCTTTGGGCAATGTCCTCTGTTGAATTTTGGGAAAACGCACCGGACTTTTTGCTTAAAATTCAATTTCCTTGGAGATTTTGGTCCCTTGTGCAGATTTTTGCATCAATTCTTGTTGGACTTTTATCATCATATTTTGCAAAAAGACGACTTGCTCTTTGCTTCATTTCTGTTTTTGTTGGCTTGCTCATTGTGCTCAATATGCCAATTCTTGAAAAGCGAAGCGAGGGGGACGACGAGTGGCAAGAGAAAATTACCCTTGACTATCTTGATAATATTTCCTCCCTCGGTCATCACAAGGAATATGCTCCCACTATATTCCAAAAAAGCGACTATGTACCAGAGCAGGGCTCACTATACTATGCCGTAAAGGACGTCCTTTATAATCGCAGGGACAACAATTTAAGCCCTGTATTTTTAACAGGAGAGGGAGAGCTTTTACAATTTTCATCAAGTGCACCAAGCCTAAATGCTAAAATCAAGGTAAGCAGTGATGCAAAAATTCAGCTTCCTTTGCTTTACTACTCGGGCTATAAAATTTATGCCACAGGCGAAGACGGCACTACAACCGAGCTTGATGCTATTATGGTTGACGGGCTTGTTTCCTTTGAGCTTGAAGATGGCACCTATGATATTTGCGTAAGGTTTACAGGCTCACCTCTTAGAATTTGTGGCAGAGTGCTTTCAATTGTTTGCGTGGTGATTGTCCTTGGAGCTCTTGGCTATGCAATTTATAAGGAAACAGGGATAAAAAACATATTTAAACGAAAAAGGTGAGTCAAACGACTCACTTTTTTGTATATTTTAACACTTGACTATTTTTTATAATGGTGCTATACTTTATTATAATAAAATAAATGCGTAGGCTCGCACAACCTATATGCGTCCTTGCGCAAGGAATAAAAATAGGAACAAAAATAATAGAAAGGAATGGCTTAATGCTTTATTAAGCTACATAGGACAATGAAGGCAGTTGTTACAGTAATCGGTAAGGACAATGTAGGAATTATTGCAGCAGTTAGCGCAGAGTGCTCAAAGCACGGTGCTAATATTGTTGATATTACTCAAAGTGTTTTGAAGGAATATTTTGCAATGATTATGCTTGTTGAAATAGAAAATATGAGCTCTACCCTTGCACACTTCCAAAAATCAATGGAGGCGCTTGGTAACGAAAGAGGTCTTGACATAAGAGTTATGCACGAGGACATCTTTAACTCAATGCACAGAATTTAATCAAGCAAATAAAATGCTCACAAAAGAGGAAAGCAATGTTAAATATAAATGATATACTAGAAACCATAAATATGATTAAGCAGGAAAACCTCGACATTCGTACTGTTACTATGGGTATTTCTCTGTTTGATTGCATTTCAGACGACAAAAAGCGTCTTGAAGCAAAAATTTACGACAAAATTACTATGAGTGCAAAAAACCTTGTTAAAACAGCTGACGAGCTTGAGGCTACCTATGGTATTCCGATTATTAACAAGCGTGTTTCTGTAACTCCTATTTCACTTGTTGGCGCAGGGCTTGATAAGGACGGCTTTATCGACCTTGCAATGGTGCTTGAAAGAGCTGCAAACGAGATTGGAATTAACTTTATCGGTGGCTTTGGTGCACTTGTACAAAAGGGTATGACAAGGGGCGCTTGCAACCTCATTGAGGCAATCCCAGAGGCGCTTAGCGTAACAAGCAAGGTTTGTTCAAGCGTAAACGTTGCCTCAACCAAGGCAGGCATCAATATGGATGCCGTTAAAAAAATGGGTGAGGTAATTAAGCAAAGCGCTTATCTTACAAGGGATAGGGACTCAATTGGCTGTGCAAAGCTAGTTGTTTTTGCAAATATTCCAGAGGACAACCCATTTATGGCAGGCGCTATTCACGGCGCTTCCGAGCCCGACACCGTAATCAATGTTGGTGTCAGTGGTCCTGGTGTTGTTGCATCTGCAATAAAAAGAGCTGGCTCCTGTGATTTTTCAGAGCTTGCTGACACTGTTAAAAAGACAGCCTTTAAAATTACAAGAGTTGGTCAGCTAATTGCTTACGAGGCATCAAAGAGACTTAATACACCTTATGGTATTATCGACCTTTCTCTTGCTCCAACTCCCGCAGTTGGTGACTCTGTTGCTTACATTCTTGAAAATATGGGACTTGAAAAATGTGGCACACATGGTACAACCGCTGCCCTTGCTCTGCTCAATGATGCAGTTAAAAAGGGTGGAGTTATGGCATCAAGCCACGTTGGTGGTCTTAGCGGTGCATTTATTCCTGTTTCTGAGGATGCTGGAATGATAAGTGCAGCAGAGTGTGGGGCATTAACGATTGAAAAGCTTGAAGCAATGACAGCTGTTTGCTCCGTTGGTCTTGATATGATTGCAATTCCAGGCAAAACAACTGCATCAACTATTAGCGGTATAATTGCTGATGAAATTTCAATCGGTGTTGTGAACAACAAAACAACCGCCGTTCGTGTTATTCCTGTTGAGGGCAAGGACGTGGGCGAAAGCGTTGAATTTGGTGGACTTCTTGGTCATGCGCCAATTATGAGGCTAAACGATTATTCCTGTCAGGACTTTATCAATCGTGGCGGAAGAATCCCTGCACCAATCCATTCTCTAAGGAACTAATAAATCAAAATATTCCTGTCCAAGCTATGAGTCCGCAAGGACGGATGAAACCTCTTTTTGCAGAGCCGAAGGGCTTAAAGGGGCGAGGAAGAATTTGTGTTCTCGTAGTCGTCGGCGTACTTGTGTACGACAGAGTAGAGAACGCAAATAAGTGGCAAATGAAGGAATTTCTCACAGGGTGAAAATTCCAACCTTAAAAGAAAAAACATATTTTAAATAAAATCAGGACTTGTGGTACTGCTTGACTATTTTTTGCCACTGCTCTTACCGCCATCGTTAAGTCCGCAAAGGAGAGAACCTATGAAACTAGATACAATATGCGTCCAAGGAGGCTACAAGCCAAAAAGTGGAGACCCAAGAGTTGTGCCTATTGCTCAAAGCACAACCTACTATTATGAAAAGGCAAGCGAGCTTGCTGACTTATTTGATTTAAAGGCTGACGGATATTTTTATACTCGTCTTGCCAACCCAACAGTTGATGCGTTTGAAAAGAAGCTTACAGAGCTTGACGGCGGAACTATGGGTATTGCTACTGCATCAGGTATGAGTGCTACGCTACTTGCAATACTTAATGTTTGCAACGCAGGAGACAATATTGTTTCTGCAAATGCTGTTTATGGTGGCACCTACAATTTATTCTCTGTTACTCTTCCAAAATATGGCATTGAATGTAGATTCTTTGACCCAGATGCTCCAAAGGAGGAGATTGAAAAGCTTGTTGACGACAGAACAAAGGTAATTTTTGCAGAGACAATTGCAAATCCTACCATTGTCGTTCTTGATTTTGAAAAAATTGCAGATATTGCAAAAAGAAACCAAGTGCTATTTATGGTTGACAACACTCTTGTAACCCCTGTGCTTTGCCGTCCTCTTGATTTCGGCGCAAACGTTGTTCTTTATTCCTCATCAAAGTACCTTGACGGACACGCAGTTGCCCTTGGTGGTTGCATTGTTGACGGCGGTAACTTTGATTTTAGCAAGACAAATCGCTACGAGGAATTTTTAGTTCCTGATGAAAGCTATCACGGACTTGTTTATGCATCCCTTGGCAACACTGCATTTGGAGTAAAGTGCAGAGTTCAAATGATGCGTGACCTCGGTGCTATTATGAGCCCAGAAAATGCATTCCTTACAAATCTTGGTATGGAAACCCTTGCTCTACGTATGGAGCGCCACTGCGAAAATGCAAAAAGGGTTGCTTCATTCCTCGAAAAGCATCCAAAGGTTGAATGGGTTAAGCACGCATCCCTTGAAAGCAACAAATACCATAGCCTAGCTATGAAATATATGCCAAATGGTCAAGGCGGTATGATGAGCTTTGGTGTTAAGGGTGGCTCTGAAAAGGCTGCACAATTTATGGAGGCTCTTGATATGATTGCAATTGTAACACACGTTGCAGA
>JAZQHJ010000146.1:0-8912 GCA_045540515.1 Eubacteriales bacterium
TCTCATAGACTCATTGATTAGAGCTTTAGCCTCACCTGATCCAAATCTTGGACATGTAGCACTTGCAATAAATGATTTATCGCTCCCTCTATTCTTTTTCAAATAGTAGTCCACTTGTGAAGTAAAATCTTCACAGCCTCGCATACTAATAACCTTTAATTCACCATTTACGTTCTCTATCATATAATCCCCCTATTTGTCAAAAACTTTTATCTGTTAGAAAGAACTTCTTTTTCGTATTCTTTTATTTCTTTCATCCAATTGTATCCAGTAGGAACATTACATTCCTGACAGTATTTTTGCCATACTGCTGTAAATGGATAAGACTTAAGAGTTTCTAATAAACCAAGTCGTGAAGTATAATCCAATTCTAACTCATACTTCTTTAATAGCTCGGTTGGTTCAAGCATTGCATACAAAAGTGCTTTTTGAAGGTTTCTAGCTCCAATTACCCAAGCAGCAACTCTATTAATGCTTGCATCAAAGAAATCAAGTCCAATATGGATTCTATTCATTTCTCCGCTTCTTACAATTTCTTGTGCAATTGCTTTTAATTCATCATCAAAAATTACAACGTGGTCACTATCCCATCTTACAGGACGAGATACGTGAAGCAATAAGCCAGGAGTAAATTGAAGGGCGGTACTGATTTTATCTGAAATGAACTCAGTAGGATGAAAATGTCCAGCATCAAGGGTTAGATACTGTCCTTTCTTTGCACAATATCCTAGATAAAAATCGTTTGAACCGATTGTACAGCTTTCAGCACCAATACCAAAAACCTTTCCTTCTAGAGAGGCAACATTGTATTTTGGGTCAACTTCAACTGCAAAAATTTGGTCTAACGAGTCCTCAAGACGCTTTCTGTATCCATTTCTATCAACAGGAATGTCTTTGAATCCATCAGGAATCCAATAGTTACTTGCGCATACCTCACCCATTTCTTTGCCTATGTATTCAGCGATTTTTCTAGTTGCAATTACATGGTCTATCCAAAATTTTCTTATTTTTTCATCATGATGACTAAGAGTAAAACCGTCCTCTGAAAGTGGATGTGAGAAACATGTAGGGTCCAAATTTAATCCATATCCCTGCTTCTTTGCCCATTTGATCCAAACATCATAATGCTCTGGTTTTATTTGATCTCTTGGTATGCTTTCGCCCTTGTTATCAAGATAAATCGCGTGTAAACAAATCTTCTTTTTTCCAGGAATCAAAGAAGCGGCTTTGTCAAAATCATCTTGAAGCTCCTGTATATTTCTTGCGGCACCAGGATAGTTTCCAGTTGTTTGAATACCTCCTGTTAAAGGGCCTTTGTTTTCAAATCCCTTTACATCATCACCTTGCCAACATTGAATAGAAATTGGAATTTGCTTTAACTTTTCAATAACAGCATCAGTATCGATTCCTAACTCAGCGTAAGCTTTTTTTGCGTATTCGTACATTTCATTAATCATATTTAAAACCTCTTATTTACATATGTTCAAAAATCTTTGATAAGCATTTTCCCAAGCATCATTATGCTCTGGTTCATAAACTTTAATTTCAAAGGAATTTCTTATAATATCTCTTGCCTCGTAGATGTCCTTGAGCTCGCCTGTTGAAATTGTTTGCATTGCGATATTGCCAATAGCAGTTGCTTCAACTGGTCCTGCATATACGACTCTGTTTGATGCATTAGCAGCCCATTTACAAAGTATTTGCTCTTTGGTTCCTCCACCAACAATATTGATTGAGGAATATTTCTTTCCAGTCATATCCTCAATGTTTTCAATAGTTTGTCTATAACAAAGAGCTAAGCTTTCAAAAATGCATCGCACAATCTCTCCAACAGATTCAGGAACATGTTGGTTAGTTTTTCTACAGAATTCTCTAATTCTTTCAGGCATATTTCCAGATGGAGTAAAGAGCTCGTCATTAGGATTTATGAAACAAGCAAAAGGTTTTGCTTTAAGAGCTTGCTCGGTAAGCTCATCAAACGAGTAAACACTTCCTTCTCTTTTCCATTGTCTTCTTGATTCTTGTTCAAGCCATAAGCCCATAATATTTTTAAGAAATCTAATTTTACCGCCAGCTCCACCTTCATTTGTAAAATTGTACTTCATTGATAAATTATTAATTACAGGTGTGTCATTTTCGACTCCCATCAATGACCATGTTCCACTACTAATGTATACGAAGTCATCTCCTTTTTTGGCAGGCACAGCTATTACTGCGCTTGCTGTGTCATGGGATGCAATGTTAACTACATCAGCAGAAATATTTCCTAATTCTGATATTAGTGCAGGAGTTAATTTCCCAATTTTATGTCCTGGTTGAACAACTTCAGAAAATAGATTTTCATTTATATCGAATTTTTGGAGTAACTCTGATGATATTTTTCTTGTGTTAGCATCTAAAACAGCTCCCGTTGAAGCGATAGTATATTCGGTAAATTTCTCACCAGTTAAAAAATAGTTTAATAAATCCGGGGTAAATAAAAGCTTGTCCGCATTGTCAAGAATATATGGTCTATCTCTTTTATCAGCAACTAATTGATAAATTGTATTAAAATTGATAGTTTGAATACCAGTAATACCATATATTTTTTCAAAAGGAACGGTATTAAAAGCAAGTTGTTGTATGCCGTCAGTTCTTGAATCACGATAATGGTAAGGGTTTGCCATTAATGCTCCATTTTTATCTATATAACCATAATCAACGCCCCAAGTATCAATTCCAATGCTTTTAATATTTTTATCAGTTGATAAAGCGCATTTTGAAATAGAAGTTTTTATTTCGTGGAAAATTCTTAAAATATCCCAATTGAAATTCCCGTTCGTCATAACAGGCTCATTTGGGAATCTATGATTCTCTTCTACAGTGAATTTTTTTCCATCAAATTTACCTACAATTCCTCTGCCACTTGATGCACCAAGGTCAATTGCCAATACTTTCAATTCTGCCATAACATATCCTTCCATGAATAAAAGTTTACTAAATAATTATACCAATGAAAAAGTGAAAATTCAAGTGTTTTATTATAAATAATATTATTATATTTTAAGTTCCAATATAGTTACGCCAAAGTCTCCCTCTCCGTATTCACCATTTCTATATTTTTTAATACGTGAATCCTTTCTAAAAAACTCCCAAAGACCTTTTCTTAAAGCACCAGTTCCTTTGCCGTGAATTATCGTTATTGAACTTATGTTGTTTAATAGAGCATTATCAATGTATTTGTCTATTTCGATCCATGCATCCTCAATATTTTTTCCTCTAACATCAAGAGAGACAGAAAAATCCTTTGAAACAGTAACCTTAGATTTTGATTTTGATCTTTCTTTATCCAATATTGGATCTTTATTAGATTTTGTTTTTAAAGCTAAATTTTTAATATTTGTTTTAGTTTTTATTGGTCCTGACTGAACCATAACATTACCATTTTTATCAGGATTTTCTAATAAAACTCCTTCGGTTCCAAGGTTTCTAATAATAACAATATCACCTTTTATTAAAGGTCGAGGTAAAGAATAATTATCGTTGATTTTTTCTACAGGATTATATATATCATCGTCATTTGACAATTTTTCTCTTATATTTTTCTTTTTTTCTCCATAGGTTTTAGAAAAATCATGTGAATCCTTTTGCTTTTGTAGTTTATCTAATTGATCAAAAATAAATTCAGCACTTGCTTTGGCACCAGTTACTAAATCTTGTGCTTTTTTTATCATTTCTTCGCTTTTTACTTGTGCATTTTCAAGCTTATGGTTTAAATCCAACTCTGCATTAGACTTAAAAATTTCAAATTTTTCCCTTTCAGCTTGTAGTTCTTTACGTTCTTTTTCTAATGCTACTCTTTCTTGTTCTAGTTTTTCGATAACCTCTTCAAAATTTCTAGAATCTTCATCAATTAAAGATTTAGCTCTTTGTATTATATTATTTGGTATGCCTAACTTTTCAGAAATAAGAAAGGCATTAGACTTACCAGGAGATCCAATTATAAGTCTGTAAGTTGGCATAAATGTTGATGTATCAAATTCACAACAAGCATTAATTACATCTTTTGTATTTAAAGCAAAAATCTTTAATTCGGTATAATGAGTTGTTGCTGCGCATAAAATTGATTTATTTAATATTGTTTCTAAAATAGATTGAGCAAGAGCAGCACCTTCTACAGGATCGGTTCCTGCTCCTAATTCGTCAAACAAAACTAAAGAATCAGAAGTAACGTTCTTTAAAATATTAACAATAGAAACAATATGAGAAGAAAAAGTTGAAAGTGATTGCTCAATGCTCTGTTCATCTCCAATGTCTGGATATATTCCGTCAAATATGCAAACTTGTGCTATATCTGCTGGAATTTGTAATCCGGATTGAGCCATTAAAGAAAGCAGCCCAAGAGTTTTAAGTGCAACTGTTTTACCACCAGTATTTGGACCAGTAATTACTAACATTTTAAATGTAGTTCCTAATTCAATGTCAATAGGAACAACAGTATTTTCATTTAATAGTGGATGCCTTGCTTTTTTTAAATATACACTTCTTTTTTTAATAATTTCTGGCTCTATAGCATTTAACCTGTATGCAAGCTCAGAGCATGAAAAATAAAAAGCTATTTCTGTAATATTTTGATAGTTGTGAAACAACTCGTTTCCAAAAGATGCTATATCTGTTGAAAATTCAGCTAAAATTCTCTCTATTTCAGCATGTTCAGCGGCTTTTAGTGTTCTTAGCTCATTGTTTGCTTCAACTACTGATAAGGGCTCGACAAATAAAGTTGCTCCTGTTCCAGATGTGTCATGTATTAACCCTTTAATTTCATTTTTGTCTTCGATTTTTACAGGTAAAACATATCTACCATTTCTCATTGTAATAATATTTTCTCTAAGATACTTTGACTTTTCGCCTGTAACAAATCCTTGTAGGATTTCTCTAATTTTATTAGTTTGATAGTTGATTTTTCTTCTTATATTTGCTAGCAGAGGACTAGCATCATCCGCTATCATTTCTTCACTTATTATTGACTTGTAAATACTGTTTTCTAAGGATTTATTAGGAATAAGAGCTTCAAAGATTTCGGATAATGAGCATTTTTTTAAAGCATCAGTATGGATATATTCTAATAGTGCTCTAGCTGTTTGAAGATTTGAGGCTACTTCTAGTATTTCTCTTGGCGAAAGAATGGAGTTCTTTTGAGCTTTTTCAATAATATCAAGAATGTCTGGAAGGTTATTAAAGGAAGGCATACCTTTGATTCCTGACATATATTTTGCATCTGATGTTAATTTTTGTCTTTTTATTACTTCTTCATAGTTTGAAGATGGTATTAAATTTAAAGCTCTTTTTTTAGCACCCTTAGTAGGAGCAATACTAACAAGCATATCTAAAATTTTATCAAATTCTAGGGCTTTTATGGCTTTGTCGATATTAAACATTTGTCTCCTTATGTTATATTAAAGATTTATAAAAATCTAAAGAGTTAAAGCCTCTTTCTAATTGATTTATTAAAAATTTTTCGCTTAAAATATAGAACAAAACTAAGTCGTCCTCAAAAAGTGAAAAGGATAAATATTTTTTAGAATCAGAATCTACAATAAAGTTAATTGCTTTTATGATTCCAATAGTTATTATTGAAATTGGCTTATCTAATCCTCTTTCTAAAAACGGCTCGGAGCTTTCTATTAATAAATGTTTGTTTTTACAGTTATTACAAATAATAATTCCGTCTATTAAATCAAGGTGCCCCTCAATAACGTTTTCTTCTTTACAAACGCTACATGCTGAAAGATCTGGATAAAATCCAGACTCTGCCAAAATTTTAATTTGGAAGGCAGCTCTTATCGTTTCAAGTGAATGCTTGTCCTTTAAAATTGCGAACAATGTATTTAAAGCAAGCCTTAATATTGAATTTTCCTCTACACCCTCTTGTACAACGTGGTTAACAACATCACATATAAATGAAGAAAGCGAAAGCTTTAAAATATCATTTCTTATATCATAAAAATTCTCAATTAAATCACTTTCGGTTATATAATAATAATTGCCTTTTTTTCTCAAATTAAAGGATACATAAGAAAGAAGATGGCAACAATGCATATGTCTGTTTTTGATGCTTTTGACACCTTTACCTATTACATAAAGCTTTCCATATCGTTCAGAAAGAACGGTTAAAAGCTTATCGTTTTCACCAATTTCTCTTTCTTGAATGATTAGGCAATTTACTTTGAAATCTGTCATTCGAACTCCTTAATGTTGTAACCTAAATTGCTTAAATTAATGGAATTGTCTCTCCATTTTTCTTTTACCTTTACCCATAGGTTTAAGTAGATTTTCACTCCAAAAAATCTTTCAAGGTCTTCTCTTGCGTAAGCGCCTATTCGTTTAAGTGTTTCTCCATTTTTACCTATTATTATTCCTTTGTGGGAAGCTTTTTCACAATAAATTTCAGCTCTAATTCTTATTATGCTTTCGCAATCCTTAAATTCTTCAATTACAACAGCTGTTCCGTGAGGAATTTCATCATTTAATGTGCGAAGAATTTTTTCTCTAATTGTTTCTGCAACAATTGCTCTTTCAGGTTGATCAGTAATAATATCATCAGGGAAAAACCATTCGCTTTCATTTAAAAATTTTGAGCATTCTTCAATTACATCCTTAACCCCTTGTCCTTTTGAAGCGGACGTTGGAACGACTGCATCAAATTTATAAAAAGAATCATATTCTGATATAGCCTGAGCAATTTTGTTAGGTGTTGACATATCAACCTTATTTAAAACAAGTATGGAAGGAAGCTTTAATGCTTTTATTTTTTCGATAATATTTTTTTCGATTTCTCCAAGAGGATAATTAACATCAGCAATTAATAAAACTGCATCAGAAGAGCTTATTGATGAGGTTGATGCAGTAAGCATATATTCTCCAAGCTTTGTTCTTGGCTTTTGAAATCCAGGGGTATCAATAAAAACAATTTGGTCCTCATCCTTTGTATAAATTCCAGAAATTCTATTTCTAGTGGTTTGAGGCTTTGAAGAAACTATTGCAATTTTTTCACCTAAAATTGCATTTAAAAGTGTACTTTTACCAACGTTTGGTCTTCCAACTATTGATATAAATGCTGTTTTTTTCATTAAAATCCTATTATCTCCATTATTTTTCTTTGTTTATTAAACATTTCTTCCTCGTCCTTTTGGGAGGTTTCGTGATCGTATCCAAGCAAATGCAAGGTTGAATGTATGCTTAAAAAAGCAAGCTCGTGATAAATGCTATGGAAAAAATCAAAGGCTTGCTTTTTAGCTCTTTCTAATGATATGACAATATCTCCAAGAGGTAAATTTCCACACGTTGAATTGGTATGATCTAAATCGTCATACATTGGGAATGAAAGAACATCAGTAGCAGTATTTTTATTGCGATAATTTGTATTTAATTCCTTAATCTTTTCATTATCTGTAAATGTTACCGAAACCTCTACATCTTTATTAAAATTTTCATATACTAAGGTTGTAAAAATAGCTCTTCTAATGATCGCTTTCATTGCAGGTCTAATTTCATATAAATCTTGATCATTATTAAAATCAACAGTCAAATTCACTTTTTTGCTCCTTTTGTTTGCTTGTTTTTGCTTTTTTCATAATTTTCATATGCAACTATAATTTTTTGAACTAATCTGTGACGAACTACATCTTTTTCTGTGAAGGTATGAATCGCAATATCGTCAATATTATTTAAAATTTTTACAGCTTCTGCAAGACCACTTTTCTTGCCGTCGGGTAAATCTGTTTGTGACAAGTCTCCAGTAACAACAACCTTGGAATTATAGCCTATTCTTGTTAAAAACATTTTCATTTGTTCAGGAGTTGTATTTTGCGCTTCATCTAAAATAATAAATGAATCGTCTAGGGTTCTTCCTCTCATATAAGCAAGAGGTGCTATTTCTATAATCATTTTTTCCATATATCTCATACAATTTTCAGGCCCCAACATTTCATATAAAGAATCATAAAGAGGTCTTAAATATGGATCAATCTTACTTTGTAAATCTCCTGGAAGAAATCCTAATCTTTCTCCGGCTTCAACGGCAGGACGTGTTAAAATGATGCGAGTTACTTCTTTGTTACGTAAAGCCTTTGTAGCAGCAGCAACCGCTAAAAAGGTTTTTCCTGTTCCTGCAGGACCAATGCCAAGAGTAACTGTATTCTTTTTAATTAGGTTTATATAACGTTTCTGACCAATTGTTTTAGCCTTAATAGGCTTACCACTTGCACTTACACAATAACAATCATCGTTTAATTCATTCAATTCTTCAGTTTTGTTATCTAAAACAGTTGAAATTACATAATCTACGGTTTGATCAGTTATCACATTATTCATTTCTGCCATTTTTTTGAGATAATTCAGTACCTCATAAGCACCATTGACGTCCTTTTCTTCACCTGAAATAATAATACAATCACCAATATCATTGTTTAGAGGTCTGTTAATGATTTTTACATTAAAGGCATTTTCAATTGTAATTAGATAGGCATCAAATGAACCAAAAATTGCACTTGTAACACTTGGTGAAGATGTAGTTAAGGTTTTTTCAAACATTCTTGCTCCTTATTTTTTATTTATGAAAAATTCTAAGCTTTTTGCAATATCTTCAATACAATATAAATTGCAGACTATATATACAGTTTCATTACTGTAAGTTGTCTTTATTTCCTTTGAAATGATAGTCGAAGCTTTTTCTAAAAAAGCAATTTCTCTATTAAGATTGTTCATTCCAATTTTCGTTGCATCTTCTTGTGAATAATTGATTCTTTCATACTGATACGTACGATATGTTTTGACAACTCTTTGAATTGGCAATTTAATTTTTTTAAAAAGATATATATTCTCAGTTTTCTCTATTATATCATATAATCCTTCAGTTTTGGTATTATTTTTAT
>JAZQHJ010000147.1:0-11401 GCA_045540515.1 Eubacteriales bacterium
CCTATTTACAGGATGAGGGTCTTTTAACGTTTCGAGTAGCACGGAGTGCAAGATGAGTATTAGGAGGTAGCGTTATGTACAACAAAGTATCGACCAACATGAACTTTGTAGACAGAGAGAAGCAGGTAGAACAGTTCTGGAAAGATAACGACATTTTCAGAAAGAGTATGGAGAACCGTAAGGAAGGAGAGACCTATACATTCTATGATGGTCCGCCAACTGCAAACGGTAAGCCACATATTGGACACGTATTAACTCGTGTAATCAAGGATATGATTCCTCGTTATAGAACAATGAAGGGATATATGGTTCCTCGTAAGGCTGGATGGGATACACATGGTCTTCCTGTAGAGCTTGAGGTAGAAAAGCTTCTTGGACTTGATGGCAAGGACCAGATTGAAGAATATGGTATGGAGCCATTTATTGAGAAGTGTAAAGAAAGTGTTTGGAAATACAAGGGTATGTGGGAGGATTTCTCTTCTACTGTTGGCTTCTGGGCAGATATGGATAATCCGTATGTTACATATAGTAACGACTTTATAGAATCCGAATGGTGGGCTTTGAAACAAATTTGGGATAAAGATCTTTTGTACAAAGGATTTAAAATTGTTCCTTATTGCCCTCGTTGTGGTACTCCTCTTTCTTCTCACGAGGTTGCACAAGGATATAAAACTGTAAAAGAACGTTCAGCGGTAGTTAGATTCAAGCTAAAAAACGAAAATGCTTATTTTCTTGTTTGGACAACTACTCCTTGGACTCTTCCTTCAAACGTTGCTCTTTGTGTAAATCCAGATGAAGATTATTGTAAGGTTGAAGCAGTTGACGGATTTACTTATTATATGGCAAAAGCTCTTCTTGACAAGGTTTTATCTCCTCTTGCCAAGGAAGAAGGACAAAAAGCTTACAATATTCTTGAAACATACAAAGGAAAAGAACTTGAAAGGATTGAATACGAACCACTTTTTGCATGTGCTGGCGAAAGTGCTAAAAAGCAACAAAAGAAAGCTCATTTTGTGACATGCGATAGTTACGTTACAATGGAAGATGGTACTGGTATAGTTCACATTGCTCCTGCTTTTGGTGAAGATGACTCTCGAATTGGAAGAAATTATGACCTTCCTTTTGTTCAATTTGTAAATGCAAAGGGTGAATTAACTAAGGAAACCCCTTATGCTGATATGTTTGTTAAAAAAGCTGATCCTATCATTCTCCAAGATCTATCTAAGGATGGAAAACTGTTTGATGCTCCAAAATTCGAGCATGATTATCCATTCTGTTGGAGATGTGATTCACCACTTATTTATTACGCAAGAGAATCTTGGTTTATCAAAATGAGTGCTGTTCGTGACAATCTTATCAAGAACAATGACACTATAAACTGGATTCCAGAATCAATTGGAAAAGGTCGTTTTGGTTCATGGATCGCAAACGTTCAAGACTGGGGTCTTAGCCGTAATAGATATTGGGGAACACCATTAAATATTTGGGAATGCGAATGTGGGCACAAGCATTCAATAGGCTCAATCGAAGAGCTTAAAAGAATGTCAAGCAACTGTCCTGAAAACATTGAGTTACACCGACCATTTATCGATAATGTAACCCTAAAATGCGAAAAATGTAGTGGTGAAATGCACCGTGTTCCTGAAGTTATTGACTGTTGGTTCGACTCTGGTTCAATGCCTTTTGCTCAACATCACTATCCTTTTGAAAATAAAGATTTATTTGATAAACAATTCCCTGCTGACTTTATTTCAGAAGCCGTTGACCAAACAAGAGGATGGTTCTATTCTCTCCTCGCTATTTCTACATTAATATTTGATAAGGCTCCTTATAAAAATGTTATTGTTCTTGGACACGTGCAAGATGAAAATGGACAAAAAATGTCAAAGTCTAAAGGAAATGCCGTTGACCCATTTGAAGCGCTTGAAGCTTATGGTGCTGATGCAATCAGATGGTATTTCTATACAAACTCTGCTCCTTGGTTACCAAATCGTTTCCATGGCAAGGCTGTAATTGAAGGGCAAAGAAAGTTTATGGGCACTCTTTGGAACACTTATGCTTTCTATGTTCTATATGCAAATATTGATAAGTTTGATCCTAGCAAATATTCTCTTAAAAATTGCAAGCTTTCTATTATGGACAAGTGGTTACTTTCAAGAATGAATACTATGGTCAAGGATGTCGATAACTATTTAGAAAATTATAAAATACCAGAAGCTGCCAAAGCTCTTGATGGCTTTGTTGATGAGCTTTCCAACTGGTATGTAAGACGTGGACGTGAAAGATACTGGGCTCAAGGTCTTGAAGATGACAAGATAAGTGCTTATATGACTCTTTATACTGCTTTGGTAACGGTTTCAAAGGCTAGTGCCCCAATGATTCCATTTATGGCAGAGGACATATACAGAAATCTTGTGTGCAACATTTATAGGGATGCACCTGAAAGTGTTCATCTATGCTCTTTCCCATCCGTAGATGAAAGTGCTATTGATCCAGAACTCGAAGAAAACATGAAGGAGCTTCTTGATATAGTTGTTATGGGACGTGCTGCTCGTAATGGTGCTTCATTAAAAAATCGTCAGCCTCTTGCTACAATGTATGTAAAATCAAAGAAAGAGCTTCCTTCTTATTGCATTGATATTATTGAGGATGAATTAAACATTAAAAATGTTGTATTTGTTGACGATATGTCAGAATTTTCTTCGTATTCATTCAAGCCACAACTCAAAACAGTAGGTCCTAAGTACGGAAGATTCCTTGGTCAAATCAAGACTATTCTTTCAGAACTTGATGGTAATAAAGCTAAAAACGAACTCGATACAACTGGAGCTATTAGATTTATGGTTGATGAAAATGAAATAGTGCTTACCGAAGAAGATTTGCTCATTGATATTAAACAAAAAGAGGGCTACTATTCACTTTCTGACAAGTACACTACTGTTGCTCTTGATTGCAACTTGACTCCTGAATTAATTGAAGAAGGATTCGTTAACGAAATTATAAGCAAGCTACAAACAATGCGTAAGGATTCAGGATTTGATGTTACCGACCACATTACTGTATATGTTTCTGGTAACGAAAAGGTTGAAAACTACGTAAAAGCAAATGAACAAGAAATTGCCAAAATTGTTCTTGGCGACAAATTTGTTTATGGTGAAACAAACGAAAATTCAAAGGTTTGGGACATTAACGGAGAAAAGGTTACTCTCTCAGTACAAAAAATATAAAAAACAAATTCCTAGCAGACTTCTGCTAGGAATTTTATTATTTTTTGCGATTAAAAAGATTACCTAATCTAGATTTCATTTCGTTTCTTTTAGAGTTTGTTTCTTCTTTTAAAATTTTTGCCGATATAATTATTCCATTTTTAATTTCCACCTCAATTATGTCTCCAACAGCTACATCATCAATTAGTCCATTCGGCATATTTTCTTCGCTTATTTTTATAAACTCATCATCATTTTCAAAAACAGCTATTCTTTTTCCTTCTTCTGTTTTTTCTATTCTATCTAAAATTAATTTCATATTTTCACCTCTTTTTTCTTATTTTTATCATATATTTTTATTCATTTCAATATGGGTTTCAAACTACTTTTTAAAAATAGCAAAAACTATTTGTTTTTTTATATTGTTTATGTTATACTATATTAGAAAATTATGTTTTACAAAATAAAAATTAGGAGAAAAATATGATAATCGCTCTTGAAAATGCTAGATATGAGTTAATTAATTTCCGTGAAAATATCAAAGAGCTAGGTGATGCTTTGAAAATTTCAGAATTGAAAGTTGAAGTTGAAAATCTTGAAAAATCTACTTTTGAGCCAGACTTTTGGTCCAACCAAGACAATTCAACAAAAATTCTTCAACAAATTAAGCAAATAAAAACCAAAATAGAGGACTATGAATCACTTTCTAACAGACTAGAAGATGCTATCATTATGGCAGAAATGGCAATTGAAGAAAACGACGAAAGCCTAACTGAAGAAATTCTAAACGAACAAAAAGCGATTTATGCAGAAGAAGAAAGACTTAGAATTCAAGTTCTCTTATCTGGTGAATATGATAAAAACAATGCCATTCTTTCCTTTCATCCTGGTGCAGGAGGAACGGAGGCGCAAGACTGGGCACAAATGCTCTATCGTCTTTATACAAGATGGGGCGAAAAGCACGGCTACAATGTAAAACTACTTGACTGGCTTGATGGCGAAGAAGCAGGTTTAAAGAGTGCAACTATTCTAGTTGAAGGTATTAATGCATATGGATATTTAAAAAGTGAAAATGGTGTACATCGACTCGTGAGAGTTTCTCCTTTCGATTCATCCGGGCGCAGACACACTTCATTTGCCTCTGTTGAAGTAATGCCTGAATTTGAGGACGATAATTCAATAGAAATTCGTGATGAGGACCTTGAAATTACTGCTCACCGTTCTTCTGGTGCGGGTGGTCAGCACGTCAATAAAACTGACTCAGCCATTAGAATTACGCATATACCTACTGGCATTGTTGTTGGATGTCAAACTGAAAGAAGCCAATTGCAAAACAAAGAAACAGCTTTAAAAATGCTCAAATCCAAGCTTATGGAAATAAAAGAACGTGAAAAGCTTGACAGAATTGAGGATATTCAAGGCAACAAAAACAACATTGAATGGGGATCACAAATTCGTTCGTATGTATTTATGCCATACACCCTTGTAAAGGATACTCGCACAGGATATGAGGACGGAAATATCCAAGCCGTAATGGACGGAGATATTGACGGATTTATCAATGCTTATTTAAAGCAAAATGCTAACAAATAATTGAAAGATTTATTATGATAAAAGAAGAATCAAGATTTAAAGACTCTACAATTTTTGAAGGAATGACTTCTATTCGAGCAATTATAGACAACTTAAAAGAAAACAAACCAAATGCTAGAAAAATCGAAAAAATTCTTTTTGATAAGGAGAAAACAAAATCTAAATCCAAAGAAATTGGCTATTTAAAAAAGATGTCGGATCTATTTTGCTTTAAAATCGAAGAAACCACTAAGGATGTTATAGATAGCTTTGCTGTCGGTTCATCACACGGCGGAATTATAGCCTTCTGTTCTCAAAAAAGTTATAAAAATCTCGAAAAATCCGATATAGCTGACAACGGGTTTTACGTAATGATTGAAGGTATTGAAGACCCCTACAATTTTGGATACGCTCTACGTTCAATTTATGCTTCTGGCGCAGACGGAATTGTTCTTTCTGAAAGAAACTGGTTATCTGCTGCTGGGGTTGTTTGCCGTTCTTCTGCCGGTGCTAGTGAACTCCTTGATGTTTATATTGCTAATAACGATTTTATTGAACTTTTCAAGTCAAAAGGATATAAAATTGTTTGTGCTGATATTAAAAACTCCATCAGCGTATATGATGCAGACCTAAAAAAACCTATTTTTTTAATTGTTGGTGGAGAAAAAAGAGGAATTTCTTCATCTATTATAAAGAAATCCGACCAAATTGTAAGAATTGACTATGGTAGAAAATTCGATGCTGCTCTTTCGGCTGCATCAGCCGCTACAATTCTTTCTTTTGAGGTTTATAAAAATAATAAATAAAAAGCGAGTGCAAAAATTAGCACTCGCTTTTTATTAATACTTTATTGTTTGCATATATTTGTAACTCATTTCCGCACATTCCATACGACTTTTGCCGAGTGATGGTTCATCTTGCTCTGCAATTAACCAAATTGCACCTGCATCGTTTGCAGCATCAACAATGGCTTGTACGTTCTGCTTACCATAACCAAGAGGTCTAAACTCAAATGTGTTTTCAACCTCTGTCTCTTCACTTTCAATACCAATAAGCTTATACATATTTTTGCTCTTTTCGCCATCAAAATCCTTAAGATGAACAATTGGTGCTCTGCCTGTATATTTTCGTACATAATCACAAGGATTTTCTCCAGCTACATTTACCCAACAGGTATCTATCTCTGTTTGAAGAATACTTTCTGGAATCTCTTCATACAAAACATCTAAAACATATTTTCCACTTTGATTTTTAGCAAATTCAAAATCATGATTATGATATAAAAGTGTAATTCCGTATTTAACACATATTTCACCAATTTTTCTAATTCCGCTAACTACTTCAGGATATTTTTCTGTTCCATATCTTAGATCTTCTGGTAAATATGGAATTACTATGTACTTACAACCAATTTCGTTGTATGTTTTCACAAGTCCTTCGATATCTGGTATTAAATCTTGATAAGCTACATGAGCCGATATAGGAATCAAGCCCGCTTCTTCAAATGCTGACCTTACTTCGCTTGCTGTTTTTCCATAAAGGCCTGCAAGCTCTCCTCCTTCATAGCCAATTTCCTTTACCTTTTTTAGAGTTCCTATAAAATCCTTTTCCAAGTCCTCTCTTACTGAAAATAATTGTAATCCAAGCTTCATTTTTATCTCCTTAAATCAATTCGACGAATTTTTTTGTTATTTTAATTGAGTTTTCAGCGGCTTTGCTAGCAAATGTCGCATAATCCATTTCTGCTCCCTCGCCATCAGAAATTGCTCTTATAACGCCAAATGGCACATTATTTACGAAGCAAACCTGTCCTATTGATGCTCCTTCCATTTCGCATGCAATCGCCTTAAATTCAAAGTGTATCGAGTTTTTATCGTTTTCCTTTGAAATAAACTTATCTCCAGATGCAATTATTCCTTTCACTGTATTACATTGAGATATTTTAGCTGCATACGATAGTTTTTCGGTTATTTTGCTATCACTTTCTATAAATATTACATTTATTCCAGAAATCAAGCCCTTGGGATCTCCTAGCGCACTTGTATCCATATCGTGCTGAACAACCTTCGTTGCAATTACTACATCAAGTACACTTAATTCTTTTGTTAAAGATCCTGCAACACCTGTATTTATTATGATGTTTGGATTAAATTTAAGTATCATTGTTTGCGCACAAATTGCAGCAAAAATCTTACCAATTCCAGATTTAGCTACTACTACATTTTTATCTCCAAGCCTGCCCTCGTAAAATTTTATACCGCTTATAATAATTACATTAACGTTTTCCATTGATGATACAATACCATCAACTTCAATATCCATAGCTCCTATAATTCCAATTAAATTACTCATATTTAAATGTAACCTCCTTAGAATTTAATATCTGTAAATATCTTTTTGCTTCTATTTGCGCTGCTTCTAGATTTAAATTTCTATAATTACCACATTCTTCCCTTGTATTACCAAATATTTCTCCATTATGTGAAATTATTTTATTTAAAACATCCTTTACAAGAGTAAGAACACTATCATTACTCTCATCTCTTACAAGCAAATAAAACCCTGTTTGACAGCCCATAGGTCCAAAATATATTATTTTATTTCCTTTTTCAGAATTCCTTACATATGTTGCGAACATATGCTCAAATGAGTGAATTGTTAAATTATCAATATAGTCACCCATATTAGGCTTGCGTGTTCTCATATCATAGGTTGTAATATCACCATCAATTCTAGATACATATATTCCTTCTGTAATTTTATCATGATTAACAGTAAAGCTAGCTATTTTGTTCATAGTGACCTCTTATTTATTTTCTAAAGCAACCTTGCTTCTATAATTCTCCACTTCCCAGTTTGCAATAAAATCAACCATTTCGGGAGCCATATGGCGAACACCACCAAAGTTTTGAGCAAAAACAGATATTTTAATTGCATCTAACCAAACATCCGTTACTGTTTTTGCATCTTTTTCGTTTGTACCAACTGTAAACATACCAACTTCTTTAACAAAAATAACCTTTGGCTTATATCCATTTTTTTCTTCAAAAGCATCTATTGCTCGTTTTGCACAATGCTCGCAGTTTATAGCATCAACAAAAAGTGGTTGTGCCTTACAATAAACGATGTGATCGGGTGTCATTGGACGCATCAAAATTTCGAAGTTTTCTCTGCTTTTTGAAAGTTTGGCAATTTCTTTATTAAATGTAAAGTTTACAAAAGCTCCATCAACAACCTTTTTAATTGCTTCACAAACTATGCTTACCTTAGATTCATTTGATTGTTTAAAATCAAAATTTGGCTTTTTCTTTGATTTTTTAATAAGCTTTGACATTACAGAAGCTACAAGCTCGTCCATTTCTTTTTCATCGTTTGCAGCAAAAAACACTCCATGGTTTTGTAAAAACAGCAAATTTGCTAAATTACCAGTTTGAGCCTCATATTCATTTATTAAATTGCGACATTTTGATGCTAAAACATATCCTGGCTCTGTTTCAGGAATCCAAATCGCACAAGGAAATAGCTTTTTCATCACCTTTTCTCCCTTTTGCGAGCATGTCAATCCGTTTACAATCGCAGGATGAACATGAAGAATGTATGGTTGTTTGAAAAGATTATGCAAAAGAGTTTCAACAGATGGTCTTTTTGCTTCTTCTCCCTCACATTTTGACTTCATCATATCTTCAAGCACCTGTGCTTCTCTTTCATCCTTACTTTGTGAATAAGTTTTTTCCCAAATTTTAGCAAGGCTTTCTCTTGACATTTTTACAAAGCCTTCCTTTGTTATTGTAGCAAGTGCTGTTCCCGAACCTTTTATATACAGATATTTATCATCCTTGTATGATGTGTTTCCGCCTCCAGCAAGAACAAAATCGCTATTTGATCCATACTTATGAGATATTTGCTCTATTACCTCTATTCCCATCATAATTCTCCTTTATTTGCCTAATAGAAAATTCTTTACATCATTGTATTTTTGCTTTAATTCATTTTGTTTTTTTGAATCTATATTTTTCTTTTTTATTGCTCTTAACATAATATTTTTTGGAGTATCCTCAGGATCGATAAGCTCGAGAGCATCAACCTTGTATCCTTCACTTTCTAACTTTAAAAGTCTTAAAGAATCAGTTAAAGCATCGCACATTTTTTGTCTTAACATCGAATGCTTCGTTACAAATTCTAATGGTTTGCAATTTATTGTGTGATTTAACTCATGATGACAACAAGGTGTAGCTAGTATGACTGTTGCGTTGTTTTCACTAGCTTTGCTTAATACAATGTCTGTTGCTATATCGCAAGCATGTAAGGATATTACCAGATCAGGATGCCTTTCCATTTGATACTCATTTATGTCTTGACAAATAAAATTCATGTCATCAAAGCACAGCCTTTTTGCAACATTGTTGCAATACTCAATAACATCTGATTTTAAATCAACGCAAGACATATGAACGTTCATTCCTAAAACATTTTTAAAATAATGATAAACAGCAAAGCTTAAATAACTTTTACCACAGCAAAGATCATAAATACTAATTTCATTTTTTGGCAATTTTGATTTAATCGCTTCTATATGCTCAATAAATCTATTGATTTGCCTATATTTAGATTGCATTCTGTCTCGTACTCTTCCTGTTTCATCACTGATTCCTAGTCTCTTAAACATTTCAGTATTAGGATCAAGAATATATTTTTTAGTCTTGTTATTACTATCTAATTCAATTAATTCTACATTTTTGCTTTTAAGGTTATTTTTAATATTTTTTTCGCCAATTATTGTTTCTTTCCCACTCTTTGAACGCATATACTGTGCATCTCCAACAGCAGAAATTAAATTTATTTGCGAATACGCCTTAAAGATTGATAGCAATTCGTTTTCTAAATTTTTAGAGAAATTACGATGATATGCTTTGTTGTCCTTCGAAAAGGTTTCTTGCTGTAAAACATATTCGTTCGAAATAATTTTTGGTGAAATTACACTCTTTTTTATATCATCAAAATCAGACTTGGATAAAATTATTTTTTTCAAAAGACGTTCTTTTACTAAACAACAAGTAAGTTCAACAAATCTTTCGAGCATATCATTTTTGACATTTCTCATTCTTCGTCTTCCTCTTTATAAGATTTTCTTGACTTTTCTTTGTTTTTGCCGAATGAAATTTTTGACTCTGTATGGTTGTAAATTCTAGCTATATTTTGTCTGTGTAAAAACACAACAAATAATGCCGTAAATGTTGCTATCAAAATATGTGGTCCATAATGCACAAGTGATCCATCGGGACTAGTAATCATTCCACCAATACTAGATAATATCATTGGATAAACTATCATGCACATAACAGATGCAAGTGATACCATTTTATATCCTAACAAAATCACAACAAAAATAAACAACATTACTAGGAAAACAATCGGATTAGTTAAAAGACACATAGTTGATATTGCCACAACTCCCTTTCCTCCTTTAAATTTGAAAAACACAGGAAAGGCGTGTCCTATAACGCAAAACATACCTGCAATATATGCTCCATTATAGCCTGCCATAAAATATCCAATTCCAACAGCAAGGGTTGTTTTTAAAAAATCTCCTAAAAATGTTAAGGCAGCCGCTTTCTTTCCATGCATACGATACATGTTTGTTGCTCCAGCATTAAGGCTTCCTTCTGTACGTATATCGACACCATATCTTTTTTTCGAAATTATAACTCCAAAATTCAAGCTTCCGCAAAGATATGCTAAAACCATACATCCTATTAATACAAAAATAAAGTTTTTTGTATTTTGAAAAAAATTGTTATCTATATACCAAAAATATCCATTTGCTAAGACATCCTTTATCATAGCTTTGCTTCATCCTCCTCAGAACGCTGTCTAATAATTAGCTTTATTGGTGTTCCTTTAAAGCCAAATGTAGCTCTTAAACAATTTTCAATATATCTTTGATATGAAAAATGAAATAGTGCCGCACTATTACAAAAAAGAACAAATGTAGGTGGGGCAACACTTGTCTGTGTCATATAATACACTTTCAAACGTCTTCCTTTATCTGAAGGAGGTTGTACTCTAGTTACCGCTTCATTCAACACATCGTTTAGCATTCCGGTAGATATACGCATCTTAGATTGATTGTAAACATAGTTAATTTGTTCGAATAGCTTAACAATTCTTTGTCCTGTAAGTGCTGAAACGTACATTATTGGTGCGTATGTCATATATGAAAGCGCTTCTTGAACTTTTTTAGAATATTTTACTGTATCTTTTTCTTCTACTTCTGGCAAGTCCCATTTATTTACTACTATAATTATGGCCTTTCCAGCTTCATGAGCGATACCTGCAATTTTTTCATCCTGCTCTGTTACGCCTTCGGTTGCATCAATAACAAGAAGACAAACGTCAGCTCTTTCGACCGCCATGTGAGCTCTTAGCACACTATATTTTTCAATCTTATCATCTACTTTGCTTTGGCGTCTTATGCCTGCCGTATCAATAAAATTATACTTTCCAAATTCATTTTCAAAGGTTGTATCAATTGCGTCTCTTGTTGTTCCTGCCATTGATGATACTATTAACCAAGTCGGATCGTAGCCATGTCGTTCTGTGAGCCAAGGAGTTGGGGAAACATG
>JAZQHJ010000148.1:0-10631 GCA_045540515.1 Eubacteriales bacterium
GAGGCTAGCTGTACCGAGAACGGAGTAGCAACATATAGCTGTGTATGTGGAAAAACACAGGACAAGGTCCTTGAAGCCAAGGGACATATTTATGCAAAGCTAGTAAGCTATGTAAAGCAACCAACCAAGGCATCAAGCGGAGAGGCAGTAATGCGCTGTATCGGCTGTGAGCTTACTAAAAATTCCACTGTATCAGCATTAGAGCTTGAAAAGATATACTATCTAAGAGTTGATAGCATAGCAAACGGAGTAGTAACCTTAAAATTCAATATATATGCAGACCAATCAAGCTACGAGGTTAGATATAGCACAAGCGAAATAACAAGCGATAATTTCAGTAGTGCAACCAAAATAAATGCAACAGTAAGTGGTACAAGAGAAATCACCTTAAAGATAAATCTTGACGCATCATTAAGCAAGGGCTACTATGTAGCAGTAAGACCATATGAGGGAAGCAACTACGGAGATGTAGCCGTAACAAGAGTTGGTGGAGATAAGCAGGTGGTAATAGACTACCACAGTGCAAACGTATATCACGGAGAGGTGCTAAATTCCTTTGCAAGCCTATTTGATGAGCAGGGAAGCACAGCGCCGAGCACAAAGCTAGATAGAATATTTAGAGATTCAAACGACACAATTCTATACGGAATGAAGCTATCACCAATTATCGACCTTGAATATATGCACTACATAACCAAGACGAGCATATATTTTGACACTGCGGGATATAGCGTAAAGGTAAGATGGAGTGATACACCACTTGACTTTATGTCAAGCGATAGTCTATGGGACGGCTTCTATGTATTAAATACAAGGACAGGCTGGAACGACATAGCAATCAACACAAGCACAAGATACATTCAAGTAATCTTTACAGACGGCGAGTCACCATGCGAAATTACAGCATATGGCTACCAGTGTGGAGCAAATGATGCAATTTCACAATCCCGTCCATCACTACCAACAATCGGTGAAATGATAGGTATGTGTGGCTTTACGGCTGGTGGTGGAGGTAATACTCCTATTGATTCTGTAAAATGTACAACAGTATTAAGAGAATATCGTAACTTTGGTTGGGGATATACCTCGGCAAATGACTATCCAGGACAGACATCATTCTTTACGAATTCATATTATATGGGTAACTTTGATAATCAATACAAGAATTACACAGAGGCAGGAATCAACGTAATTCCTTGTATTCAATGGGATTTAGTAAACTATAATTTGTCCTATAAGGTAGGAAGCGATAATTTACCATACAAAACAAACAATAGCTATGTAAAGGGTGACTTCTATGACAAGATGAATCCTCATACCTACTTTATATATGCAGATAATATGTTTAACTTTGTTGCAAGATATGGCTCAAACAAATCATCATCACTTCTTGCAATCTCAAAGCTACATAATTCTGATAAGCAAAGCTATGTAGGACTCGGCTATCTAAAATGGATTGAAATAGGAAACGAGCCAGAGGGTGCATGGCATGGAGTTCATAACTACTATTCAGCATATCAGCTTGCAGCCCTTACATCAGCAGCCTATGACGGACACGCAAGAACAATGGTGTCCCCAGTACAAAGCACAGGCTACCACCTTGGTGGTAAGAATGCCGATGAAGACTTCAAGCTCGCAATGGCGGGTGTTTCAAGCATAAGCAACGAGTACATTACCGCACTTTGCTACTGGATGAAGGCAAACAGACCGGACAGCAAGGTTGCCCTTGATGCCTTTAATGTTCACCATTATATGAGCAAGTCAATCACCCTTGGAAACGGTTCAAGTGCAAATGTCGGTATGAGCCCAGAGGAGGCAAATATCGCAGGAATACTTTCACAGCTTGTTGGCATAAGAAATAAGTATTACAGCGAAAAGGAGGTATGGATTACCGAATTTGGCTGGGATACAAACCAAAGCTACGCAACAGTAAACTCATCACACGCATATGGTGATTACACGGGCAGGCAGGTTCAGGCAATGTGGCTGACAAGAACATACTTGCTCCTTTCAGGAATCGGAATTGACAAGGCTACAATGTATATGTGTGAGGACACAGGCATTGAGGAGGAAAGCGTTGGTAAGTTCGGTACCTCTGGTGTTATTGCATACGAGTATGATGCAAATGGAAATAAGGTTGAGGTTAAGAAGGACTCCTACTACTACCTTTACACCTTAAAGAATACTCTTGGTGATTACACCTTTGTTGAGAGCATTACCCCATACGAAAGCGACGTTTATGTTTATAAATATCAAAATGCACAGGGCAAGACAGCCTTTGCCGTATGGTCTGGAACCTCCGACGGAACAGTACACAAGAATTATCAGGTAAGAATTGATGCAGACACAGCAACACTTGTTGAGGCTGTATATGGAGACATTGACGGCGTAACAAGTAAGCTATACAGCGATGATATCGGATATGTAAGTGTAAATGTAACAGAAAACCCAGTTTATATCGTGGTTGATTAAAACATACAAAATTAGCCGAGTTTTTCGGCTAATTTTGTTTTTTTGTCTTGAATACATTTTTGTAATATAGTAGAATAATATTAGAATAAAAAAGGAAGGTAACCAAAATGAGATATTTAATTGGCGTAGATATAGGAACATCGGGAACAAAAACAGTTCTTTTCGATGAATTTGGCAACAAAATCCGTTCAAAAACAGTGGAATATCCAATGTATCAGCCACAAAACGGCTGGGCGGAGCAGGACCCACAGGACTGGTATAATGCCGTTTATGAAACTCTAAAATATGTATCAGAGGGCGTTGACAATATCTGTGGAATAGGACTTAGTGGACAAATGCACGGACTTGTAATGCTTGACAAGGACGGAAACGTAATAAGACCTTCAATTATTTGGTGCGACCAAAGAACAAGCAAGGAATGTGAAGAAATTACCGAGCTTGTTGGCAAGGAAAGGCTTGTAGAAATTACAGCAAATCCTGCCCTTACAGGCTTTACTGCCTCGAAAATTCTTTGGGTAAGAAATAATGAGCCCCAGAACTATGCAAAATGTGCAAAAATCCTTTTGCCAAAGGACTACATTCGCTATCGCCTAACAGGTGAATTTGCAACAGAGGTGTCCGATGCAAGTGGAATGCAGCTTCTTGACGTACCAAACAGATGCTGGAGTGATGAGGTGCTTCAAAAATTAAATATTGACAAAAGCCTTCTTGCCCCTGTATATGAAAGCGTTGAGATAACGGGCAAGGTAACGGGAATTGGAATTTTAGAAGGGGTTCCTGTTGTAGGTGGTGCAGGAGATAATGCTGCCGCTGCCATAGGCTCAGGAGCAGTTACAGCAGGCAAGGCATTTACCACAATAGGTACAAGTGGAGTTGTATATGCTCACACAGATGAGCCAGTGATTGATAAGGCGGGAAGGGTTCACACCTTCTGCTGTGCAGTGCCAGGAAAATGGCACGTAATGGGCGTAACTCAGGGTGCTGGACTGTCACTAAAATGGTTTAGAACAAATTTTGCCCCCGAGCTTTCATATAAGCAAATTGATGAGATTGCAAGTGAGGTTGAAATCGGAGCAAATAGGCTCTTATTCCTACCTTACCTAATGGGCGAAAGAACCCCACACCTTGACCCAAATGCAAGAGGAATGTTTTTTGGCATAAGCGCAATACACGAAAAGAAGCATTTTCTACGTGCCGTGCTTGAAGGAGTAACCTACTCACTTCGTGATTGTGTACAGGTGTTACGTGAAATGAATATTCCACTTTCCGATATGGTTGCAGTTGGTGGTGGAGGCACAAGTGCACTTTGGAGACAAATGCTAAGCTCAACCTTTAATCTACCTGTAAAAACCATTGAGGCAACTGAGGGACCTGCGCTCGGCGTTGCAATCCTTGCAGGTGTTGGTACAGGAGTATATAGCAGTGTTGAGGATGCGTGTCAAAGGCTCATTAGCTTTACAGAGCCATTTAAACCAAAGGATACAGAAAGGTACGAGGAAATGTACCAAATTTATAAATCCATATATCCAAGCGTAAGGGGTATTTTTGCAGAGCTACAAAAATAAAAAAAGGGGCAAATCGCCCCTTTTTGTTACAATTAGTTCACAAAACACAAAGAAAACAACAACATTTCTATTTTATAATACCTAGGTAAAATGGCAAAGGAGGGCTTAAAATGGCAAGAATTTTAGTAGTAGAGGACGAAAAGGAGCTTAATCGCTTTGTTTCTACATGTTTAAGAGGAAGTGGATTTGAGGTTATCTCTGCCTATGACGGACTTGAAGCCCTTGAAAAAAGCTTTGAACAAAGGCTTGACCTTGTTTTAACCGATATAATGATGCCAAAAATGGACGGCTTTGAGCTTGCGAAAAATTTAAGAAGCAATGATGCAGCCCTGCCAATTATCTTTATGAGTGCAAAGGATGACAAGCCATCAAAGCTACTTGGCTATCAAATAGGAATTGATGATTATATAACAAAGCCCTTTGATATTGATTTGCTCCTTGTGAAAATCAACGCAATATTAAGACGTGCAAAAATCAAAAACGACAACGAAATCACAATCGGCAATTTTACAATGAATAAGGAGGAGCACACTGCTCTTGTAAATGGCAAGGAAATTTCCTTAACTGTAAGAGAATTTGATATTTTATTCAAGCTCCTTTCATATCCAAAAAGAACCTTTACTCGTTCTGCGCTTATGGAGGAGTTTTGGGACTACGATTCAAGTGCAACCTCACGCACGGTTGACGTTTATATGGCAAAGATAAGAGAAAAAACCGCAGAGTGCGACGGCTTTGAAATTGTAACAGTTCACGGCCTTGGCTATAAGGTGGTGCTAAAATGAAAAGAAAGCCAAAGAGAAGTAGCTTTACAGTGGTAGGAGCAATAAGCTTTTTTGTTCTTGTTGCCCTAGTTATGCAAATTGCAATTTTGGTATATGATTTTATAATTAAAAAAACAAGCAACAAAAGTCTTATTGCTGTTTTAATTTTAATAATGATAATAATTCTTTCAGTTGTTATAACCGTTTTTGATATAATAAGACGTAAAATAATGGTGGATAGACCTGTAAAAAGAATAATAAGCGCAACTGAAAAAATTGCATCGGGCGATTTTAGCGTAAGGCTTGAAATTGCCCACACCTACGATAAATACACCGAATTTGATGAAATTATGGACAACCTTAACATAATGGCATCGGAGCTGAGCAAAAGCGAAATACTAAAAACGGACTTTATCTCAAACGTATCACACGAGATAAAAACTCCACTTGCAATAATTCAAAGCTATGCAATGCTTTTACAGGATGAGAGCCTTAGCTATGAGCAAAGGCAAAAGCACACAAGGGCGTTACTTAATGCCTCTAAAAGACTAAGTAGCTTAATTACTAATATATTACAGCTAAGCAAGCTTGAAAGCCAAGCATTAAAGCTAAGCCCTGAGCAAATTAACCTAACCGAGCTTTTTACAAATATCCTTGTTGAATACGAGGAGCTTATTTCAGCAAAGGGGCTACTGCTCGAATGTGAGCTTGATGAGGTGAGCATAAGAAGCGAAGGAAGCTATATTGAAATAATAATAAATAATTTGCTTTCAAATGCATTAAAATTCACCTCCAAGGGTAAAATTACAGCCTCATTAAAGAGAAATGGTGAGTATGCTGAAATAAAAATAAGCGACACAGGAATAGGAATTTCAAACGAGGTCGGTCAAAGAATTTTTGAAAAATTCTATCAAGCGGACACCTCTCATCAAACGATTGGAAACGGCTTAGGACTTGCACTGGTTAAAAAAATAATTGACATTTTGGGCGGAGAAATCTCCGTTCAAAGCGAGGTCGGCAAGGGAAGCACCTTTGTCGTAAAATTAAAGGACATATGAAAAAAATAAAGAATTTTTTTGCAAAGGTATTTAAAGCCGTTACCTCATTTTTTAAATCGGTAGGCAGGGGAGCAAGAAAATGCTATTTATTTTTAAATAGCAAATTTAAAAGAGTTGACAAAATAAGACTTGCCTTTGTTATCAATACCATATTTGCACTGCTACACGGCGCTATGTCAATTCTTGAACACTCCGTATGGTTTTTAATGCTGTGCATTTACTATCTGTCAATGGCTCTTGTTCGTGGTGGTATTCTTACCTACAAAAAAAGAAACGAGCAAAGCGAGCTTTTACAGCTAAGGGCATATAAAAGATGCGGTGGCTTTTTAGTGCTTATAAGCCTTGCACTTACAGTTGCAGTTATACAAATGGTGTATATAAACAGAACATTCAGATACACAGGACTTATAATTTATGCTGTTGCTACCTTTGCCTTTTACAAAATAACAATTGCAATAATAAACATAGTAAAGTACAAAAGGGAAAGCGACTATTCAGTAAGATGCATAATGAATATAAATCTTGCAAATGCGCTTGTGTCAATGCTTGCATTACAAACAGCTCTGCTTAGTGAATTTTCAGATTCTGACAGTATGTCAAGAACATTCAACGCATTATCTGGCTCCTTTGTGTGTGCCTTTACACTGGGACTGGGAGCTTTTATGCTAGTTAAGGCAAAAATAAAATTAAAGGAAATTAAAGGGAATTAAAGGGAATGGAACAATTTAACTATACCTATTTAGCGCCAAGCGACGCTGAACGAAAGGAAATTGAAAGCATCAAAAGCCAGTATCAGCCACCCAAAACAGAGGAGGGTAAGCTACAAAGGCTAAGAAGGCTCAATGCCTATGTAAATAATTCAGCAACCTGCATTGCTCTTGTCCTTGGCATTATCGGCGCATTGATATTTGGCACAGGACTTGCCTTGGTGCTTGAATGGGGACTAATTATAGTGGGAGCTCTGGTTGCAATAGCAGGTACTCCTGCCATAGCCCTTGCATATCCAGTATATAAATGGGTACTAAAAAGAAATAAGGAAAAGCACGGACCAGAAATTTTAAGACTATCCGAGGAGCTATTAAATGAGGGCGAGAAATAAAGCCCTCTTTTCTTTTACAAAACCTTAACAAAACAAATTCAAAACAAATACAACTCTTTGATTTTTTCTTTACAACTCTACCGTATAATGTCATTGTAAACAAAATAAAACGAAACGAGGTAAATCAAAATGACACAAAACGAAAAGGCAATGGTAAACAAAATCAAAAGCGAGTACGAGGTAAAGGAAGAAAGCACAAGACTTGATGAGCTAAAAAGGCTCCACAGAAGCACAAAAAGAGGAGCAACAATCTTTTCATACATCTTTGGCTCACTTTCATCACTTGTTTTAGGTACAGGTATGTGCCTTGCAATGGGAGTAATCGGTAGTGGCACACCACTTATGGTCGCAGGAATTGTAATTGGAGTAGTAGGACTTACCCTAACAGGCGTAACCTATCCAATCTACAACAAAATGGTAGAAAAGGCAAAAAAGAAGAATGCCGACAAGATAATTGCATTAAGCGATGAAATCTTAAACAACGACTAAAAGAAAAAACGCTAGGGGAATAAAGCATTTTTTTAAAAATGCGTTTTCTGATATGAAGCACAGCACGAGGTTGACAAGGTAAATTTTGAAGCAGTTAAGGCAGAAAGCAAGGCAAGCTGGGAGGAGGCAAACAAGCGCATAGAATACGCACAAAGCAAATAAAAAAGAGGCATATGCCTCTTTTTGCAGTTTATATTTGGTTTATAAATGGCAAGGATAATAATATAAAAAAGGAGAGGGAGCATGAAAAGAAAATATCAATACAAGATTGGAAGTCAAACAGTTGAAAAGCAAATTAACTATATCCCATTAAGGTTTATAATTGCTATGGTTCTTACAATTGCAGAGCTAGTTGCAGTAATTGCAGTGGTGCTTTTGCTTTGCTACTATATTCCTTATTTTTATATCCTTGCATACATTACTGAAATTGTATGCGTGATAAGAATAATTGCATCAAACGACAATCCAGACTACAAGGTGCCGTGGCTATTAGTTGTTCTGATTTTGCCAGTTGCAGGGTTTATGCTTTATCTTATGCTGTACTCACGTACCTTTAAGAAAAAATACGTAAAAAGATTAAAGGATTTAGATGATAGAGCATATAAAAAGAACGACGCAAATGAGCTAAAAGCACTTGAAGGAGAAAATGAAAGAGCAGTGACACAGGCAAAAATGCTTTGTGAAATTGCAAAAACGCATATTTTTGACAAAACCGAGGTGGAATATTTTTCATCGGGCGAGAAAATGTGTGCTAGCTTAATAAATGACCTTAAAGGAGCAACAAAATTTATATTTTTAGAGTATTTTATAATTGAAGAGGGAAAGCTTTGGGATGAAATACTTGAAATATTAAAGCAAAAGGCAAAAAGTGGTGTTGAGGTCAAGGTAGTATATGATGATATAGGCTGTATGAACACCTTGCCTGCATTTTATTATAAATCACTGAAAAAGGACGGCATTGATGCGACCCCATTTTCAATGCTAATGGCGGGAACAAACGGAGAATTTAATAATCGTAGCCATAGAAAAATTGCGGTAATTGACGGAAGGGTTGGCTATACAGGTGGAGTTAATCTAGCAGATGAATATATAAATGAGGTAATGCGCTTTGGACACTGGAAGGATGGCGGAATAAGATTACTCGGAAATGCTGTCTGGGAGCTTACAAGACTATTTCTTTTTGACTATGGAGTAAATGTAAAAAATATGCCAAAAGCAATGCATAACTATTATCCTGTATCTGAAGGAGCACAAGAAAATGGCTACATTGTGCCTTTTGGAGACGGGCCAAGACCACTTTATCAAAGAGCAGTATCAAAATCAATAATTCAAGCAATTTTAAATAATGCAACAAGATATGCCTATATAACAACCCCCTATCTTATTATTGATAATGAGCTATGCACAACAATTGAAAACACAGCCCTTAGAGGAGTCGATGTAAGAATAATAACTCCTCATATTCCAGACAAAAAGCTAGTTTTTTCAATGACAAGAAGCTTTTATGGAAGGCTTATTGATGCAGGGGTGAAGATTTATGAATATAAAAAGGGCTTTATTCACGCAAAAACATATTTAGCCGATGATGAATATGCAATGGTGGGCACAATAAATCTTGATTACAGAAGCTTGGTGCATCACTTTGAAAATGGTGTTTGGATGTATAATTGCTCATGTATTGCAGATATAAAGAATGATTTTGACACTACCTTTAATTTTTGTATTAAAATTGAGAAAAAGGATTTAAAGGCAAACATTTTCACACGAGCCTTCCGTTCCCTTGTTCGCATTTTTGCCCCTCTTTTATAAAAAACCGACCACGTGTCAAAATCGTACGTAGTCGGCATTATAATCAAAAAGAGAGAACAAATCGGTTACCTACCGAAATGCCCCCTCTTTTTTGTTTATTTAATTACGCTTCCGTCAGCGTGGAATAGTGGCAATTCTTCAAGATATGTAATATCTCCACGAGAAATTGCATCACCCTCGGCAAGAATACACATTCTGCCACAAATATTACCACCAGCAGAGTGAACAAGCTCCTCAATTGCACGAAGTGATTCACCTGTTGAAATAACGTCGTCAACGATTAGAATTTTCTTGCCCCTCATAAGCTTAGCATCATATCCGTCAAGATATAGCGCTTGCTCCTTGCTAGTTGTAATAGAACGAACCTTAACAGAGATAATATCTCTCATATAAAGCTTAGGTCCCTTACGTGCAAGCATATATTTTTGATTTCCTGCAAGACGTGCCATTTCATGGGCAAGAGGAATACCCTTTGCCTCGGCTGTAATTATGTAGTCATATTCTGGGGCTCTGTCAAGCAACGCCTTAGCACAAGCAGTAGTAAGCTCTGGGTCACCAAAGATAACAAAGGCAGCAATATAAAGCTCGTCGTTAAGTCTGCAAAGAGGCAAGGCTCTTTCAATTCCAGCAATGTTCATTTTGTATTCCATAATCCACCTCGAAAAGTTGTTTTTTACAATATTATTCTACCACAATAAATATTATGTGTCAATAAAAAAGGCACGGATTTTCCGTGCCTGAATTTTATTTCTTGCAAATAACCTCTTTGCCACCCATATAAGGCTGTAAAGCCTTTGGAATATTGATGCTACCGTCAGCATTCATATTGTTTTCAAGGAATGCAATAAGCATTCTAGGTGGAGCAACAACTGTGTTGTTAAGAGTGTGGGCAAAGTACTTGCCGTCCTTACCGTTCACTCTAATTCTTAAACGTCTTGCCTGTGCATCGCTAAGATTTGAGCAAGAGCCAACCTCAAAGTATTTCTTTTGTCTAGGAGACCAAGCCTCAACGTCAATGCTCTTAACCTTCAAGTCTGCAAGGTCACCAGAACAGCATTCAAGAGTTCTTACAGGAATGTCAAGAGTCCTGAATAGGTCAACTGTATTCTGCCATAGCTTATCAAACCAAATCATGCTTTCCTCTGGCTTGCAGATAACAACCATTTCCTGCTTTTCAAACTGGTGAATTCTATAAACGCCACGTTCCTCAATGCCGTGCGCACCCTTTTCCTTACGGAAGCAAGGAGAATAAGAGGTAAGTGCGTGTGGTAGGGAATCCTCAGGAACAATTGTATCAATGTATTTACCAATCATTGAGTGCTCACTAGTACCAATAAGGTATAGGTCCTCGCCCTCAATCTTGTACATCATAGCCTCC
>JAZQHJ010000149.1:0-15812 GCA_045540515.1 Eubacteriales bacterium
CGGTCTGCTACACCGTTTTTCGTCGGTTCAAATCCGACCGTCACCTCCAGAAAAAAGCACATCTGCAACGCAGATGTGCTTTTTTTAACGAAATTCGCCTGCGGCGAGTGAAATTTGGCTTCGCCAAGTGAAATAGCTTCGCTGTGAAATATTTGCTTCGCAAATGTGAAGGACGAATTTCATTTCACATCGAACGGAGTGAGATATTTCACAATTTCCGCAAGGAAATTATTTCACATTCGGCGTCAGCCGAATATTTCACTTCTTTCCTCCTCGTGTCTTGAAAAACACCGAAAACTGTGCTATAATAAAACCGGAAAGGCGGTGAAGATATGAAAAACAAAAAATTGCTTTTCATTTTACTCGGTGTTTTTGCAGTTTGCTTTATCGGAGCCAGTATTTTCTTTGTAATTCAAGGAGTTTCGGCAGCGAATAAAAGGCAGGAATATTTTGATGTCTATAGGGAAAAAGCAGAAGAGTATATAAAATCGGATGCGGTTATATTAAGCACATACGAAAACGATGTGTCCGTAGAATTTGACTCCTCCGTCACATATTCAGAAAGTGGAGAAAGAGGATTCTTTGATAGATATATTGAAGTCTTTGTTCCCAGCGTTCCCGACACGCTTGAAGAATTCACCGATGGAATAGATATGATAAAATTCATTGTTATGATCAGCGGCGACGAATACGAAATAATTTTTGAAAAAAACGATCTTGGCGAGCTTGTGGTTACCAACCTATCGAAAATTATTCAATAATTTAAGCGGCATCTTTTTTGTCAACTCGTCTCAAAACAAAGCAACCCAAATGGGTTGCTTTTTTTATTCTGGAGGTGACGGTTAAGTAAAGAACGAAGCTTTTTGCACGGCAAATCTTTATGCTCAAAAATTAAAAAAGCCCCTGTCTCTATGGAAATAAAATCTAGAGTTGTAGAATACATAATTGCTGTTTTGCCACAAGATAAGTATTGCGATTACAAAAAAGGAGGAGTGCTTGTTTACTGCAAAAAGAAAGCTTATACAGAACGAACAGAAGAAGATATGCTTGACTATTTAGACGAAAACGAAGATGATTTTACAAGAGGAGTTGTAAAAAGAGACGATAAGATTGTTTTTGTTGGTTGTGAGGATGTTTTTAAAGACTGTAAAAAATAATACTAATAAGAAGCACCTGTTTGGGTGCTTTTTTAAAATTATAAATAGTTGCAATACAAAATTATTTGTGTTATAATTTTATATAATAGGCTCACTAGAAAGGAGCAAATATGAAAAGAATAATTTTAATTTTTACTATAATGATTTTTCTCGTGTTGGCACTTGCTTCTTGTGGCTGTGAGCACGAGTTTACAGAGGCAAATTGCACAACTCCGAAAACCTGTACAAAATGCGGAGCTGTTGAGGGCGACCTAGCAGAGCATACCTACACGACGGGAAAATGCACAGAGCCACAAAAGTGCACAGGTTGTGGAAAGGAAAAGCTAGGCTTTGACCATACCTGGAATGATGCAAAATGCGAGGAAAATAAGATTTGCACAGTGTGCTCAGAGGTTGGAGAGCTCGTAGAGCACTATTGGATTGCTCCAAGCTGTACAGCACCAAGACATTGTAAGCTTTGCAAGGAAACAGACGGAGAGCCTCTTGGACATACACCAAGCGAGGTGTATTGCGATGAAAAGCAAATCTGCACAAGATGCAAGGCAACTATAAGAGAACCAATTGAGCATTCTTGGAATGAAGCAACCTGCACTAGCCCCAAAATCTGCACAATCTGTAAAAAAACAGAGGGAACTGCATTAAAGCACGAATGGGAGCTCATTGACGAGGTTAAGCCAAGCTGTGCCTATGGTTCAATGACATATTTTTGCCCCACCTGTGAAAACACAAGAACCACTCCAAAGGCACCGACACAGGAGTACCATATGTGCAATCCAGACGGATATTGTACAGTCTGCAATACACAGTTTAATAGAGAAAAAATGACTCTTGAATCCATAGTAATGGAGGGTGGAACCGTAATTCACGCAGGAATCTTTACCTCAACTGAAATCAAAAACAAAATATATAAAACAATTCTTTCTGATGATATAAATATTCCAATAGTTGATTTAAACGGAGACCTTTCAAAAATAGGTACAAGCACAAGCACAAGAACAACAATGGACTTTACCTACGAGGATGAAAAAAAGCAATTTTCTTGTAAGGCAGAAACAAGAATACAGGGTGCTTCAAGTGCATCACTACCAAAGAAAAACTATTCAATAAGACTAGTTGATGAAACAGGAGCAAAAAAGAAGGTAGTGTTTGACAGCTCATGGGGCAAGGAGCACAAGTATTGTATGAAGGCAAATTATGTAGATTATTCACAGGCAAGAAATGTTGTTTCTGGAAAAATCTATGGCGATATAATTTCAACAAGAAATGTTAATAAGGATGAGCTTTCGTCACTTGCAAATGGTGGAGCAATTGATGGATTCCCAATCATAGTTTACAACAACGGTAATTTTCACGGAATTTACACAATGAACATTCCAAAGGATAAGTGGATGTTCGGAATGGATGATTCTAACCTCAAAAACCAAGCAATTATGATGGCAGCCGACTGGAAGAAATCAAATGCGTTCAGAGAGGAAATATCAACGACAAATATGGGCTCATCAGGCTGGGAGCTTGAATTCGCATCTAATGAGGAAAGCACAGTTGACAACGACACAAGCTGGGTTGTTACCAGTATGAATAACCTTATAAGATTTGTTATGAACAATGACGGTGAGGCCTTTAAAAATGGAATATCCGAGTATGCCGATATTGATAAGTGCATAGACTCAATGATTTATACCTTTGTAATGTGTGCAGATGACAACATAAGCAAAAATATTTTGTGGGCAACCTATGACGGCAAGGTTTGGTTCTCAAGCGTTTATGATATGGACGGCACCTGGGGAATGAAGTGGAACGGAGAAATTGCATTCAACGAAAACACTCACAAAATCAGCAATCTTGCAAATGGCGGATCAGACGCAGGACGTAGCCATGATAATTACAACCTTCTTTGGGAGAAAATTTATATAAACTTCTTTGATAAGGTAGTAAGCCGTTACATTGAATTAAGACAAGGAGCACTTAGCTACGAAAATATCGAACAGAACTTTGTAAGCTTCTTTGCAATGATTCCAGACGTTGTAAGGACAGCAGAAAACAAAAAGTGGGGAAGCATCCCATCAAACAAGGTTGACCACCTTTCACAAATTCTTTCCTTTGCAAAGAGAAGACTTCTTGCAATGGACCAAATTTTAAAATAAGGAGTGCACTGGCACTCCTTTTTTGTTCGTAAAGGTTGAAAAAGGTCTAAAAATATGATATTCTTTTACTAGAACAAAGTTAAATAGGAGGGCAATATGCTATTTATTATAACAGGGCTTACAGGTGAGCTAGGGCAAAGGGCAGAAAAGCTATTTTGTCAGCTAGGACTAGAAATAATTAAAAAGCAAGAGCAAAAAAGCTCTGATGATGCTTGGAACACACGAGCAAGCAAAACACAGGTAAGCAAGGAAGAAAGTGATAGCTGGGATTTTAAATACAAGGTTGATGAAAAAATAATAGGCTTTAAAAAGGAAATATTTTTTGATGCTATAAACGGAAAAACCAACGGAGTATTAACCGTATCTGCAAAGGACCCAGAAATCATAAGAGAAATAAAATCGGCATATGATTCATCACTTGTAAAAACCATATTTGTTTATATTGAGGAAAGCTCTCTTGTAGGAACAGTTAAAAAATACGACAATGTAACCGAGGCAGAGATTAAAAAAAGAGTCTGCGTAGGACACGAGCTTAAAAGGACATACCTTGAAAACATCGAAATCTACGATAATCTTGTAATATACGATGACCAAGAATACGGCTTTGGAATAGATGATGCGCTAAATCAGCTAAAAAGAATAATCGAGCCAGAAATACAGAAAAGCAACAACGGAATCGCTTGTCCATATAAGGGAAATAAGCCATATTTGTTTGTCAGCTATGCCCATAATGATAAGCAAATTGTTTTGCCAATCATTGAATCAATGCGCTTAAAGGGGTACAGAATTTGGTACGATGAGGGAATAAAAACAGGCTCAAACTGGCAAGAAATGATTCTTGACAAGGTAAGTAGCTGTAAGCAATTTATTCTTTTTTCATCAGAAAGTGCAACAAAATCAAAATGGGTAAACCGTGAAATAGGAATTGCCGATGATAAGGATAAGCCAATTATCAGAATCAATATAGATAATTCAAAATTCAAGGAATCAATCGAATGTGTACTAAACGAGTTCCAATATGTGAGCATAAGCGATGAGCATTTTGTACAAAAGCTATACGAAGCACTAGCCGAGGAAACGAAAGAGCAAATATGAAAAAATATGATTTAATTGTCGTAGGCGGAGGACTTGCAGGCTTTGCTAGTGCAATATCCGCATCAAGAAATGGACTAAATGTCTTAATTGTAGAAAAATCAAGCTCGCTGGGTGGGGCGAGTACAAATGGCTTAGTAACTCCATTTATGCCAAATTTCACAACCATAAATAAAAAAACAGTTGATTTTTCATACAGCATCTTTAAGGAAATTGTAAATAGGCTAGAAAAAGCAAATGCACTTTTATATGGCTCTCATTTTGATAATGAAAGACTTAAACTGATTCTTAACGAAATGGCGCAGGAAAATAATGTTGATTTGCTTTATCACGCATATCTTTGCCATGTAACTAAGGATAAAAAAAGCATAAAATCAATCACTGTTGCAACCGTTGAGGGAGAAATGGAGCTTTGCGCAAGCTACTTTATTGATGCAACAGGAGATGCACAGCTTTCATATTTATCGGGCTGTAAAACTCTTTTAGGACGTCAAAGCGATAACCTGTGTCAGCCAATGACTCTTTGCTTCAGAGTTGGCAACATAGACACAAAGCGATTCTTTGACTCACTGCCAAGAGTACAGGAGCAATACAAGCAAAGCCTTGCAAATGGTGAGCTTATCAATCCTCGTGAAAATATTTTGGTTTTTCACACCCCAGTTAAAAATGTTCTCCATTTCAACACCACACGAGTTGTAAAAAAGAACCCAACAAGTGCAATGGAAAAAACCGAGGCGGAAATAATTGCAAGAAAACAGGTCTTTGAGCTGTTTGACTTCCTTAAAAAATATGCTGACGGAATGGAGGAAGCCTTCATTTTGTCAACAGCTGAGGAAATCGGAGTCCGTGAAAGTAGAAAAATTGTTGGAGAATATGTTCTTACAGAGCAGGACTGCCTGTCCCTTACTAAATTTGAGGACGGAGTAGTTGCGTGTTGCTACGAAATAGACATTCATAGCCCCGAGGGCACAGGCACCTCACACCACTACTTTAAGGACGGAGAATACTATACCATTCCATATCGTTCACTATTACCAAAGGAGATAGATAATATGCTCGTTGTGGGTAGATGCATTTCATCCGACCACGGAGCACAGGCATCATACCGAATAATGCCAACCGTTTGCTCAATTGGTGAGGTAGCAGGTCTTGCAATATCAATGGCATACTCGGACAAAAGCATGCCAAGAGAAATAAGCGTAACTAATTTACAAAAGGTATTAAGGGAGAAAACTAATGAAACTTAACTTGATAAGCTTTAATATAAGATGCTGTGATGACCCAAATGGCAACTCAATTAAAGAAAGAGCACCTCGTCTTGCGAAGATAATAAGCAAATATGATGCTGATATAATTGCTCTTCAGGAATATACAGAAAAATGGGATGAGCTAATTCCAAAGCTATATCCCGAGTACGAAATTTTTAATAAATATCGTTCACAAAGCGAAAAAGAGTCAGCACCAATTCTTTGGAAAAGGGACAGATTTGAGTGCATTGACAAGGGGTATTTTTGGCTTTCTGATACACCAAATGCCGAATCACGTGGCTGGGATGAGCTATATAATTGCTTTAGAATGTGTGAGTATGTAATATTAAAGGAAAAGAAAACAGGCACTCTTTTTACCTATATGAACACCCATTACGGCTTTGGCGATAAGGGACAAAGGGCAAGCTCCAAGCTTATATATGAATATAGCCAAAAAATATCAACACATCCAACAATTATAACAGGCGATTTTAATATGAGACCAGATAGCGTAGGCTATGAGGAAATGATAAAGCACTTTGCCGATGTAAATGCTCTTACCACAAATGACCAAAGAACAACCTACCACGGCTACGGCAAGGTAGATGATGAGCATATTGATTTCTGCTTTATTGATAACAAGATAAAGCCAATAACCCAAAAGCTTATTGATGAAACGATTGACGGCAAATTTCCCTCAGACCACTATGGAATTTATGTCGAGCTTGAAATATAGAAAAAAGGACACTCGGTGTCCTTTTTTAATTTAAAAACTTATACTCACTATCCGCCCTCATGCTATAAGAAAAAAGAGATTTTGCGTCAAGGCTTACATCATTCATTCTTACGCACATAATTCTTTTTGAGCCATAAAGACTAAAATAATAATTTCCCGTATCACTACTCATACAGCTTGTGTAAATGGTGCAAACATCACGACCAGTGTCCGTTTTTACACATCCTAAGGGAATAAAAACCGTGCTTAAAATACTAAAGGCTCGATAAACCTCATCATCGTAAATCGATGCGTGATTTTTTGAAAATAAAGCACGTACAAATCTTGAAGCAGAGGAAAAATCACCGGGCAAGCCGATTGCACCCATTCCGTTTGAATACGCCTTGAACTCAAAGCTCTTAGCAAGCGTGCTTTTTTGCCCAAAGGATGAAAGCCCCATATAATTGCAAGCATTCGTAAGGTGGTACGAAAACGACGGAGCATTCGTCAAAACCCTTAAAGGGTTTTCATAAACCATTGTCCCACTCTCGGTCGGTTCAACAACAAGACAACCACTCTTATCGGCAATAATCCAGTGCAAGGGGGTGCTTTGTAATTCATTTGAAAAGCTTTCGTTTGTTATATTTATTCTTTTTAAAAGCGAAAAAGCCTGTCCAACGTCCTTGCATTGCCTTAAAATAAATGCAATAAGCTCATAGGATGCAACATTTATTTGTCCAGAGTGCACCTCGTTATATTTCGCAAGCGCAGGAAAATTTAGCCCAGCCATGCATAGCCCGTGCTCATTCATTCCATCATAAAAAAGAGGAATATCGTTTGCAATATGACAAGCACCGATTATTGCGTAATTTGAAATAGCTGTTTCATGCAAAAACTTAAAATCATAGCCCCTTGGAGCAATGCAAACACGTTCATTAAGTGAAAAATCAAGGTCAAGCGTTCGCCCAAGCAAATGACCATTTAAAGACTCACTAATCGCAGTACACATAAAATCACCTCATTGATATTTTTACTCAAAGCCAAAAAAATATGTAGCCCTGTGTTTAAAATCAAACGTTTTGGTAAATAATACAAAAAAACAAAAGGAGAAAAAATATGATAGAAAAAGACACAATAAGACTGCTTCGTGAGTGTGATTCAGGAGTTAAAATGGGAGTAAACTCAATCAACGACGTGCTAAGCTATGTAAAGTCCGACGACCTTGAAAAAAAGCTCATTAAATGTAGGGATGACCACGAAAAGCTTGGCAATGAAATGCAACAGCTACTTGATAAGTATCACGACGACGGAAAAAATCCAAATCCACTAGTAAAGGGAATGAGCTGGATAAAAACAAACGTAAAGCTCGTGATGAATGATTCCGACCATGTTGTGGCAGATTTAATCACTGACGGCTGTAATATGGGAGTAAAATCCCTTAGCAAATACCTCAATCAATACAAGGCTGCCGATGAAACCTCAAAGGACATCACTAAGCGACTTATTAGCCTTGAACAAAATCTCGCAAGCGACATAAGACAATATTTATAAACAAAAAACGCAGACACGTGTCTGCGTTTTTTGAATTATTCAGCCGAATATAAGCTGTAAAGACCTGCATAAATGCCACCTTTTTTAAGTAGCTCCGAGTGTGTTCCGGATTCCTCAATGCCATTTTCAGTAAGCACCAAAATTCTGTCGGCATTTTTGATTGTTGTAAGCCTGTGCGCAATAGTAAAGGTTGTTCTACCCTTTGCAAGAGCTTCAAGAGAGCCTTGCACAAGTCTTTCACTTTCATTATCAAGAGCACTTGTAGCCTCATCGAGTATTAAAATAGGCGGATTCTTTAAAAATACACGGGCGATTGAAATTCTTTGCTTTTGTCCGCCCGAAAGCTTAACACCACGTTCGCCAACATAGGTATCATAACCATTTGGCAGTGCCTCGATAAATTCACTAGCACCAGCTAGCATAGCTGCGTGCTTAATCTCCTCATCAGTTGCATCGTCCTTGCCATAGGCAATATTTTCCTTGATGCTACCAGAGAACAAATAAACATCCTGTGCCACAACCCCAATGCTTTTTCGTAAGGAGTGTAGAGTAATATTCTTAATATCAACACCGTCAATTAAAATGCTACCGCTGTCAGCCTCGTAAAATCTTGGAATTAGGGAGCAAAGCGTTGTTTTTCCACCACCCGAAGGACCTACAAGAGCAATGTTTTCACCTGCATTTACAAAAAGACTTAGATTTGTAAGCACCCTACCCTTGTCAGCCTCATATCCAAAGGAAACATCGCAAAATTCGACACTTCCCTTGACATTTTCAATATCCTTTGCATCCTTGGAGTCCTTAATTTCTGGCTCAATATCCATAATTTCCATAAAACGTTCAATTCCACTCATTCCGTTTTGAAATTGCTCTGCAAATTCTACAATTCTGCGAATTGAGGTAATCAGCGTTGTTACAAAAAGAAGATAAGCAACATAGTCAGGAGCAGTGATTTTATTATTTACAAGGAAAATACCGCCAACAAGCACAACCACAATATACATAATTCCATCAAAAAGACGAGTAGTGGAATGAAAGCCTGCCATTATATGATAGCGTTCCTTTTTGAGCCTTAAATATTCACAGTTGCCGGCATCAAACTTTTTTCCCTCAAGCTCCTCACTTGCAAAGGATTTAGTAACCCTTATTCCGAGCAAGCTGTCCTCAATTTGCGAATTTAGCTCACCAATTTGTTGCTTTGATTTTGCAAAATTCCTTTTCATTCTACGTCTGAAATAAATAAGCGTAATAATCATAATCGGAATGATTGCAAAAATAATTAGTGTAAGCGTTACATTCATATGACAAAGAATGATAAAAGCGCAAATTATCTTAATTCCTGCAATGAAAAATTCCTCGGGACAGTGATGCGCAAATTCCGTGACCTCAAAAAGGTCCGTTGTCATTCGTGACATAATTGTGCCAACCTTTGTGTTGTCATAAAAGGTAAAGGAAAGCCTTTGTAAATGAGAGAACAAATCACGTCTCATATCCGTCTCAATCCTTGCACCCATTATATGACCAACCGAGGTCATAAAATAGTTAGCCCCTGTATCAACAAGCCGTAAAGCAATATAGAAAAGCCCACAGCTTAAAATAAACGAAAGAGTAAGAGGTACAGTGTCGCTTGTAGCCCTGTCCGTAACTGCACGAACAATCATAGGTAAAACAAGCTCACAAATCGTAGTTAGTCCGGCAAAAAGCAAATCGGCAAAAACAATCCAACCATATTTCTTATAGTAAGGCAAAAAGCGTCTTAAATTACCTTGCCTTTTCTGTTTCATAATCTCACCCCCTTAACTTAAATAATTTTACTACAAAGTCATAAAAAAGTCAACGAAAAAGCAAATTGCTCCTATATTTTATAATAATTTACAAATTATTCACAACTTGCCATTCCTTATGAATAATGCACAAAAAACACCCCAAAAAGGTGTGTCAAAAACGGGAAAAATTTGGTTTTAACCTGTTTAACAGCTAAGGCTTTGTGCAAATTCCACAAAAAGCATTCGTTTTTTTTTTTTTTTTGTGCAACTTGACTTTTCCACGTGTGTGTGGTAAACTATGCACATAAAATATTTATATTAAAGGGAGAAAGGCAAAATGAAGTACATCTGTCCAGAATACAAAAACGAAAAGCTGGAATCAAAAGATGTAATTACAGCATCCTTTACCACAACAAAGGGCGACACTGAAAACGCAGTAGTAATTACAGGCTATCTATCACAGCTTCTTGGACACGCATAAGACATTTAATTGAAATCGAAAAACAAAATTCAAAGGAGAAAAGATATGAAAAAGAGAATTCTTTTAGTTGCACTCATGGTTGCATTACTAGTATGCCTATTTGCAATCAGCGTAAGTGCAGAAGAGGTTTTGAATGAGGGTAATGCTCTTATTACATCATCCTCTGATGAGTTTGCAACAGGCGACCAAATTAACTACATAACTGGTCTTGCAAACGAAATTTATTTTAATGGTACATCAAGCCAAAGCAACAAAGTACTTAGTCTTGAACAAAGAATGGTATTGAAAAATGATGACGGTACATATTCAACCTTCCCATCAGCATACCTCTTTAACATTTCCAAGGACGGTAGCAAAAGAGCACATCGCTTCCAATATCTTGATGTTACACTTATAAATAGCGCAACAGGTCAAACCTACGAGCCAGCTGACCTTATCCGTCTTGAAATTCCAGAGGGCATAATTGACATCCACCACGACGACAGAGAATCATATGCTCGTCTTGGCATGCAAAACGCAAAAGACCTAAAAGCTGAAAATTTAAAGTACATCTCATTCCCAGCATCCTGTACAGGAACGATTACAATGGGTGACTTTGCAAGAGGAATTACAGCTCTTGAAGAGGTTGATTTTTCAAAGATGACCAATCCTTATCAGTTTAGTATGTCATCAGCATTCTACGGCTGTACATCACTATCAAAGGTAACCTTCCCAGAAACCTTTAACTCCGATGGCGGAAGCTTATCCACTCGTTCGATTACTGACTATATGTTCTATCAATGCTCCTCTTTAACAAGTATTACGCTTCCAAAGGAAATTAACATTATAGGTAAACATACATTCCGTATCAGTGGACTTACCTCAATTGATATTTCAAACACAGCGGTTAAAGAAATCGGAGAATATGCCTTCGAAAACTGCGATAGCTTAGTTACAATAAAGCTACCAACAACTCTTGAAAAGATGAATGCTTGCGCCTTTGCAAATAGCGAAGCTCTTACATTTGTAGATTTTGGAAACAACCAAAATACATTTCAAATGCCAAGCTGGGGTGTTTTCTACAATTGCGTAGCACTTAAAGCAATTTCTCTCCCTGTAAATACAAAGTCAATCCCTGACCGTGGATTTTCAAACTGTAAAGCATTAACAGCGGTATATCTTGGCGAAAAACTAGAAGCTATTTATGGTAACAAGGGTGACGGCACAGGAGATGGTCCTGCATTTGCAAGCAATACCTTAATGTATTTTGTTCAAAAGCCATTTAGCGTAACAAAGGATGATGGAACCTTCTATTCAGCCTCTGAATTTGTTCCACCAGAAAAGCCAACTGTTTACTATTTCCCATCAACATTAAAGCAAATTGTTAATGGTGGTAATAGAAATGAAATGTTCCGCTTATATGATTTTACATATACATATACAACAACAACCGTAACTGATGAAACAACAGGAACAGAAAAAACAGTATATGTTCTAAACGTTGACGAAAATGGTTATCCTGTAATATCATATGGCAATAATAATGTGCCAAACTATAACACCCGAGTGCTTGTAAATGACAAGGACGGTAAGGTAATCACAAATGAATATTTTTATCTTTTTGAATACGAAAGAGATGAAAATGGTGACCTTATCTTGACCGAGGTTAAGGAAAACAACAAATATTATATGAGAGCCACAATCAAGAGAGACGCAGAGGGCAATATCGTTTATCGTCTTGATGAAAATGGCGAAAAGATTAAGATTTACGATAGCAAGGGCATACCAGTTCGTGCTATGGACGATGAGGGTATAATAAGAACCGGTGGCGCAGCTGACCGTGGTATTGTTGGTTGTACAAACCTTAACTCTGTTCTTGTATTCCCAGAAGGCTATACAGGCTACTACGACGGAACTCAATCTTGTGATGAAAATCAACGTGGTGATATACTCGGCGAGGGTATGATAGGAAAGTGTGCAACTGCTGAAAATCCAATTACACTTGTATTTATGGGCAGAATTGACCGTATTTCAATGGATAGAAAGAGCGGATATACAAGCTATATGACGTATATGTTTGCAAATCCGGCAAACACAGGCTTTGAAAATACAAAAATCGGTACATGGTACAACGTAACAGATTCAGGCTTCTCAAATCAAAACGAAATGTACGTTATCTTCTGTCATGCACAGGGTGGCGCACAAAAATATAAAATAAACTTTGTAGGTTCCGAAGCAGTTAATACCTATCCTGTACTTTCACCAACAAAGGTAGATGTAGCATCCGATGCTCTACATATAAACGATGCAAGAAATGAATCTCCAAGAAGCACAGAGGCAACCTGTCTTGTAGGAGCAAAGCTATTTGATATTTGCTTCTGTGGAACAGAATGTCACATTTCTTGGGATCTAAACAATCCTGCAACAGGACACAAGTACAACTTTAACGAAATTACAAGCATTACATATGCAGACTACTCCAAGGACGGCGTATTCTCCTGTGGCTGTGACAACGAAGGCTGTGAGGGAGTAAAGGAAGAGGTTGTTGAAAACTCATATCTCTTTATTTACCTTGGCTATTCAGTAAAAGACGGCAATGTATGCGTAGGATATTCAATAAATGCTGAATTTATAAACTACTATAAGACATTAAGACAGGCTGAATTTAGCTACGGCTTACTTGGAACAGTAATCGACGTTGATGAATATGGCAATGCCTTGGACGGTCAAGACAAACCTTTGGCACCAGGTTATACTGATAAGGTTGTTAACGCTCCATTATCAGAGCATACAGGTGTTTCATCAGTTGACTTCATAATCAAGGGAAGCTTTGATTCAAATGAAGAGCACGCAGCAGCCCTTCTTGCTATGAATATGTATGTAATTGATGGTGAAAGCACCTATTATATTTGGGAAAGCAAAACCATTGTGGATGAGGAAGAGGTAGTAACAGGAACTCAATCCGTTGTTAACTTCAAAAGCTATACACAGGTTTTAGCTGAACAAGCATAAAAATTAAAGGCACTCATTTGAGTGCCTTTTTCTTTTTTTGAGGAAAAATTCACAAAATATTTACAATTTTTTCTCACTATAATTTTTGCACAAAAATTTGCTTAAAAAACCAAGAAAAACCAAATTTAAAAAGATAAAATCGTCTCTAAAAAACAATATTTTTGTGCACCTTCCACAAAAACACTTGTTTTTTTTTTTTTTTTGTGCAACTTGACTTTTCCACGCCCGCGTGATAAACTTAACACGTAAAATATTTAATAAATAAAGGGAGAAAGGCAAAATGAAGTACATCTGTCCAGAGTACAAAAACGAAAAGCTGGAATCAAAAGATGTAATTACAGCATCCTTTACCACAACAAAGGGCGACACTGAAAACGCAGTAGTAATTACAGGCTATTTATCACAGCTTCTTGGTCATGCGTAAGACATTTAATTCAAGTCAAAAAGTAAAACTAGTCAAAATTAAAAAGGAGAAAAACATGAAAAAGAGAATTCTTTTAACTCTTCTTGTAGTTGTAGCATTGATTTTTGCATTAGCTCTTGTATCAAGCGCTGCTGAAATCAACTACGAGGAAACAGCTACAATGAAGGATGGCACCGTGTTGCCAATCTATAACGAAAGCAATCAAGGACTTATTTGGTTCGTTTACAGCACCGACGAAAACGGTGTTAAAACCTATAAATCCGTTGTTGCAAATAACAGCACTGCGGACAACGCAAATTCCTATGTTACATACAATATCAATAGCACCTATGGTGCAAACCAAATGCACGAAGTTTATATCAATTATTGGAATGCAGAAACAAGCGCATATGAAAGCATTGCTCAAAACACAATTGCTGTATTCAATGGCCGTGATATTCAAAGAGAGTTTTGGGCAATCAATGCTTCAAAATATAATAGCAACCTAGAGTATGTTTATTATCCTGCATCAATAAGAAGCTCTGGAGACTTCACAGGAAACACTGGTCTTCAATTAGTTGACTGCTCACTTGCAACCAACTTTGAAACCTTCCCACAGCAATCCTTTAAAGATTGTACATCATTACGTGAGTTTAGATTCGGTACCTCAGAAACAGGCTACGAAATTGTAAGCACCCAATATGGATGCACATTTACAGGATGCACCAGTCTTACAACACTAGTGTTTGCAGATATTTCAAAAATCACCTCAATCGAGGGTGGTACATTCCAAAACTGCTACTCATTAACAGGTACATACGAATTTAGTGGCGTTACCTCTATTGGAGATAATGCATTCCGCGATGCAGCTAAAAATGACGGCACTTATCTTGTGCTAAAATTCCCAAATCTTGAAAGACTTGGTGGTAACGCAGGCGACCCACATGTGTTCTCATATTCTGGATTGCAAGAGCTTTATATTGGTGACAAGCTAAGCTATACAGGATATCAAACAATGTCAAGCTGCACTAAGCTATGGAAGGTAGAAATAGCTGGAGTTGCAGAAGGATTTGAGTTCAAATCATATTTATTCTACAACTGTTCAGCACTAAAGGCATTTTCAATTCCAGAGGGAATAACAGCTCTTCCTAGTCATTTCTTTTCTGGATGCACAAGTCTAGAGGCAGTATATCTACCATCAACTCTTACAGCAATTAATTCTGGTAGCCAGGGTGGTGCTACATTCTTTAACTGCAAAAAAATGTATTTTGTAGATCAACCATTTACTATTACATCAAAGGATGATGTTATTCCAAAGCCAGATGTATATTATTTCCCAAATGGACTACAAACTATAACTAGTGAAACCTTTAAGAACTGTCAGAGCCTTAATGAAACACTTGTTTTCCCAACTGGCGTTACTCAAATTACAGATGCATACGCATTTGAGGCGACCACAAGTAATGTAACTCTTAAAAACATCGTATTCCTTGGCGATATGACAAAGATAGCAACCTCAAACAATGCTAAAATTTGGGACTTTACAGGCAAAATTTACCTTGCTAATTCAGCAGATAAGTCAAGTGCTGATGTATCATTTGGTACTAATTTAGGCGGTGACATTGTTTACTGCTGGGGCGAAAACAATACAACTCACTTAGCTGAGCCAAAAAAGACTGTAACAACAGACCCGGATTGTGTAACAAACATTTTTAAAACAGAATATTGCTTCTGTGGTAAGGAAATAGGAACAACCGAGGTTGCGGACTCAAAGCTAGGTCATAACCACGACCTAACAAACGGAGCAATCCTTCTTGCAATTACCTATACCGACTACACAAAGGACGGCAACAAAACAGTTAAGTGCTCACGCTGTGATGTAACTGATGAAACACAAGTAGCAAGCAAGATAATTCTTGGCGAAACAGGCTTCTCAGCAAAGATAGAGGGCAACGGAATCACATTCGGCTATAATCTTGATAAGGAAGCACTTGAAGAGCTAAAGAGTGTATATGCAGGCGTACAATTTGGCTTTGTAGCAGCAGTAGATGCATACCTTGACGGAAAAGCACCACTTGATGCAAGTGCAAATGCAATCACACTTGACAAGGGAACAGTGCTAAAAGCAGACATCACAAACGAAATTTTTGAAAACGGTATCACAAGAGTTGACTTTAAGCTAGTCGGCGATATTTGGAATGCCTCAGTTGACCTTGACGGTGAAGTCGGATCGTAGCCATGTCGTTCTGTGAGCCAAGGAGTTGG
>JAZQHJ010000150.1:0-6795 GCA_045540515.1 Eubacteriales bacterium
CGTAGCATTTTAGAACGAGGCAAAAGGCTTGTATTCAAGGCAAAATTTTGCCGATATATAAAAATATTTCAAAAAATTTTAACGTAGAAGACAGGTTTTTTGACCGTTCCAAAACTGGTTCGTGTCATTCCTGTACGGCATGCCGTGTCTGACACTCCTACTAATCTCTACTATCCATAGGGATGTACTCTCGACGTGGTAACACCTCTTGATAAGCAGGACGAATAATCTTACTATTTAGAAGAAGCTCCTCTAAACGGTGAGCACTCCAGCCTGCAATTCTTGCAATTGCAAAGAGTGGTGTATATAGCTCGTGTGGAATACCAAGCATTTCATAAATAAAGCCACTGTAAAAGTCAACATTTGCACAAACGCCCTTATAGATATGTCTTTGCTCGGCAATAAGCTCAGGAGCAACTCTTTCAATAATGGAGCATAGGTGGTAATCCTTTTCGCGCTTCTTTTCCTTGGAAAGCTTTTCAACATAGCCACGGAATGCCTCGGCTCTTGGGTCAGAAAGGGAATAAACTGCGTGTCCCATACCATAAATCAAGCCCTTGCCGTCAAATGCCTCCTTGCGTAAAATCTTTACAAGATAAGCACGAACCTGTTCCTCGCTTGTAATGTCCTTAACATTCTTTTTAATGTCTTTAATCATTTGAGCAACCTTGATGTTAGCACCACCGTGCTTTGGTCCTTTAAGAGAGCCAAGTGAGGCTGCAACTGCTGAGTATGTATCAGTACCACTGGATGTTACAACGTGGGTTGTAAAGGTAGAGTTATTTCCTCCACCGTGCTCTGCGTGAAGAATAAGGGCTGTGTCAAGTATTCTTGCTTCAAGCGGAGTGAACTGTCCGTCCTTGCGAAGCATATAAAGAATGTTTTCAGCAATTGAATATTCATCCTTTGGTGGTCTTATAAGTAGGCTCTTTTTCTTATCGTAATATAGATATGACCTAAATCCATAAACTGCAAGCATTGGCAAAATGGAGATAAGACGTAGGCACTGACAAAGCACGTTTGGAATGCTTGTGTCGTCTGCCTGCTCATCATAGGAATAAAGCGTAAGAACACTTCTTGCAAGAAGGTTCATCATATCCTTACCAGGTGCTTTCATTATAACGTCACGCACAAAATGCCTTGGGAGTGTACGATTTTTGTTTAGCATTGCCTTAAACCTGTCAAGCTCACTTGCTGTTGGAAGCTCACCAAAGAGAAGTAGATAAATCGTCTCCTCAAAGCCGAGTCTGTTGTCAGCAATACAGCCATCTATAAGGTCTCTTACATTGATACCACGATAGAAAAGAACACCCTCGCACTGAACTCTTTCGCCGTTTTCATCAAGCTTAAAGCCCTGTACCTCGGAAATCTCTGTAAGTCCTGCAACTACACCCTTTCCGTCAACGTCACGAAGTCCTCTTTTAACGTCGTACTTTATGTATAAATCTGGCGCAATGGTTGTATTTGATGCGCACTTTTCAACATAGCTCATTAATTCTGGGGTGAGCTTTGTTTTAACTTTTTTTGCTCTTGGCATAATTTTTCCCCTTTCTTTTAGGGATTTTTACTTTACTTTACTAAAATATAAGATATTGTAGCATATAATTATGAACAATGTGTGAATTTTCATAATATTTTTGTATATTTTATAATATAAATGAAAAATTATACATTCTTAAGCATCAAGCTTGATTTTTTCGCCAAGACGTATATTGTAGGCTTTGCCGTCAACAAGCACAGTAACAGGCACATCAAGGCCAGCTAAATTAAGGTCGCACCTTAAAGAAAGCACATTGTCCTTAATAACAATTTCAGAGTTATCCCTTATGTAGATATACTTAATCATATCATTAAAGGAGCACACCCAAATATCATTTTTTTGTGCATAGGATGCAAGGTGCATACACTGAGGCTCAAAGGTTTCAAATTTTTGTGCGTGGTGGACGTCCTGCTCCTTTTTTGAAAGCCAGTGATTTACCTGAACGCACCAGCCCCCACTCGTAACAGTTTTATCAATTATATCCCTATATGGCTCAAAATCGTACACGTGTCGAGCAATAAACACCCCAACGTCGTACAAATCCATATTGTAGGTATCATTGATTTCCTCCCTACCGTTGCGGTTGCCAAGATAGTATTTTTTAAGCACCTCACAGCCGATTTTATCATTTCCTCCACCAGGGGTAACAAAGGTAGGCACTGTCATATTATACATTTTTTCAAGCTCCTGCTTCGTTTTACTTGCATCATCATCAAGCCTTTTTGTATCAGTGTCCTTATTATAGCCTATGCAGTGGTCAACGCTGTGTCCACTTAGGTCAAAATAGCCCTGTGAAAAGAGCATTTCCCACATTTTTTTAAGCTCTGGATTTATAAAATTAACCGTTTGTGCCGAGGTGATTTTTATTTTAATTCCTGTTTTTTCGTACACTCCTTTAAGGATTTTATACGCATCCATAGTGCTTTCATAGTAGCAACCATCGTCAAAAACAAAGGAAAACGCACTTTTTGCATTGTTGTAGTAGGTTGAAAATTCTGCTTTCATATTTTTCTCCTCAAAATCAAGTAAAGCCATATGGCATATAACAATTTTACCATTTTTGAGCATTTATGTCAATCTTATAATATTATAGGAAAATAAGTTTTTTAAAAAAAATTAAAAAAAGTCTTTATTTTTTTAGATTGATATGTTATAATACACACGCTTTATAAATTATTAAAGGCTTTACAAAGCAAAGCAAGCAATTAAAATTTGCGTTTTAGAACAATTTCAAATTAAAAATAAACATTGCGCTTTAGAAGCGAGTTATCCCAACCCCCAAAAATTCTGCGAATTTTAAAGGAGCCCTTGGGAGACAAGGCTCATTTCATATAGAGGACGAAAACGTGGGCATGCGTTGAGTCTCGATTGAAGAGCACACAGCATAACGAGGCTTATTAAGCGCAAAGGAGGATATATGATAAGAGAGGACCTACGTAACATAGCAATAATTGCGCACGTTGACCACGGTAAAACAACACTGGTTGACGGACTTCTTGAGCAGGGTGGTGCTTACCACGAAAACCAAGCTACAACTGACAGAGTTATGGACTCAAATGCTCTTGAAAAGGAAAGAGGCATTACAATTCTTGCAAAAAATACCGCTATTCGCTATGGCGACAAGAAAATCAACGTAATTGACACCCCAGGCCACGCAGACTTTGGTGGTGAGGTTGAACGTATTCTTAAAATGGTTAACGGTGTTATTTTGCTCGTTGATGCAGCAGAGGGACCAATGCCACAAACTCGTTTTGTTCTTAGCAAGGCAATGGAGCTCAACCACAGAATTATCGTTGTTGTAAATAAGGTTGACCGTCCAGATGCAAGAGTGCACGAGGTTATTGACGAGGTTTTAGAGCTTCTTATTGACCTTAATGCAACTGATGAGCAGCTTGACTCTCCTATGCTTTTCTGCTCTGGTAGAGCAGGTACTGCATCCTTTTCCCCAGACGTTGAGGGTGAGAACCTAATCCCACTGCTTGATACAATAATTGATTATATTCCTGCTCCCGAGGGAGACGAAAACGATAGCCTACAATTACTCGTTTCATCAATTGACTACAACGACTATGTTGGAAAAATCGGTGTTGGTAGAATTGAACGTGGCTCACTAAGAGTTAACCAAGAGGTTACCGTTTGCAACTACCACTCAGAAGAAGCGCCAAGACGTGCAAAAATCGTTTCAATTTATCAATTTGACGGACTTTCAAGAACACAGGTTCAAAGCGCTACCGTTGGTGATATTGTTTGCTTTTCAGGTGTTGAGGAGCTTTCAATCGGCGATACTCTTTGCGCGGTTGGAAATGTTGAGCCACTTGAATTTGTAAAGGTTTCAGAGCCAACGCTTGAAATGACCTTCTCCGTAAACGACAGCCCATTTGCAGGACAGGAGGGCAAGTTCGTAACATCAAGACAAATCAGAGACCGCCTATACAGAGAAACACTTAAGGACGTTTCATTAAGAGTAAGCGACGGCGACACTACCGATTCCTTTAAGGTTGCGGGTAGAGGAGAAATGCACCTTTCAATCCTTATTGAAACAATGAGACGTGAGGGCTACGAGCTTTGTTGCTCAACTCCAAGAGTGCTTTACAAAACCATTGACGGCGTTTTACACGAGCCTATGGAGAGAATCTCTATTGACGTTCCAGCAGAATCCTCTGGCGCTGTAATTCAAAAGCTCAGCGCAAGAAAGGGTGAGCTTCTTGAAATGAATCCAAGTGGAAATAGAACAAAGATTGAATATCTTATTCCTTCAAGATGCTTACTTGGTTACAGAAACGAATTTATGACCGACACCAAGGGTGAGGGTGTGCTAAATACACTCTTTGACGGCTATCAGCCATTCAAGGGTGAGGTTATTACAAGATTTACAGGCTCACTTATCGCATCTGAAACAGGCGAGGCAACCTCTTATGGTCTTTTCAAGACTCAGGACAGAGGAACAATGTTTATCGGTGTTCAAACTCCTGTTTATGAGGGTATGATTGTTGGTGAATGTCCAAAAATGGAGGACATTGTAATCAATGTATGCCAAAAGAAGCACCTAACTGCAATTCGTTCAAAGGGTGCGGACGAGGCATTAATCCTTGTTCCACCAAGAGTTATGTCCCTTGAACAGGCAATTGAGTATATTGCAGAGGACGAGCTTATTGAGGTTACACCAAAATCAATTCGTCTAAGAAAGAAAATTCTTAACACTCAGCTTCGCTTAAAGGCACAGGCTAAATTAAAGGGTTAATAAGCAAGGGCCACTCAATGAGTGGCTTTTTGTAAAATTAGGAGAAGAAATGTTTTCACAAAAAATACTTGAATTATCAGCACAGGCTGAAGGGGAGCTCGCTCCTATTTTTGAAAGAATAGATAAAATCGCATTTGAAAACACTGCAAGAGTGCTTGATTCCTTTAAGGAGCATAGAGTAAGCGAGAGTATGTTTGCAGGTACGACGGGCTATGGCTATGACGACCTTGGCAGAGATACGCTTGATAAAATATATGCAGACGTTTTTGGAGCAGAAAGCGCCTTCGTTCGCCACTCAATTGCAAATGGCACAAGCGCACTCACAATCGGTCTTTTTGGCTTGCTACGTCCAAACGATGTGCTTCTTTCGGTTACAAATCAGCCATACGATACGCTTTGCGAGGTTATTGGCATAAATGGCGCAAATGGTGACGGCTCGCTTGCGGACTTTGGCGTTGAATATGATCAGGTTGATTTTGTAAACGACGAAATCGACTTTGACGGAATTGAGAAAAAGCTAAACGAATATGGTAACAGAGTAAAGGTTGTATTCATTCAACGTTCAAAGGGTTATTTGAACAGACCAACGCTTACAATTGACCAAATTGGCAAAATCTGTGATTTTGTTCATCAAAGAAGCAACGCATACGTTGTTGTTGACAATTGCTACGGTGAATTTACAGAGGAAAGAGAGCCATGCCACGTTGGTGCAGATATGATAATAGGCTCACTTATTAAAAATCCAGGTGGCGGAATTGCCGAAAGCGGTGGATATATTGCAGGCACAAAAAGAGCTGTGGAGCTTGCGTCCTATCGCTTGACCTCTGCTGGTACAGGCTGTGAGGTTGGCGCATCCCTTGGTCAAAACAGAAATATGTTCAAGGGCTTTTTCCTTGCTCCTCATATCGTTGCTCAGGCAATAAAAACTGCGCACCTTGGCGCTTATATATTTGAAAAGCTCGGCTTTGAGGTTTCACCTCGATACAACGAAATGCGTTCTGATATAATTCAAACTATTAAATTTGGCTACCCAGAGGGGCTTATAAAATTCTGTCAGGGAATACAAAGTGCATCCCCTGTTGATTCCTACGTTACTCCTGTTCCTTGGGCAATGCCTGGCTATGCTGATGAGGTTATTATGGCAGCAGGAGCATTCACACAGGGCTCATCCATTGAAATTTCAGCGGACGGACCAATAAGACCACCTTACACAGCATTTTTACAGGGCGGACTTACATACGAAAGCGGAAAAATCGCAATTCTTACCTCCGCAGAGCTTCTTTATAGTAAGGAATAAAATATGCTAAGCATTAAAATTATCGCAACTGGCGATTTAAAGGAAAATTACCTAAAAGAGGCAATAAAGGAATATCAAAAAAGGCTTGGCGCTTGGTGTAAAATTGAGGAAATCATTTTAAAAGAGGAAAGACTTGACGAAAATCCGTCACAGGCTGTAATTGATAAGGCTCTTGACGTCGAGGGCAAAAGAATATTACAAAGACTCTCTAAAAGCGCTTATGTTATTGCAATGTGTATTGAGGGCAAAATGCTTTCAAGCACTGAGCTTGCTGACAAGATTGAGGAAATAACAAGCCTTGGCAAAAGCGAAATTATCTTTATCATCGGCTCATCCTTTGGGCTTAGCAATGAGGTAAAGCAAAGAGCGGACTTTAAGCTCTCAATATCAAGGCTAACCTTCCCACACCAGCTCCTTCGTGTAATTCTGCACGAGGCAATCTACCGTTCATTGTCAATCATCAACGGAACGAAATACCACAAATAACACCTTGCTATGTTCGCACAAATATCTTAACTACGAGTCCGTAAGGACGGATGTAACCTTAAAATTTTTAGAAAGGCAAGGGATTAAGGAAGCGAGGAAAATGCCTCGAACACGTAGTCGTCGCAATACTGGTGTATTGCAGAGTAGTGGTCGTGGCAAGAAAAAGCATTTTGAAAATTCTCCTTTTAAGGAAATTTTCTTCCTTGGTATTTTACCTTTAAGGGTGTCGGC
>JAZQHJ010000151.1:0-6412 GCA_045540515.1 Eubacteriales bacterium
CCTAAAAAGCTCTGCTTTTTTGGGGAACCCCTTCCACAGTACCTTGGGCGAAGGCTATCTTGGTGATAGTCGAGGTCAGGTGCGAGGAACAACAACGCATAGCGATGTTTATTTGTTTCAAGGTTCAATGAGCATGGCATCGCCAAAGGAAAAAAACCTATACCCTTCCCTTACTGCTAGATTGTACGCATTCATCATCCTGTCCTTGCCAGCTAGGGCTGATACAAGCATAAGAAGAGTGCTTTCGGGTAGGTGAAAGTTTGTTATTAGCATATCTATTGCCTTGAATTTATAGCCTGGATAGATAAAAATTCCTGTATCGGCATTTTGTGGAATTATTTCTCCGCTTTCGCTTGCAACGCTTTCAAGGGTACGGCACGAGGTTGTTCCTACGGCAATTACTCTGCCACCCTGTGCCCTTGCATCATTTATTATTTTTGCACTTTCCTTGCTCACGGAAATAAATTCCTTGTGCATTATATGGTCGGTGATTTTTTCTGCCTTTACTGGTCTGAATGTACCTAGTCCTACATGGAGCATTACTGGTGCAATTTTAATTCCCTTGGCTTTTATTTTTTCAAGGAGCTCGGTTGTAAAATGAAGCCCTGCCGTTGGTGCAGCGCTTGAACCATTTTCCCTTGCGTAAACCGTTTGGTAGCGGTTTTTGTCATCAAGCTTTTTAGTAATGTATGGTGGGAGTGGCATTGAGCCGATTATATCAAGCACCTCGTAAATGCTTGAATACTTGCTTGTATCGTACTCAAATTCAACAAGCCTGTTTCCGTCCTGAACAACCTCCTTTACGGTTGCAGTAAGAATGTCGGAGTAGTTGATTTTTCCACCGATTTTAATTTTCTTGGCAGGACGTAAAAGCACCTCCCAGACATTTTCCTTATGTTGCTTTAAGAGTAGGGTTTCAATTTTTGAGGGCTCGTTTACAAATTCACTTTCCCTCACCTTGCTACCATAAATACGTGCAGGAATTACACGTGAATCGTTTATAACAAGCACGTCTCCCTTGTTTAAATAGTCGATTATATCATAAAAATGCTTGTGCTCGATTTCTCCTCCATGCCTTAAAACCATTAGCCTTGAATGGTCCCTTGGTGTCATAGGCGTTTGAGCAATTTGCTCCTGTGGCAAATCGTAATAAAAATCCTTAGTTAAAAGTGTTGTTTGTGGTAATTCATTTTTTATCATTTTGTCAATCTTTTCTTTTTTACATATTATAATAATATAATTCTAAATTATATTATACATTAAATATTATATAATTTCAACTTTTTTTCTAAGGAAGGGCTGGATATGAACAAAAAATCAATATTTTCGGGCGTTGGCACTGCCCTTATAACGCCCTTTAAAAATGGCAAAATAGATTACACCTCTCTTGAAGGGCTAATAGAGCTACAAATTCAAGGTGGGGCAAATGCGATTGTTTTGCTTGGAACAACGGCAGAGGCATCAACTATTTCAGAAAGGGAACGAGGAGAAATTATCTCCTTCGCCTATGAAAAAATTAAAAAAAGAGCTCCACTTATTGTTGGCACAGGCACAAACAACACCGAGGTCAGCATTCGCTACTCAAAAAGTGCAAGGCTACTTGGTGCTGATGCTCTTTTGCTTGTTACACCATATTATAACAAGGCAACGCCACGTGGACTTATTTCACACTACACAGAGATTGCAAAAAGCGTGGATTTGCCCTTAATTTTATATAACGTTCCCTCACGAACAGGAGTAAGCATTCCCATTTCAGTATATAAGGAGCTTGGCAAGCTTGAAAGCATTGTCGGAATTAAGGAGGCAAGTGGCAGCATTTCCTATCTTTGTGACATTTTAGACACGTGTGGGCACCTTTTTGACGTTTATTCGGGTAATGACGACCTTACCTTGCCGTTTCTTACGCTAGGTGGTAAGGGTGTTATCTCTGTTTGCTCAAACATCGTACCACAAAAAATGGCTTCGCTTTGCGATAGCTTCTTTAAGGGAGAGCTTGATACGGCAAGAAAAATCCACTTTGAGCTTCTCCCTCTTTTCAGAGCAATGTTTTGCGAGGTAAATCCCATACCGATAAAATATGCTTGCTCCGTGCTTGGGCTCTGCCAAAACGAGCTCAGGCTACCTCTTTGTCCTACTGAAAAGGAGGACGAGATACGAGCAGTGCTTGAAGCATATGGGCTTATAAAGTAAAAACAGACACTCCTGTGTCTGTTTTTTGTTATTTACGTCTGAATTTGTATTTAATTAAGCTATCGTTGGGACAATTACAAGCTCCCTTATAAGCCCACCCACAATAAGCACAAAGAGGTGTGCTCCTACGTGACAGGCGTTGTATTTATGTATATTGTAATTGAATACCTCAACAAAGCCTCGGCTCATATGAGAAAGCAGTAAGCATATTATACAAAATGGCAAATAAGGCACGAACCAAAGCCATCCACCCGGGATTAGTGAAAGAATTAGCATTATTACATAAATTGGTGCAAAGGAAAGCACAAAGCCAAGCTTTGCTTGCTTTTGGTCAAAGCTTACTGGTAGGTCATTGTTTAATTGCTCCTTTACGATACAACACTGTGTTAAAAGTAGCTCCTTGCCATGGTGCATTGAGAATAGAAAGCCAAAGATTGCACCAAAAAACGCAAGTCCTGCCAAAATGGCAACTATTCCACCATACAAAATTACAAGGACAAGCACTCCGATGCCTAAAATTCCTGCAATTATATTTATAATTGTTCTGCCCCTTGACCTTCTGTATCTATATTGCTCCTTGCCACCGTTTTTAAGTCGTTGGCTTATTAAATAATACGTCCACCTATTCATTTTCCACCCTCCGTTTGTATTATTATACACCAGCTTTTATTTTTAGTCAATGTCTCTTTTTTGTCCTTTGCCTTGACTTTATACCCCTTTTGTTCTATAATACGTATGTAATATTTTTATAAAGAGGTGTTAAAATGGAGCTAACACAAGCAATTTATGAAAGACGTAGCATAAGAAAATACAAAAATGCTACCATAACCAAGGAAGAAATTACTGAAATTATCAAGGCTGGTCAAATGGCACCAAGCTGGAAAAACTCACAAACTGCAAGATTTTTTGTTGCCCTTTCAAGTGAGGCAAGGGCTAAAATTGTTGACTGCCTACCCGACTTTAACAAGGACAGAGCTGGCTCTGCCTCCTGTGTTATTGTTACTGCCATTAAAAAGGGCGTAAGTGGCTACACACAAGACGGCACTCCTGCAACCCACCTAGGCCACGGCTTTGAGTGCTTTGATAATGGACTTGCCGTTCAAAACATCTGCTTAAAGGCTTACGATATGGGCTATGGCTCTCTTATTATGGGGCTTTATGACGAAAAAATGGTCAGGGACGTGTTTGAAATTAGCGATGATTACGCAATTTGTGCTCTTGTCGCAATCGGCAAAAGCGATATTTGCCCTGATGTACCACACAGAAACAGCACAGAAGAAATTTTAGTCATTAAATAATGGATATCAAGCTCAGCGACCACTTCGGCTATAGAAAGCTTATTCGCTTTACTATGCCGTCAATTATTATGATGATTTTCTGCTCAGTTTATGGCGTTGTTGACGGAATTTTTGTTTCCAACTTTATAAACGACGATGGAATTTCCTTTACGGCAGTAAATCTAATTATGCCACTGCTTATGCTCTTTTCAGCCGTTGGCTTTATGATTGGCACGGGCGGAAGCGCCCTCGTTTCAAAAATTATGGGACAGGGCGATTTAAAAAGGGCAAACGGCATTTTTTCAATGCTTGTATATGTATCAATCGGTATTGGTATTTTCTTTACAATAATCGGCTTTTTGATTTTAAAGCCCGTTTCAATTTGGTTTGGCGCAGAGGGAGAAACCCTTGATGCGTGTCTGATTTACGGATATATTCTCATTCCGTCGCTTACCTTTTTCCTTTTGCAAAATGTATTTCAAAGCTTTTCAATCGCAGCAGAAAGACCAAGGCTTGGTCTTGTCGTAATGCTTTCTACTGGAATTACAAATATTGTGCTTGATGCGCTGTTTATAATTGCGTTTCAATGGGGAATTGTGGGTGCAGCTATTGCCACAATGATTTCACAAATTATCGGTGGAGTTGTCCCTCTTGCTTACTTCCTTTCAAAAAACAAAAGCCCCTTACGTGTTTCAAAGCCGATTTTCAGCAAAAGGGCTCTTTTTAAAACGCTTACAAATGGTTCAAGCGAGTTTTTAACAAATGTTGCTCTTTCAATTGTGAATATGCTTTACAATTTTCAGCTGATGCGTTTGCTTGATAGCAATATCGGTGTTGAGGCATTTGGTGTTATTAACTATGCGGGCTTTGTATTTATTTCAGCACTCCTCGGATTTTCAATCGGTGTTGCGCCTATTATCAGCTTTCACTATGGAGCAAGGGATTTTGATGAATTAAGGGTGCTTTTTAAAAAGTGCCTACGAATTATCTTTGCACTATCCATTGTCTTGATGATTGCAACTCTTGCTTGTGCTTATCCTATGTCTTATATTTTCGTAGGACGAAGCAAGGAGGTTTTTGACCTTGCGCTACGGGGCTTTATATTCTACGCCTTTATGTTCCTTTTTGTGGGCTTTAATATTTTTGCATCTGCATTCTTTACAGCCCTAAATGACGGTCTTACCTCTGCAATTCTTTCGGTCACAAGAACATTACTGTTGCCAGTGATTGCAATTTTTGTTCTACCCTTATTCCTTGGTGTTGACGGAGTTTGGCTAACTGCCGTAGTGGCAGAGGCACTTGCACTTGGACTTTCGATTTTCTATTTTTTATTCAAACGAAAAAAATTCAACTATTAAAGAGAGCTATGCTCTCTTTTTTGTTTTTTCTCTTGTAAATATTTATATTATATGCTACAATGATTGCGACAAGGCTATATTTTATAAAAGGACGGATAATATGAAATCTAAAATTTGGAGCTTTCTGAAAACCTATGGTATTATAACCATCGGTGGTCTTATAGTTGCCTGTGGCGTTTACTTTTTTAGCTTTCCAAACAATTTTTCAACAGGTGGCACCAGCTCATTTTCTGTGCTTGTTGCTCAGCTTATTGCTCTAACAGGTAATGATACCCTAATAAGCATCTTTTCTCCTGCACTAATTATGATGACTGTAAATATAATTTTGATAATTATTGCTCTCATCATTTTTGGAAAGGGCTTTGCCTTTAAAACAATTTATTGCTCACTTTTAATATCGCTATCAACCTTCGTGCTTGAAAGAGTGCTCCCTCTTGATTCATTTGCCGACGGAGTTGCTCTCTTTGGCGATGCTAAAACCTTAACAGGAGAGCCACTTCTTGAGCTTATTTTTGCAATCGGCTGTATTGCAGTCGGCTCGGCAATTACATTCAGTGTTGGCGCATCATCGGGTGGTACTGATATTGTTGCTATGATTTTAAAGAAGTACACAAATCTTGATATTAGCCGTGCACTGTTCGTTTCCGATGCGATTTTAGTTCTTGCAGGCTTCTTTGTCTTCAATGTTAAGGTTGGTCTTTTCTCCTTGCTTGGACTCATTTTAAAATCCTTTATTGTCGATATTGCAATTGACGGTATTTACAAAACAAAGTGCTTTTACATTATTACATCAAGAGAACAGGAAATCCTTGACTTTATCAATAACAAGCTACATAGAGGTGCAACCGTTTCCCTTGCCTCTGGCTCATTCTCCCACGAGGACAAAAAAATCATTCTCACCGTTCTTTCCCGTGGACAAGCCATGCAGCTTAAAACCTTTATTGCCTCAACAGGCGACGGTAGCGACTTCACCATAATAACCAATTCCAGTGACATCATCGGCAAGGGCTTCCGTTCAGCCTTCTAGCACCAAGCAACGCATTTATCCAATTCCAAGCTATGAGTGCGTAAGCACCTTACTGTGTTTGCACAAATGTCTAAGCTACGAGTGCGTAAGCACCTTACTATGTTTGCACAAATGTCTAAACTACGAGTGCGTAAGCACGGTTGTAACCTCTTTTTGCACTACCGAAGGGCTTAAAGGTGCGAGGAAGAATCCCGCTTCCCTTGAAAATGCTAGTCGCATTTTTTAGGGGACCCTGCGACTGAAACGCGTAGCCGTCGGCGTTTTCAGCTTTGTTCGCACAAATATCTTAACCACGAGTGCGTAAGCACGGATGAAATCTTAAAAATTTATAGAAAGCAAAGGGATTAAGGAAGCGAGGAAAATGCCTCGAACACGTAGTCGTCGCAATACTGGTGTATTGCAGAGTAGTGGTCGTGGCAAGAAAAAGCATTTTGAAAATTCTCCTTTTAAGGAAATTTTCTTCCTTGGCATTTTACCTTTAAAGGTGTCGGCTTTGTTTTGCCGTTCCTTTTAGGGAAAGGCGTCGCTTTTTCGTTTTTACCGCTATCGTTAATTCCGCA
>JAZQHJ010000152.1:0-11310 GCA_045540515.1 Eubacteriales bacterium
TAGCGGATTTCAGGTACAGGGCACCGCTACCGCCCCAGCTAGTATGACCTTATATCACAACTTGTTTATTATATAATATAGTCGTAATTCTTTGATATTATAACACACTCATATTATAAAGTCAAGGCAAGAATATAAAAATTTTAGCCTTACGAGAATGATTCAAGCTCGCAAGGCTAAATTGATAAATTTTATTTTAAATGCTTAATTTCGTCCTCAATTTTTAATAGCCTGTTGTATTTACAAACTCTTTCCATTCTACAAGGTGCACCAGATTTAATAAAATCTGCATTAACGGCAACAGCAATATCAGCAATTGAGGTGTCATCAGTATCACCAGAACGGTGAGAAATTATCGTTTTATATGAATTAGAGTTGGCAAGCCTTATTACTTCCATAGTCTTTGAAAGAGAACCAATTTGATTTGGCTTAATCAAAATAGAATTACCCATTTTTAAATCAATTCCACTTTGTAAGCGTTCCTTATTTGTAACAAAAAGGTCATCACCAACAAGCATTACCTTGCTTCCAAGTCGCTTAGTTATTTCAATCCAGCCCTCAAAATCGTTTTCTCCCACAGGGTCCTCAATTGATATAATAGGATATTTGTCGCAAAGCCTTGCTAAACGGTCAATTAAATCAATAGTAAGAAGTCTTTCCTTGGATTTTGGTAAAAAATATCCTCCCTCCTTACAATGCCATTCGCTTGAAGCAATATCAAGAGCAATTTTCACCTTTTCTGTGCTATATCCTGCTTGATGAATTGCTTTAATAATAAAATCTAGCGCCTCCTCCTCATTTGCAAGATTTGGTGCAAATCCACCCTCATCACCCACAGCAACAGAGAAGCCCTCTTTTTTCAGTAGTTGCTTCAATGCTTGATATATTTCACACCCAACCCTTAGCATTTCTCTAAATGAATCAAAGCCAACAGGAACAATCATAAATTCTTGAATATCAATATTGTTTGATGCATGGGCTCCACCATTTATAATATTCATCATAGGAACAGGGAGCTTACTTCCAAAGGTTCCTCCAAGATACCTATAAAGAGGCATCGAATAAGCCCTTGCATGAGCCTTAGCAAGCGCTAGAGACACAGACAGGGTAGCGTTAGCACCAAGGGAAGAGAGGTTATCAGTACCATCAATAGAAGAAATAATCCTATCAGTATGGATAAAATCGGAACAACTATATTGCATAAGAGAAGGGGAAATAATATTGTTAACATTTTCTACCGCCTTTAAAACACCTTTTCCGTTGAATCTTTTTGAATTATTGTCTCTTAGCTCAACTGCCTCATAGCTACCAGTTGACGCACCTGAGGGAACGGATGCAACACCACAAGCGCCACATTCAAGCTTTACAGCTGTTTCAACCGTTGGGAATCCTCTTGAATCAATAATTTCCCTTGCTTTTAATGAAGAAATTTTTAAATTCATAAATACTCCTTAAAATTATTTGTTAAGGTTATTATTGACAAAAAATAGATTTTAAAACAAAAAAAGAGTTTAGGTCATAAAAAGACCTAAACTCATAGGTTATTTATTTGAATTATCGTCCTTTACAGGGGTAATAAGACCGGTTTCGCTTTTTTCATCAGCCTCAGCCTTAGCAACAGTTTCATCTGCCGCAGTGCTGATAATTTCATCAACGATTCGTTCCTCAACCTCTTGAATTTCTTCCTCGGTAATTTTGTTTTCAGCCTTAGCCTTTTCAACAGCCTCGTGTCTCTTAGCTCTTTCCTGAGCCTCCATAGCATTACAAGCCTTGATAAAGCCCTCGTCACTATAAATATCTCTTGCACGATAGCAATCAACATTTACAGGCAACTTCCTCTTTTTAAGCCTTTTTTCTAAAATTCCAGAGAAAATATAAGCAATAACAGCAAAAAGTGGAACTCCAATTAGCATACCAATAAATCCAAACAAATCAGAGCATATAGTTACCGCAAAAATAACACCAATAGGCGTAATTCCTGTTGCCGTGCCTTGAATATGAGGAGCAATAATATTGCCATCAATTTGCTGAACGATAAGAATAATTAGTGCAAAAATAATAACTCTTATAATAGCTTGCTTCCCCTCATAGCCTTGGTTTAGAGAACCAAGAAGAACCAAAACAGCTGAAGGAATGGCTCCAATAAATGGACCAAAGAAAGGAATTACATTTGTAACACCAACAATTACACCAATAAGTGGAGCAAACGGGAATTTAATTATAGTTAAAATCAAGAAAACAACAAAACCAACAAGAATTGAATCAACAATTACACCAATGATGTATCTGCCGAAGGTTTTATCGGTATATCTTGTAAAATTGATTATCTTTTCGTATGAATCCTTTTTGAACATAGCGCAAAGAATACGCTTTAATTTAGCAATTATTGATTCCTTATAAATTAAGAAATAAATTGACAAAATAAATCCAACAATTATTGCAAAAAGCTGAGTAATAATTTCCTTTGCGAAGGTTGTTAAAAGTGAGGTTAAGTCAGCCTCAATAAATTTTGAGCCAATCTCTGTAAGCTTTTCAGAAAGAAAGGCTTGAATTTCGTCGGCATCAATATTGATAGTTAAGCTTATTTGGTCAATTAAGCTATACGCAAATTCTTGAAATGCGTTAATATAGCTGTTAATACTGTCACCATCAAGAACACCAATGATTTGAGGAATAATACCCCAAAGAATAAGTGTGATAATACCAACAAAAATAACAAAGGCGGAGAATATAGAAAGACTCTTTCTTAGCTTTGGATGAGCTTTTTTTCGTTCGCAAAATTTAAAAACATATTTGTAAAGCTTTTTATAAATAGGATTGCATAAATAAGCAAAAGCAAAGCCATAAAAGAATGGTAAAAGAGTAACAAAAATACCATTTACAAATCCTTTAATAACTGGAAGATTAAATAATGCAAAAATAAATAAAATCAAAATAGCGACAGCAAGCATAGAAATAAATGCAACACTAAGCGCCTTATGATTTTTTCTACACCAATTTTTTAGCATAATTTATCTCCTTTCATAATTTATCATTATAATTTTAAACCAATTTTTATATTTAGTCAATAATATTTTGTGAATTTTAAGGAAATAATTTATTAAAAATAAAAAATCGGGCAAGCTTTTGCCCGATTTAATATTAATTTTGTTGAATGCTGTAGTTTGGAGCTTCCTTTGTAATGCTAATATCGTGAGGATGTGATTCACGAAGACCAGCACCAGAAATTCTAACAAACTGACCTCTTTCCTTGAGCTCAGGGATAGTAGGAGTACCACAGTATCCCATACCTGAACGAAGACCACCCATAAGCTGGTAAACAGTATCCTGAAGTGGACCCTTATAAGGAACTCGACCTTCAACTCCCTCTGGAACAAGCTTTTTGTTGCCCTCTTGGAAGTAACGGTCCTTTGAGCCCTTTTCCATTGAAGCAAGTGAGCCCATGCCACGGTAAACCTTAAAGCGTCTGCCTTGGTAAATTTCCTCTTCACCTGGGCTCTCCTCACAACCAGCGAGAAGAGAACCAACCATGATAACGTCACCACCAGCAGCAATAGCCTTAACAAGGTCGCCACTGTATTTAACTCCACCGTCAGCAATTACAGGAATGCCATATTCCTTTGCAACCTCATAAACATCAAAGATTGCTGAAATCTGAGGAACGCCAATACCTGCAACAATACGAGTTGTACAAATTGAACCAGGACCAATACCAACCTTAACAGCGTCAGCACCTGCCTCAATTAAGTCACGAGCAGCGGCACCAGTTGCGATATTACCAGCAATAACCTGTGCATTTGGGAATGCAGCCTTAACCTTCTTTAAGCACTCAACGATATTCTTTGAGTGTCCGTGAGCAGAGTCAAGAACAAGGAAATCTGCACCAACTGCTAAGAGTGCACCTGCACGTTCAACAACGTTGTCTGTTACACCAATTGCAGCACCGCAGAGAAGTCTGCCAAATTCATCACGTGCTGTGTTTGGATATTTTGTAGCCTTTTCAATATCCTTTGTTGTGATAAGTCCCTTAAGAACAAAGTTATCATCAACAATTGGAAGCTTTTCAATCTTGTATTTGCAAAGTAGAACCTTTGCATTTTCAAGTGAAGCGTCCTTTTCGTTAATTGTAATAAGATTTTCGCTTGTCATATGGTCCTTAATTGGAACATTAAGGTCAGTAAGGAAGCGCATATCTCTGTTTGTGATAATACCAACAAGCTTTTTGCCCTCTGTACATATAGGAACACCTGAAATTCTGTACTTAGCCATAAGCATATCAGCCTCTTGAACAGTGTTGTCAGGAGCAAGATAGAATGGGTCACGAATAACGCCATTTTCACTTCTTTTTACTCTTTCAACCTCTTCAGCTTGTCTTTGAATGGTCATATTTTTATGTATAACACCAACGCCACCCTCACGAGCAATAGCAATAGCAAGACCTGATTCAGTAACAGTGTCCATAGCCGCACTCATAAGAGGAATATTAAGCTTAATCTTCTTAGTTAGGTGGGTTTCAAGGTTAATCATTTTTGGAACGACATCGCTTTTTGCTGGGATAAGAAGAACATCATCAAAGGTGATACCTTCTTTACCAAACTTGTAATCAAATAAATTTTGTGACATTTTAGAATTCCTTTCTATCAACAACAAAATATTTTAATTATTATAAATCTAAATCATTGATTTGTCAACGAAAAAATTCAAAAAAACTTAAATTTAAAGAGTTTTACATAAAAAAGCGGAAATATTGTCGCTTTTTAGTGCAAAATATGCATTTTTTTGAGTTCTTTCGCTTTCAAAAATACCAAAAACAGAAGGGCCACTACCACTCATAAGAGCACCAATTGCTCCGTGGCGAATTAAAGTGTCTTTAATTTCTTGTATCCTTTTGTTTTGTGGAATAATAATCTGCTCAAATTTATTATAAAGTGATGAGCATATACCAAAAATATCATTGCTTTTTATTGAAAATAGCATTTTTGAAATATCTGCACTATCAGAGCAGTCTGTGCCGAATTTTTCATCAAGCATAGAGAAGGCAACAGGCGTTGAAACACTAGAATCATCAATGGCACAAACAACAAACGCATCCTTAATACTAGGTAAGACAGTAATTCTTTCACCAATTCCCTCGCAAAGACAGGTCCCACCCTCTAAGCAAAAGGCAACATCAGCACCAATTTTATGTCCAATATAGAAAATTTGCTCCTTGCTTAATGGATAGCCACAAGCCTCATTAAGTAGCAAAAGCGTTGTAGCAGCGTTTGAGCTTCCACCAGCCATTCCAGCAGAAATTGGAATACGTTTTTCAAGATAAAAAACACATTTTTTACCAGTGATTTTACTTGCATCAAAAAAAGCCCTATAAGCCTTATAAATAAGGTTGGAATTATCACATTTTAAACCATCGGTAGAGCATTTAATCTCAATATCATTTTCACCCATTGTATCAAACATTTCAAGGCTTAAGGAGTCACAAAGAGAAATGCTTTGCATAACAGATTTTATATTGTGATATCCGTCGTCTCTCTTGTTTAAAACATCAAGATATAAATTGATTTTAGCATAAGAATTTTTAGTTATCATTTTGCATCGTACCAATTCTTTCCAATGCCCACATCTGCTGTAAGCTCAACAGATAGAGAAACGGCATTTTCCATTTCTTTTTTCAAAATCTCCATTGCCTTATCAGCACAGCCCTTGTGTGCCTCAATAATAAGCTCATCGTGTACCTGTAAAATGAGCTTTGCATCAATTCCAGAGTCACATAAAGCCTTGTTTACATTTATCATAGCAATCTTGATAATGTCAGCAGCACTACCCTGAATAGGACTATTCATCGCAGCTCTTTCACCAAAGGCTTGAATGTTTTTATTTGATGATGCTAGCTCAGGGATATATCTGATTCTTCCAAACATAGTTTTTGCATAGCCATGCTCCCTTGCATAGGCAATAAGAGACTTAATATATGCGTGTACATCTGGATAGGTTGCAAAGTATGAGTTAATATACTCACGAGCCTCCTTTACAGAAACGTGTAAATCCTTAGCAAGAGAGAATTCTCCAATTCCATAAACGATTCCAAAGTTTACAGCCTTTGCACGCTTTCTTAAATCATCAGTTACATAGTCAATATCAACCTTAAACACCTGTGAAGCGGTCATTTTGTGAATGTCAACACCGGAATTAAAGGCATAAATCATATTTGCATCCCTTGATAGATGAGCAAGAACCTTTAATTCAATTTGTGAATAGTCGGCATCAATAAGAACATAATCATCATTTTTAGTAATAAAATACTTGCGAAGATTTCTACCAAGCTCAGTCCTTATAGGAATATTTTGTAAATTTGGCTCAGTTGAGGAAAGACGTCCAGTTACAGCAACAGTTTGATTAAATGTAGTATGAACTCTACCATTTTCATCAGCAACCTTTAAAAGCCCCTCACAATAGGTGCTATTTAGCTTGGTAACCCTTCTGTATTCCAAAATTTCATTAACAATTTCATATTTACCAGCAAGGTCCTCAAGAATTTCGGCACTTGTCGAATATCCCGTTTTAGTTTTCTTTCCGTGTGGTAGTCCTAGCTTTTCAAAGAGAACAATACCAAGCTGCTTTGGTGAGTTAATATTAAATTCCTCACCAGCAAGCATATAAATTCGTTCTTGACAAGCCTCAGCAATTGAAACAAGATACTTAGAATATTCCTTAATTCCGTCAGTGTCAACCCTAAAGCCCTCCTTTTCCATAGAGGAAAGAACATAGGCAAGTGGAATTTCAATTTCAGTAAGAATATTCATAGTATTATCACGAGTAAGAAGCTGTTTCATCTCTTGATATAGAGCATAAACTATTTTAGCTCCATTTTCCACATCAAAGGTAGTGTCAAGATAGGTAAGAGCAAGTCTTTCAAGCTCGTAAGAGCTATCCGACGGAGAAATAACATAGCCTGCAAGCATAGTGTCAAAGACGCAATCAAAGGAGTATTCCTTTAAAAGTGCCTTTACATCGTGACAGATAATTGAATTATTTGCCAAAAATTTAACTATTTCATCCTTATTATCAATAAAGCCCTCTTTTCCGTTGCCAAAATAGTATAGCTTGTCCTCAAAATGATAAATAGCAACACCATTTGAGCAATCATTATTAGGGCAAATAGAAATTTGCTCAGCACCCAAAGCAGGACCTTGTTCGGTTGATGGCACTTGCACCTTATCAAGTCCAAATTTTTTCATAAGTGCAGAAAATTCAAGCTTAATAAATAAGGAACGCAAATTTATTGCATCCATATCTCCTTTTGCATAATGCTCAATATCATTATCAAGTGGAGCATCACAGACAATTGTTGCAAGAAATTTAGAGGTAAATGCCATTTCACGGCCAGCCTCAAGCTTTGCCTTAATTCCAGCAGAAAGAGAAGAGCCCTCGTATTCCTCGTATAGTCTTTCTAGTGAGCCAAACTCGGAAATAAGCTTGAAAGCACCCTTTTCCCCAATTCCTGCAACACCAGGAATATTATCAGAGCTATCTCCCATAATAGCCTTTACATCAATATATTGAGTAGGAGTAACACCATATTCCTCAATGAATTTTTCAGGAGTGTAAACAACATCCTCTTTGGTTTTTACAAGAATAACAGAGGTTGTATCATTTATAAGCTGTAAGGAGTCTCTGTCACCCGTTAAAACATAAGAATGAACATCCTTGCCATGCTGAAGCCTTGACATAGTACCAATAAGGTCATCAGCCTCGTAGCCCTCTAGCTCAATGGGATTAAGTCCAAGCAGAGCTACCGCCTCCTTCGCAATTGGTAATTGCTTTGCAAGGTCATCTGGCATGGGCTTTCTGTTGGCTTTATAAAAATCACAAGCCTTGTGACGGAAGGTTTTAGCCTTTAAATCCCAAGCAATAGCCACATAGCTAGGCTTAATTGAGTCAAGGTGCTTTTTTAAAATATTAAGCATACCATAAATGGCATTAGTGGGGGTGCCGTCCTTTGTTGAAAGTGGACGAACACCATAAAATGCCCTGTTAAGTATGCTATTTCCATCAATTATTAAAAAATTCTTCATTTAATTTTCTCCTGTGGCAAGAGCAGTTTCAATAGCAATTGCAAGCTGGTCAGCGCAGGATGTACCCCTGTTGCGACAGTTGTTGCCCTTTAAAATTTCAATAACCCTTTTCGCTTCCATACCATTTACAAGCTTTGAAATAGCTTTAAGATTACCGTCACAGCCACCAACAAAGGAAACGTTTGAAATAATTCCATCATTTAAATCAAATTTGATTGAAATAGAGCAAACACCTCTTGGCCTAAATGTATGAGTCATAAATTTTCTCCTAAATTAAAAAAAGTGTAGAATTCTTATTAAAAGTATGTTAAAATACACATTATAACATTATTTTAACAAAAAACGGAGCAAATATCAATATGAGAATGAGAAAAAAATCAAATGGAGAGCAAAGAAGAAGACTCCTATCAGAGCTATGCTGTGAAAGCACAGTGGGCTTTGTTGATAAAATTGAAGAAATATATGGAAATAACAATCCATTAAGAATAGAAATCGGCTGTGGCAAGGGAGATTTTATAAGAGGAAAAAGCGTACAAGAGCCAAATTACAACTACCTTGCAATCGAAAAAATTTCCGATGTTTGTGTTCTTGCCGTAGAAAATTATGCTCGTTCACGTGGGCTTGGTGACCTTGCTAAAAATGGTGGCTGGGAAATGCCAGACGGCACTATTTATCCTCTTGACTCAGACCCAATAAGATTTACAAATGAGCAAAAGGGAAATGTTCGTTTTATGGTCGGAGATGCAGCACAGCTCTTAAAGGAGCTACCAGATAGCTGTGTGGATGCAATTTATGTAAACTTTTGTGACCCATGGAGTAAAAAGGGACATACAAAGAGAAGACTTACATATATTGAATTTTTGAAAATGTATTCAAGAATTTTAGTTCCTAACGGTACCTTTAATTTTAAAACTGACAACAGACCTCTTTTTGATTTTTCACTTGAAGAGGTAGAAAAATCACCACTTGAATTAGTATATCATACATATGACCTTCACAATTCAGAAATGGATGCAACTAATATAAGAACCGAATATGAACGCAATTTCAGTGCCAAGGGCTTTTCTATCAATATGCTAATTGCAAAAAACAATAAATAACAAAACGGAGTGCTTTATGCACTCTTTTTTGTAAAAAATATTTACGAAAGTAAAAAATATTTGACATTTCTTTGTAAATATGATAGACTAAAATTACAAGGAGTGTGATAATATGTATATTGATTATTCTAAGCTTTGGAAGCTACTCGTTGATAAGAATATGACTAAAACCGAGCTTTTGCAGATAACAGGAATCAGCTCAAGGGTTTTGGCAAAGCTTTCAAAAAATGAAACAGTAACCACTGAAACATTAGTTAAAATTTGTTCAGCACTTAATTGTGATATTGGTGATATAATGGAATGTAAGCAGGAAAAAGATTTATCGCTATACAGCTATTTTCGTAAGTATAAAAAGCTTGTCGATGAAAACGAGCTTACAAGAAAATTTATTTTTACAAAAAACGAGGAGCATTATACTGTTTTTGTGACGAAAAAATCCGCAGGGAAGGGAACGATAGTTTCTTGTGAGGATGATGGTACAATTTATTGGATACAGCTTTATCCGTTCGGTGGCAGAATGGCTCCAAGTGTTGTCAAAAATGCCTTAATTAAGCCAATAAAGCAGAGTAATGAAAAAACTCTTGTAATTATCAAAGGTAAACCGAATTTTCAAGGACTTGATGACGGTATTTTTATTTCATCAAAAAATAAAAAAATCACAAAGCAAAGTATATTTGTTATGTCAGAAACTGAATTCAAGCTATTTGAAATATAATAAAATTGCTTTAGCATTGGTCTGTTATGGAATAATGCTAAAGCATTCTTTTTTTAACCACTATATCTTTTTTGCATAAAATAAAACTAGAATAATTTTAAAATATAGCAGGAAAGATATGAAAATCAGTATTATTTCAAGCGATAAAAGATACCAATATTTAAATAAAATGCTCCAAGCTGACGGCTACGAAAGTAATATTCTATCAATATATCAAAAAACAGATGCAGACGTAGTGATTTTACCCGTAAAAAAGGAGCACAGTGAGGTAGAGCTTTTAGAGCTTTTTTCAAGACTAAAAAAAGAAACTATAATACTTTCTCCGTACGGGAAAAACGCATTAAATTACACAAGCTCTGAAAGCTTTTTAAAGGAAAATGCCTATCTTACAGCAGAGGGAGCAATTAGCCTTTATTATTCAGAAATAAAAGAAACATTGCTTAACAAAAAAGCAATAATTTTAGGGTATGGAAGAATAGCAAAATATCTTGCTAAAATGCTCAAATCCCAAGGAGCAAGCGTTTACGCATATGCAAGGCGAGCCGAGGTAAAATCTGAAATAACTCTTGACGGAATAAATAGCATTGAGCTTGATGAAATAAGCGTACTAGTCCCCGACGTAATTTTTAATACAATTCCATACGAAATTTTTACACAAAAAACAAGTGCTACAAGGATTGAGCTAGCCTCGGTAAGTGGCTTTAAATACAAGGAAAATGTAATAAACGGAGGAGGCTTACCTGGAAAAATGTTTCCAAAAACAGCCGCGGAAATAATTTATAAGGCAATAAAACCAATTTTGACAGCTAAGGAGATAACATAATATGATTGGTTATGCATTTTGTGGCTCATTTTGCACTCATAAAAAGAGCCTGGAACAGCTTAAATCTCTAAAAGAGTGTGGCTATGATATACTACCAATAATGAGTGAAAATGTGTATAATACAGATACTTATTTTGGAACAGCAAATGACTTAAAAAACAAGGTTAGGGAAATCACAGGACACGAAATAATTCATACAATTGTTGATGCAGAGCCACTAGGACCAAAAATACATTTAGATGCTTTAATTATAGCTCCATGCACAGGAAATACACTTGCAAAAATCGCAAGAGGAATAACTGATACAAGTGTAACAATGGCAACCAAGGCACATTTGCGTTCAGATAGACCAACAGTAATAGCACTTTGCTCAAATGATGCATTAAGTGCAAATTTACAAAACATAAGCATTTTGCTTGAACGAAAAAACGTATTTTTTGTACCAATGAAGCAGGATGACCCAAGTAAAAAGCCTCACTCACTTGTATCAGAATTTTCCCTTCTTCCAGAAACCCTAAACGGAGCACTAGTATCAAAGCAGGTAAGACCATTATTTATATAAAAAACACTCCTAAAAGGAGTGTTAATTTTATTTATACC
>JAZQHJ010000153.1:0-2089 GCA_045540515.1 Eubacteriales bacterium
CGATTCTGTCACAGACCCTACAACAGATATTGTAGAAAGTAATAACTACAACCTGCTCGGCACCTGGACCTGCGATGCATATGGCGAAGATATATACTTTATATTTGAAGAAAACGGCGACTGTTTTGCAAAAATGGGGTCATGTACTATATACGGGGTTTTTGACAACACTTATGACAGTGCAAATGAAAAGCGCTATAGTATCGAACTGGGCAACTTCTTCCTTGATGAATACACCGCCAAGCTGTCTGACAATAACAAAGAGCTGACTCTCACGGGTAATGAGTATTATTACATCTTAAGCAAAGCAACCCTGCCAGAAATCAAATTCCCACCAAATGACAATTTTATAGTAGCAGATGAGATTCTCGGCGACTGGCTGAGCGAAAGCTCTATAGAATGTTATAGATTCAATGCAGATGGTACTGCAGTAATTACCGATTTGTATAACGATGCGACTTTAGATTGCACTTATACCTGTAACGGTAATACTGCAACGCTTACATATATGTCTACTGCAACTACAACAAGCTCACGAGAGGTTGTCTTTGAGGCAGTTGATAATGACCATATTATTCTAAATAATATCGCCTACGAGCGAGCTGAAGAAAATTAGTTTTAAAAAGTGCGGAGCTTAATCCGCACTTTTATTTTTGAAAAAATTTGTTGATTTCTAAGCTTTATAGTAGTATAATCCCCCTTATAGTCAAAACAGAAAGAAGGGTATATCTTGACAGAAAATTACATACTCTACAATCCCTATGCCGGTAATGGCTCTGCTAAAATAAAAGCCGATGCTCTATGCGATAAGCTTGAAAAAAACGCAAAAGTTATTGATATTACAACTATAAATAATTACAAAGAGTTCTTTGAAAACGCTTTACACGCCACTATCACGATTTGTGGAGGAGACGGTACACTAAATCGTTTTATAAATGACACCTCTGATATAAAATATGATAATAAAATTATGTTTTTGCCACAGGGAACCGGTAACGATTTTCTCAGAGACCTTGATTATTTTGACGAGAACACTCCCCTTGATATTACTGATAAAATCAAATCTCTACCTATATGCACGATAAACGGAAAAGACTACCGATTCATTAACGGCATAGGCTACGGTATTGACGGCTACTGCTGTGAAGAAGGTGACACTCAAAAAGCACAAGGCAAAACTGATATAAGCTACACTGCTATAGCTATCAAGGGTCTGTTGTTTCACTACAAAACTACTAACGCAAAAGTAACCGTTGATGGTAATAAACACAGGTTCAAAAAGGTTTGGCTTGCTCCTACAATGTTTGGCAGATACTACGGTGGTGGCATGATGCCTACACCGCAACAAGACAGAAACAGTATTGATAAAACCGTGTCTTTCTTTGTGTTCTTCAACACATCAGCTCTAAAGACACTTATGATTTTTCCATCATTATTCAAAGGTGAACATCTTCGTCACAAAGAGTGCACCAAGGTGCTTGTCGGCAAAAAAATAACCGTTGAGTTCGACTCCCCTCGTGCACTTCAAATTGACGGCGAAACGATTCCAAACGTAACTTCTTATACAGTAACAGCACCACAATAAAATATCTAATATATAAAAAACGCACCTGCATAGCATCAGGTGCGTTTTTTCTGCTTTTATTACGGTGTGATTTTGTCCTTACCGCCCATATACGGACGAAGTGCTACAGGAATGTTTACAGAGCCGTCTTCGTTTAGGTTGTTCTCAAGGAACGCTATGAGCATTCTCGGTGGTGCTACAACTGTGTTGTTGAGTGTATGTGCAAAGTACTTGGAGCCATCCTCGCCATGTACTCTTATCTTAAGTCTTCTTGCCTGAGCATCAGAGAGGTTTGAGCAAGAGCCTACTTCAAAGTACTTCTGCTGACGTGGTGACCAAGCCTCTACGTCTATTGACTTAACCTTGAGGTCAGCCAAGTCGCCCGAACAGCACTCGAGAGTTCTGACAGGTATATCAAGACTTCTGAAAAGGTCCACGGTGTTCTGCCACAGCTTTTCAAACCACATCTTTGATTCGTCAGGCTTACAGACTACTACCATCTCCTGCTTCTCAAACTGATGTATA
>JAZQHJ010000154.1:0-2503 GCA_045540515.1 Eubacteriales bacterium
GTATAAATTTAGAGAGGATGTAAAAATCCTCTCTTTTTTGTATTTTTATGCTTTTTTGCGCATCACGTGGCTGTTTTTGGTGAATTTCAGCTTGTGATAAGAAGTCGGAGGCCAAGCGGTCTTAGGAAGACAACATGTTTCCCCAACTCCTTGGCTCACAGAACGACATGGCTACGATCCGACTTGTATAAATTTAGAGAGGATGTAAAAATCCTCTCTTTTTTGTATTTTTATGCTTTTTTGCGCATCACGTGGCTGTTTTTGGTGAATTTCAGCTTGTGATAAGAGCTTTCGCCCTTTCTTGCCTTTTGCTTCAAAAACGTACACAGGGATTGCTTTTTTACAAATAAAGAATAAAGGAACAGATATAAAATCTGTTCCTTTTCTGTACTTATTTTATCCAACAATACCTGAACGCTCAACGCCCTCAACAATCTTATTTTGTGCAAATAGATACACAATCATAAGTGGTAGTACGATAAGAATTGAGGCTGTTCCACGTATTGCCATATCGAATTGCGGTACGCCAGAGTTTTTGAGTGACATAGGCGTTTTTGCAATATGGCTTATCAGCTTTAATGAATTTTCCTTAGCCCAGTACGAGGACTCAAAGAAAATTGATTGCTGGTCAGTTGTGATAAAGAAGTCATCAGTCCATTGCCATGCAAATGCAAATACAAATACTGTAATTAGCATTGGTATTGAGATTGGAATAATGATTCTGAAGAAGGTTCTAAATGTGCTTGAGCCGTCAACATATGCACTCTCCTCAAGCTCATCAGGTACGCCTTTAAAGAACTGACGTAGCATAAAGATGAATAGACCATTTTTAAGTCCTAAGCCTGTTATGGACATTATATAAAGTGGCCATACGGTATTTAGGAATTCTCCCTTTTTGATTGCGCCAAGCTTGAAAAGTAGCCATCCGATTGGGTTACTTTCGTGGAAACGTGTGAAGTATCTCATTATTGGGAACTTCAACATTTCAAGTGGAATCATCATTGTAAGAACTGCAAGTAAGAATAGTGCATTATTACCCTTGAACTTAAACTTTGCAAGACCGTATGCAATTAGTGCGCATACGAGTGTTTGAATAAGTGCTACGCTTCCCGAAATGAGAAGTGATGTTAGCATTGATTGCAGATAATGGTTCTCTGTTATGATGTACTTGTATTGGTCCCAGCTTGGGTTTTTAGAAATAAGGATTACTGTTGCATCATCAAAGTCAGGAAGTGACATAAATGATGTAAAGATTTTTGTGATGTATGGGTAAAGAATTACGTATGATACACCAACTAGTAAAACTAGCTTGAATATTAAGAATAATGCTTTTTTAAGAAAGAAGGTGTTTAAGAATTTGCTCTTTAATCTTTCTTTAAGAGGTGCTCTTTCAAAATCTACACGAATTTTACGCTTTGATTCTTTTTTGATTTTTACTGTTTCCATTTTTGCACCTCCCCATTAGTCTCTTCGTTGATAGAATACTACCGATTTCAGTATCAGTGCAACTACCAACAGGAATACAAGAACTATTCCTACATATACCCACGACATTGCTCCCGCTAGTGGATAGTTCGTTCTGTATATCTTTTCAAAGTAAATCATTACATTGTTATCGTAGCAGGTGAACAGGTCAATTACTGTATATACTGCGTTAACAAGAATCATTGGGCTAATCATTGGTAGAGTAATCTTCCAGAAGGTTTCCCAGGAGGAAGCACCCTCAACCTGACAGGATTCATAAATTGATGGTGAAATTGATTGGAGTCCTGATAGGAATATTAGCATTTGTACACCAGAACGGCTTACAATGTCAAAAATGTTGTTTACAAGGTCGGTTACGTATGTTACCAAGGATGCGCCAAGCTTAATATTTCCAAGTAGTCTTTCAATATCAAGCGCTGATATAATTCCGCCTGCCTCCTCGCCTGTGTTGTTGTCAACACCTGCACTTGAACCATTACCAACTGTGTTAGCAAATGCGTCCTCGGAGTTGATTCTATCAATTACACCAGTTGAAAGGATAACTGGTAAGAAGAATATTGCACGGAATACTGCACGTCCTGTCATCTTTTGGTTAAGAATAATTGCCATAAAGAGTGAGAATATTACAATTGCTGGTATTTTCAAAATCAAGGATTTGAGACCATTTACAATTGCAAGTGAGAAGTCTGCATTCTTATCAAATAGGTCAAAATAATTCTTTAAGCCAACCCATGTCATAACGCCTGTGTTGTTGTCGTATGAAGAAAACGTGATTTGAATAGAGGTAACAATGATTGGTGCATAAATGAATATGATACCAATTACAAATGGGAGTACAAATAACCAACCAGAGAGTGCTCTCTTTGAAAGAAGGGACATTCCTCTCTTCATTTTCTTGTATGGCTTTTCGTATTCGTCAAGCTCCTTGTCACTCTTTGGCTCTTCCTTAGCCTCGCTTACTACTGTTGGAGCTACTACCTCCTTTGTTGCCTCCTCTGTGGCAACAGGGCTTTGTGGT
>JAZQHJ010000155.1:0-8143 GCA_045540515.1 Eubacteriales bacterium
ATGGGCACCTAATGCTGATAGTGTAAGGCTAGTTTCTGATTTTACATCCTGGGATTATGGAATTCAGATGAATAGAATCACTGATTCTGGCATTTGGGAATTAAAAATAAAAAATTCCATTTCTTTAGAAGGAAAGTTTTATAAATATAAAATTTGGAATAAAGGAAAGTTTTATTATAAAGCAGATCCATATGCATTTTATTCTCAAACTCATATGGAAACTGCATCGATTGTTACAAATATAGATGGATTTTCATGGGAAGATGAAAATTGGCTTAATTTTAGAAAAAAGTTATTTCAAAAGAATAATCAATCAAATTTCCATTATTGTCCATTCCCTTTAAATGTATATGAAGTACATTTAGGTTCTTGGAAAACAAAAGATGGTGAGTCCAATGTTGATGGGAAGCATTATTTAAATTATAAACAAATAGCCGATGAATTAGCTCCATATGTGAAAAAAATGGGATACACTCACGTTGAGCTTCTTCCTGTTATGGAGCATCCGTATGACGGATCTTGGGGGTATCAGGTTACTGGATATTTTGCTCCTACTTCTAGGTACGGAACGCCAAAAGATTTTATGTATTTTATAAATAAAATGCATCAGTGTGGCATTGGAGTAATATTGGATTGGGTTCCAGCTCACTTTCCGAAGGACGCTCATGGATTATATGAGTTTGATGGTCAACCGTTATATGAATATCAGGGCAAGGACCGAATGGAGCATAAGATTTGGGGAACTAGATTTTTTGATGTCGGACGTGAAGAAATACAGTCGTTTTTAATTTCTAATGCATTGTTTTGGTTAAGGAAATACCATATTGACGGTTTGAGAATAGATGCTGTTGCTTCTATGCTGTATTTAGATTATGATAGAGCTCCAAATGAATGGATTCCTAACGAGGATGGTAGCAATAGAAATAAAGAAGCTATTGCTTTCTTTAAAAAACTAAACACAGCAGTTTTTGCTGAATTCGAAGATGTTCTTATGATAGCAGAAGAGTCAACTGATTGGCAAATGCTAACAAAACCTGTTCATTTGGGCGGACTTGGGTTTAACTATAAATGGAATATGGGATGGGCAAATGATATTTTTGATTATTTGCAAACTGATTCATTATATAGAAAATTCAAACACGATAAGCTAACTTTTCCATTAATGTATCTATTTAATGAAAATTATGTTTTGCCAGTCTCACATGATGAGGTTGTTCATGGTAAAAAATCACTTATAAATAAAATGCACGGTGATTATGATCAGAAGTTTTCTTTGATGAGAGCATTTTTAACTTATATGATGACACTACCAGGCAAAAAAATGATGTTTATGGGAACTGAATTTGCACAGTTTAGAGAATGGGATTATGAAAATCAACTTGAATGGTTCATGCTCAAATATCCTAGACATAGCGAAATGCTAGAGTTTGTTTCGTCACTAAATAATTTCTATTTGGAAAACAAGGCCTTGTGGGAAATTGATGATTCATGGGATGGGTATGAATGGATAGATGCAAATCAAGGAGATTTGAATATAATTTCATATAAGAGAAAATGTAATTTAGATTCTAAAAACAATCTAATAATAGTTATAAATTTTTCGCCAGTTACGAGAAATAATTATAGAATTATCGTTGAAAGTGCTGGAACATATGAAGAAGTTTTTTCAACCGACGCATTCCAGTATGGCGGAACGGGGCTTTTGAATAAAGAAAGCATCACTACAAAAAAAGATTTAAATTCTTATGGGTTTGAACAAAATTATTTTGAAATAAATCTTCCTCCTTTAAGCGGAATAATTATTCGTAAAAAATCAGGAAGGGTAAGGAGAGTATAACATTATGTACAAGAAAAAAGAATGTGTAGCTATGTTACTAGCTGGTGGACAGGGAAGCAGACTATATGCTTTAACGGAAAAAACAGCAAAGCCAGCAGTTCCTTTTGGAGGAAAATATAGAATTATTGATTTTCCAATGTCAAATTGTATAAACTCAGGAATTGATACAGTTGGTGTTTTAACTCAATACCAACCATTGGTTTTAAACGAGTATATTGGTAATGGCCAACCATGGGACCTTGACAGAATGAATGGTGGCGTTATGGTTTTGCCACCATATCAAGGTAAAAAAGGAGCAGATTGGTATAAGGGAACTGCAAATGCTATATACCAAAATTTAAATTTCATTAAGAGATACGATCCTGACTATGTAATAATTCTTTCGGGTGACCATATTTATAAAATGGACTATAATGCAATGCTAGAAAACCACAAAACAACAGGTGCTGATTGTACAATTGCGGTTTTAGAGGTACCTCTTTCAGAAGCTAGCAGATTCGGCATTATGGTAACTAATAGATCAGGTAAAATCACGCAGTTTCAAGAAAAGCCCAAAGTGCCAATTAGTACAAAGGCTTCTATGGGAATTTATATTTTTAATAGAAAAGTATTAGAAAAGTACTTAATTGATGATGAGAAAACACCTGGATCTAGCAATGACTTTGGTAAAAACATTATTCCAAATATGTTAAATGATGGAATGAATCTATATGCATATCCATTTGAAGGATATTGGAAGGATGTTGGTACAATTGACAGCTTGTGGGAAGCAAATATGGATCTTTTAGGAGACAAACCATTGTTCAATATTCATGACAAGCAGTGGAGAATTTTCTCAAGAAACTATGCTGAACCACCACATTTTGTTGGTGAAAACGCAAGCGTAACAAATTCAATTGTAACTGAAGGCTGCGATATTGAAGGAACCGTAGAGAATTGTGTGCTATCAAATGGAGTTGTAATTGAAAAAGGGGCTGTTGTAAAAGATTCAGTTATTATGAGTGGAACTGTAATTAAATCTGGTGCTCAGGTCAATTATTCTATAATAGACAGTAATACCATTATATCTAGCGAGGCTGTTGTTGGAGAAAACAAAGCAACGGCTACAGGTATTACTGTTATTGGAAGTGATCTTTTGGTTAAGGAAGGAACAAAAATTCCTTCTGGGGCTATGATAAATAACGATTCATTTGATGGTGTTACCAATATTGAAGAGTAAGGAGGAAGCAAATTATGTCAACTGCAGGAATTATTTTTTCAAACATACATGATAATAACATACCAGAATTAACAAGAAACAGAACCATGGCTTCTGTACCATTTGGTTGCAGATACAGATTAATAGATTTTGCTCTTTCTAATATGGTAAACTCTAACATAAGCAATGTAAGTGTTATAACACACTATAATTATCAATCTTTAATGGATCATATTGGTTCAGGAAAAGATTGGGATCTAGCAAGAAGGGCAGGAGGAATCAAAATTCTGCCTCCGTTTATTACTGCATACGCAAACAATGAAAATGCTTTATACAGGACAAGATTAGAAGCATTAAAAAGCGTAAATCATTCTATAAGCAAAATAACAGATGATTATGTAGTACTATCCGACTGTGATGTTATTTGTAATGTGAATTTAAACGAAATGGTTAAAAATCACATTGAAAACAATGCAGATATTACACTTGCAGTAAAAAAGGTGTCATTAACTAAGGAAAAAGCTAAATCAAATGTAATATTTGAATCTGATGAGACTGGTAGAATTGTTGATGTAAAGGCATATCCAACTTCATTTGAAGGAGAAGCTGAAATTAACTTGAATATTATGGTTATGAGCCGTCACTATTTGCAAGAAATAGTGCTTGATGCAATAGCACATAATTACAACAGTCTTACTAAAGATATAATGTTGAAAAACGTTAACACTAGAAATTATCGTGTGTTTAGATACGATGGATATTTTGCTTGTATTACTTCACCAGAAGATTATTACAAATCCAATATGGAATTAATAAGCAACAAGCAGGTAAGACAGCAGCTATTTGGAGTAAAGAATAGACCGGTATATACAAAGGTAAGAAATTCAGCACCTACTTATTATAGTCCTGATGCGAAAATAAAGAACTCTTTAATTGCGGACGGCTGCGAAATATATGGAGAGGTTGAAAATTCAATTATATTCAGAGGAACCAAAATAGGAAAAGGCTCTGTTGTAAAAAATTGTATCCTTTTCCAGGATACATTCACTGGTGAAAATGTATTTTTAAATTGCGTCATAGCGGATAAAAACGTCGTGATAAGAGATAATAAAACATTATCTGGAGATGAATCGTTGCCATTTTATCTATCTAAAGGAAAAATGATTTAAGGAGAAAAAATGAAAATATTATTTGTTGGAGCGGAAGCGGTACCTTATATTTCTACAGGAGGTCTTGGAGATGTTCTAGGATCCTTGCCACAGGCGTTAGCTAAGAAGAAAAATATGGATGTAAGAGTTGTTCTTCCACTTTACAAAAAAACAAAAGAAAAATTTGCAGATCAACTTGAATTTGTTGACAAAACAACGGTTTCTCTTTCTTGGCGAAACCAATACTGTGGGATTTATAAAATAGAGAACAATGGAGTAATTTACTATTTTATAGACAATGAGTACTATTTTAAGAGAGAATCAATATATGGCGATTTTGATGATGCAGAAAGATTTGCTTTTTACAGTAAAGCTGTTTTAGATATTATGCCAGTAATTGATTTTTACCCAGATATTTTACATGCTAATGACTGGCAGAGTGCTATGTCTGTAATTTATCTAAAAAGAAAGTACTATTTGAAACCATATTATCGTGATATTAAGACAATTTATACGATCCATAACATTGATTATCAAGGAATGTATTCAATGGCAATTTTAGGCGATGTCTTTGGTCTAGATGGCTTTGGTGATAAGGAAGTAGTTGAATATAATGGCTGTATTAATTTAACAAAAGGAGCAATTGTATGCACTGATAGAATATCTACTGTAAGCCAGAGATATGCCGATGAAATTAAAACAGAGTTTTATGCAAGTGGATTGCATTATGTTTTAAATCTATATAGTCACAAGCTACTAGGAATTGTAAACGGAATAGATGTAGATTATTATAATCCAAAAACAGATAAAGAAATTCCTGCTCAATTTGATTCAAGCAACTTGAATGGAAAAGCAAAATGTAAATCCGTTTTACAAGAAATGTGTGGATTTGAACAAAATTCTAATGTGCCAGTTGTTGCAATGATATCACGACTAGCCTCGCACAAGGGATTTGATTTGGTAAAGTTTATTTTACCAGAAATGCTTAATTTAGGAATTCAATTTGTTTTACTTGGAACAGGAGAAGCAGAGCTTGAAGAATATTTTAAAACAATGCAATATAGGTATCCTGATAAAGTAAAGGTGTTCTTAGAGTTTAATAAGGAATTATCTAAAAAGATATATGCGGGCGCGGATATTTTTCTAATGCCTTCAAAAAGCGAGCCTTGTGGATTATCACAAATGATTTCTTCAAGATATGGTACGGTTCCCGTTGTAAGAGAAACAGGAGGTCTTTATGACACAATAAAGCCTTATAATTCTTACACAAGTGAAGGAAATGGATTCACTTTTGCAAATTACAATGCGCATGAAATGAAAGATGCGGTTGCAAGGGCGGTTGATTTATATTACGATAATCAAAAATGGACAGATTTAATAGAAAAAGTAATGAATACAGATTTTTCTTGGGATGCGTCCGCTGAAAAATATATGCAAATGTATTGCGATTTAGAGTCGGAATATTAATTAAAACTGTCCCACTTCTGTGGGACAGTTACTAAATTTTAAAATAATCTCAAAGATTGAGAACAGGAGTAACACAAACCAATGTACGAGAATTTTACTAAAGAATCGGTTAAAGAGGCTCTAGAAACAAAGCTTTCTAGATATTTTGGAGTAAATGCCGAGGATGCAAATAAAGAGCAAATATATAAAGCCACAATACTAACCGTTAAAGATATATTAACTCAAAAAAGATATGCTTTTAGACATAAAGTGAAGAAAGCACAAGCAAAGAAAATCTATTATCTTTGTATGGAATTCCTTATAGGACGTTCTTTAAAGAACAACTTGCGCAATTTAGGAATTGCTGATGAGTATGCTTATGCATTAAATGAATTTGGATTTGACATTAATGAAATCTATGAAATGGAGCCAGATCCTGGACTTGGAAATGGAGGACTTGGACGTCTAGCTGCATGCTTTATGGATTCATTAACATCACTAAATTACCCAGGTGACGGTTTTTCCATTCTTTATGAATACGGACTTTTTAAACAAAAAATAATTGATGGAAACCAGGTTGAGTTGCCAGATACTTGGCTACCAGGTGGAGATTCATGGCTAGTTCCAAGAACCGATAAAAAATTTACAGTAAGATTTGGCGGACAAATAAAAGAAGAGTGGGTTAATGATAGGCTCACCATAAAATATGAGGACTATGAAGAGGTTGAAGCTGTTCCGTACGATATGATGATATCGGGAGCAGATTCTGCTGTAAATAGATTACGTTTATGGAAAGCTCACGACACAACTAACTTTAATATGAATTTGTTTTCACAAGGTCAATATGTAAAAGCAATTCAGCAAACAACAAGTGCAGAAGTTATTTCTAAGGTGCTTTATCCTTCTGATGAACATACAGAAGGAAAATTGTTGCGTTTATCTCAACAATATTTTTTAGTATCAGCATCTCTTCAAAGCATAATCAGTGATCATATTGGTGCATACGGAACACTTGCTAACTTTGCTGATAAGGTGGCAATTCATATAAATGATACACACCCAGCTCTTTGCGTTCCAGAATTGATGAGAATTTTTATGGATATCTATAACTATTCATGGGAAAGTGCTTGGGAAATAGTAAGAAAAACAATTTCTTATACAAACCATACAGTTATGCCTGAGGCACTTGAATGCTGGAACGAAAACCTATTTAGCTTTAAGCTTCCAAGAATTCATTCGATTATTAAAGAAATAAACAGACGACTTTGTGAAAATCTATGGAAAACTTGTCCTGGTGATTGGGATAGGATTTCAAAAATGTCTATAATAGCATATTCACAGGTAAGAATGGCAAACCTTAGTGTTGTAGCTTCTCATACTGTAAATGGTGTATCGAAATTACATTCAGATATATTGAAAAAGACAGTCTTTCATGATTTTTATAAAGAAACACCTTCAAAGTTTACAAATGTAACAAATGGAATTGCTCACAGACGTTGGCTTAATTATTCAAACCCTGAGCTTGCAGCTCTTATTACAGAGTGTATCGGAGATAAATTCACAAAAGAGCCCGAAGAACTTGAAAAACTATTAAAGTTCACTGAGGATAAGACAGTAACAAAAAAGCTTGCAGAAATAAAGGAACAAAACAAGCTAAAGTTATCAAAGCATTTGTTTAATAAGACAGGAATTGCACTAGATACCTCATCAATTTTTGATGTACAGGTAAAAAGAATGCATGAATATAAGCGTCAGCTTTTGAATGCTTTAAAAATCATTTCTTATTATGTCGAAATTGAAGAACACCCAGAAAGAGAATTCGATAAAAAAACATTCATTTTTGGTGGAAAAGCAGCTCCTGGATACTATATGGCAAAGGATATTATTAAGCTTATTTGGAATCTTGGTGAGGATATTAAGAAAAACCCAAGAGTTAAGGATAAGCTCTCGGTTGTATATCTTGAGGATTACAATGTAAGCACTGCCGAGGTTCTTATGCCTGCATCCGATATTAGTGAGCAAATTTCTCTTGCTGGAAAAGAGGCAAGCGGAACAGGCTGTATGAAGTTTATGATAAATGGCGCACTCACAATCGGAACTCTTGACGGAGCGAATGTTGAAATGAGAGACGCTGTTGGAGATGATAATATCTTCATATTCGGACTTAATGCCAAAGAGGTTGATGAGCTTTGGGAGAAGGGCTATAGGTCACTTGATTATTATGCTAACAGTATTCGTATTAAGAAGGCTGTTGACAGGCTTAATAAGGGCTTTAATGGTGTTTCATTCTCAAATATCGCAAATTATCTCATTGGTGGATATGGAATTTCCGATCCATATATGTGTCTTGCCGATTTTGATTCTTATTACAACAAGTCGGAAGAAATTGTTAACGCTTATAATGATAAGGATAAATGGGGCAAAATGTCACTTATCAATGTTGCAAAATCCGGATTTTTTGCAGCGGACCGTAGCATAAAGGAGTATGCTGATAATATTTGGCACTTGAATCCC
>JAZQHJ010000156.1:0-4616 GCA_045540515.1 Eubacteriales bacterium
CTACAACACCTGTGTTAAATTACACGGGTCTAAAACAAATTTTTATCCTCCTTTTTATGTCTAATTTCTACAACACCTGTGTTAAATTACACAGGTCTAAAACGTGTTCCACAGAACGTTTGGTAGTATTTGCCTACAACACCTGTGTCAAGCACACATACAACACAAAACAAAAAAGCCTATTTGATTTCAAATAGGCTAAATTCATATAAGGAGCTACATTATGAGCAAAAAGGACCTAAAAAACAAATCCAAAGCAAAGGCAATCGGCGTAAAAGCCACCTTCGTTTACGATGACAAAATCGCAATCTCCTCATTTGCACAAAGACAGACCGAAGACAACGAAAAAGTGCCAAACGTTGAAATCGTTGCAAAGCAAAACGGAGAGGTAATCAAGGAAAATCAAAAGCTCTTTTCTGCAAAAATCAAGCAAAGGGAAATAAGCGTAAGCTCAAAAATCCAAAAGGACCTTAATGCAAGCTACGATAACCCAACCTTCCCAAAGCTAAGGGAGGACTATATCGGCATAAAGGGAGCAATTGAGGAAAAATATTTTGGCAAGCAATTTCCAAACGATAATATCAGGGTGCAAATTGCATACAATATTGCAGACATTAAAAAGAGCCTTGCTCTTTATGCAAACAATATTGTCTATATGATGTATAATCTCCATCCAAATGATAAGGAAAGGGGAATCAACTCAGACCATATCGGTATGCTGTTTTTCCCAAATTCATACAGTGAGCAAATAAAATTTATAAACAGTGTAACGGACCCAAAAAGCAAGGCGTCAAAGCAGGATGAAATGGACTACATAAGCTCACTCCTTTCCCACACGGGCATTTATAATATGTATTTTGATAACGCCTTTTCAAATAACAGCATCGATGAGAGCTATAATACGTTAAGAATACAGTCAATGCTTCGTCAGCTTGTTGAGCATAACACAATTAAGTACAAAAGGCTCCCACAGGACAAGCTTACCGATACAAGCACGGATGAGCTTTTGTTTTCACTTGACAAAATGCTCTGCCCCGACCTTGTTGCCTTCCTAAATAAGCACTATCAGGAGGCGGTAGAAAAAACCAATAAGGACTTTATTGAAAATCACAAGAAGCATATTTACGTCCTTAACAAGTTATATGGAAAGGATTTTTGCATTGACGACCTATACAGACTCCAAATTGTAAAGGACAGCAAAAACCTTGGCGTAAATGCAAGGCATTTAAGAGAGGTAATGCTTGAAAAGCACTACGCATACCTCAAAGAAAAGGAATACGACTCATATCGTAAATTCCTATATGCAATAATCGATTTTATAGCGTATAAAGCCCTAACAGGAAGCCAAGAGCTTCTTGATATGATGGTAACAGAGCTAAGACTTTCTATGAATGATGAGGGTAAGGAGGCTGTTTACCAAAAGTATGCATCAATACTAAATGAAGGCATTGAAAATAAGATAAAGAGCGCAATAAATGAGGCTAAGCAAATAGCAAAGGAAAAAGAGGCGCAAAAAGGAAACAAGGGAAAGAAGCAAGACAAAAATCAAGACGCTGAGCCTGACAAATATACAAAAGTGGCAAGCGGTTATGCAGTTAGCGATAATGTGAAAATAAGTGCAGACAATACCTCAGCCTTTGTAAAGCTAATGTTCTTTGTAACGAAATTCCTTGACGGTAAGGAAATAAACGACCTTTTAACCTCACTTATAAGCAGATTTGAAAACGTAAGCGACCTTATTCAAATGGCAAACGAATGTGGTCAAGAAATTGATTTTAAGGAAGCATACGATATTTTTGAGGATGCAGACAAGATTGCAGATGAGTTAAAGCTTGTAAAATCATTTGCACGTATGAAGGACAGCATAAAAATTCCACAGGATGAGGAAGCGTGCATTGACCTTTATATTGATGCAATCAGTATGCTAAGCGTAAGCAAGCAAATCGTTGCGGGCACGCCTGAGTATGAGGAATACAAAAATCGTATTTTCAAAACACCAAAGCTTGACAAAAACGGAAACGCAATTGTGAACAAGAAAACAGGTCAGGTAAAATACGACGACAGACTTAAAAAGTTTATTGCAAACAACGTAATAAACTCAAAATGGTTTTTCTATATTGCAAGGTATTATAGACCCTCAAAGTGCGCAAGGCTTATGAAAAATAGGTCGATAATCAGACTTGTTTTAAATGAAATGCCAAATACACAGCTTGAAAGATATTACCCCTTAATTGCAGGAAGAGAAATGGAGGACTTTGATAAAGAGATAGCGGTTTCTGAAATTTCATACTATCTTGCAAATAGCTTTTCAGTTGACGGAGTGATAAAGGGAGCGCAGACAAGTGGCAATAAGGAAAAATCGGGTGAGGAAAAGCAAAGAAGCCGTGCTATTGTAGGACTGTACCTGACCGTAGTTTACCGCTTGATTAAAAACCTTGTAATCGCAAACACGCGCTTTGGAATTGCCTTTTCCTGCCTTGAAAGAGATAGTGAGCTAATGGGATTAGCCAAGGAAAAGAACGACTATCTTGCAGTAACAAGGTCATTTGTTGAAAAGGACAGTGCTTACGTAGAGGAGTATTCAAGAGTAAGGGATGAAATAAGGGACAGTAATAAGAGCAAGGAAGAAAAGAAAAGGGAATACAAGGAAAGATTAAAGCCGATTCTTTCTAAAATGCATTACGATTTACACTCTTACCACTATGTTAAAAATAATGTAGCAGAGCTTGAAGCTCTTGATGCGTTGGTGTCCAAGGGCTACTCAACTGCGCTTGTGTTTAGAAACAAGGTAATGCACCTAAACGTAATTAACGACGTTGAAAAATACGTTGATAATAAAACGAAATTCAAGTCGTATTACGGACTTTATTGCTATGCGCTACAAGGTACGCTATTTAACGGAGCTGTGCCAAGCTATGAGCAGCTATTAAAGCAAAATTCAAGCTACGTAAGGGACGCTATGTGGGTAATTAATGCTCCGTTTGCATATAATCTTGCAAGGTATAAATCGCTTTCGGTTGAAAATATCTTTAATTTGGAGCTTGAAGAAAAGGAGCAAAAGCCTGCAAGGGCAGAGCCGCAAGCACAGGTGCAGCAAAGTCAGGATGATACGGGAGCCTATTCAAAGGGACAGGCTGTTGTAATTCAAAAAATAACAAAAAAACAAAATGGGCTTTACGGTTATATTGCCAACACAAATGAGCTTGTCTTTATTGATACTGCATCAATGAACGAAAAGAAAAAAGCAAAGCTCATAAATCAAAGAGCAAAGGCAATTATTCGTTCATATAACGCTGAAAGAAAGGAATACACGGTAACGATAATATAATGAAAATAATGAGCTTTAACACTCAGCATTGTTTAAATTTTTTAGAGCAAAAAATCGATTACGATATAATGGCAAGGACCATAAGCTCTGAGTGCGCTGATATTGTGGGGCTTAATGAAATGTACGACGGAAAAAGCGGAAGGTATGGAAAGCAAACAAAAAAGCTATCAGAGCTAACAGGACTTGAAAATCACTTTTTTGCAAAGGCAATTGATGAGGACACGTCGGAGTACGGAAACGGCTTTTTGTCAAGATACAAAATCGTAAAAAGCGAAGCGATTTTAATTCCCGACCCAAGCCCAAAATCGTACACAGGGTACTATGAAACAAGAGTCCTACTTAAAGCAGAGCTTGAAAATGGCTATACTGTGCTTGTAACTCATTTTGGCTTAAATCCAGATGAGCAAGAGAGTGCAGTTGACACAATTTTAAAGCATTTAACTCCTACAAAATGCATTCTTATGGGCGACTTTAATATAACCCCGGAAAATGAGCTTTTAAATAAGATAAGGGAGAAAATGCAGGACACGGGAGAGTACATAGAGGGGGATGACAAAACCTTTCAGTCCGATGCTCCAACAATAAAGATTGATTATATCTTTGTTAGCAGGGATATAAAAATCAAGTCGGCAAGAGTGTCAAGCAATATTGCCTCGGACCACCTACCCATAATTACCGAAATTGAATAGAAAAAGGCGGACACGTGTCCGCCTTTTTATTTAAAATAATTTGTAAAGTTGACTTTTCAGTATTATTATGATAAAATTATTTAAGAAAAGAGGTGCAAAATGAAGGACTATAAAAACGTTATGGTGTTTAATCACCCACTGATAAACCATAAAATTGCAATTTTACGTGATGAAAAAACAAGCATGAAGGAATTTAGAGAGCTTGTTGAGGAAATAACAACCCTTATGACCTATGAGGCATTAAAGGACGGAGTGCCAACCGAGCAAAAGGAGGTTAAAACTCCACTTGAAGTATGCACACAGCAGGTTGTAAAGGATAACGCAATTGTAATAGTACCAATTTTACGTGCAGGTCTTGGAATGGTAAACGGGATACACGTGCTTTTTCCATCTGCAAGAGTTGGTCATATCGGTATGTGCAGAAACGAAAAAACCCTTGAGCCAGATACATACTACTGTAAGCTACCAGAGGGAATAGAGAAAAAGCTAGTTTTGGTAATTGATCCAATGCTTGCAACGGGTGGTAGTGCCTGTGATGCAATTCAATTGCTAAAAGGCAGAGGCTGAAGTCGGAGGCCAAGCGGTCTTAGAAGACAACA
>JAZQHJ010000157.1:0-14992 GCA_045540515.1 Eubacteriales bacterium
CCACTACCCATACAATTATCAAGTACAGTTTCGCCTTTGTTTGTGTATGTTTTCACAAGATATTCTAAAAGGGAAACAGGCTTTTCCGTCCTGTGTAACGCTACGCTCGGATGAGGCTTTCGAAATTTTAAAATACTTGTCGGATATTTGTCTGTACAACCCGACCTAATATCGTCCGTCGCATTTAATTTTCCATAATTTTGATTTTTAATTTTTTTGTTCTTATATGATTTTCCTTTACTGTGTAACGGTTTTCCTTTTGTGAATTGCGGATTGTAAGTAGGTAGTTTTTTATAAAATACGGCTATTTGTTCGTGTTGTCGTAAAGGCATACGTTTAGCATTGAGAAAACCACTTATAAGTTGTTTGTTCCAAATTAAATCGTATCTAAACATTTTAGGATTGCTATTTACCAATTTAACAAAGAAAGAGCCTTGTCCGAATAATGCTATGCAACCATTGTCTTTGATAATTCTTTTGTATTGTTCCCATAAAGGCTCGAACGGAATAACGACGTCCGCTTTATTTCGAGTAACTCCGTAAGGTAAATCGCACAATATCATATCTATGGACTTATTGGGAATATCTTTCATAATTTCAAGGCAATCCCCACATCTTAAATCAATTTTCTTTTTCATATTTACTCCTTATACCATTTGCACTTATAATTAAATACCTTGCATTGTGATTTATAAATTTGAGAGCATATTCCTCTTGCTAAAATTTGTTTGTTTTCTTCCATTTTATGTCTCCTTAATTCGTATATTGTGCACATAGAGCATAAGCTTGCGCTTGATGATATAGTCCGTTGTTTTACACCCTTTGGTGTCCTCGACAATGATTGTGCCACTCTTGTCCTTGTAAACAAAGTCGGCAATATAAACACAAGCTTGCTCAATTACTTTTCCTTTTTTCACACCACCACGTGGCCCAACCTTGCTTGGCTCACGCTGTGTAGGAATGAGTTCAAAAGGAACCTGGCGTTTAAGCTCTGATATTTCCCCGGCGCGCTCTGCAAGAACAAGCTCAGAATATCGAGTTCCTTCTTTTACAGAGTCGAAGGTTTTACCACCCACAGTAATTTGCTGTGAATGGTATTTTGTTTCTTTTGACCTTTTCGATATGCCTAAAAGAACTTTATACTCCTCTTGAGTTAATCTTAATGCCATTATGTATTTACCTCGATTATTTTAACCTCTTTAGGAGAGGCTATAACTACGCAACCTCTGTTTTTGCTCATCAACTCCGCCTGGAGTATAGGAGAGGGAAGCTTCTTGACCGTGCAAGCTCTGTTCCTAAAAATTACGGCACTTATGCAACCGTAATTGATACCATTGCACATAACAGGGTGATTATTTAACATACCGTCAATGATGGAAAAATTCTCAAGCAGAGTGGAGCAAAGAGAGAAAAATAGCTCTTTTTGACGTGCATCCAGTCCTGCATCAGTAATTTTTTGCATTAAAACGTCCATTATTGTCTCCTTTTGTCAAATATATTCACATATTTACATATGTTCATTTATTCGTTTTCTTTGATGTAAAGAGGAGAAGTGCCATTTAAAAGCTCAATTTCCTCATCAGACATTTCATAGCCTAGGGTTTTTAAGCATTCGTACAGCGTTTCTAGCATTACATTTTGAATATAAGTGAGCTCAATACAGCTATGACAACCAGCTCTTTTTCCATCTTCAAAGATAATATAAGCATTTACTAGCAAGCTTTTGTGTGGCAGGCTTTCTGCAACAAGCTGTATTTCCTCGTAATTTTCATAGTCGGTTTCTTCCTTGTAGACAAGGCCCATAAGATTCATATATTTTTCGTGGTCATAATCGTATATTCCAAATTCGCTCCAATTCGCTTTTGACATCATAATACTGATTTCTTTTAAATGTTCCTTGGCCTTTGCTTCGGTGAATTTTTTAATAAAATCACTGCGCAAGGAATAAGCTCTTTCTTCTGTTTCCATTAAAGCACTTTTGCGAATTTCCTTTAGTTGACGGAGACGGTTTTGACGTTCTTGCTCCTTTTGAGCTTCCACGTCCACACTCTCGTTAGAGTCTTGAGAATTTAAAGAAGGCTTTTGTTTTTCAGTAAATATATAAAAGCTATAATTGTTAAATTGAATAAAACATTTTTTGCCTTTTTCAATTAGCTCTTTTACAAACTCTATACCCTTTTCAATACCAGTATTGTAAGAAAAACAATCTTCGTATCTTTGAGTTGAGTAGTCCTGGCTTTCAATTTCAGTTATATCAATATTAGATAAAGCTTCTTTTAATCTGTTAATGTTTTTTTGCTTTTCTTGCGCATCCTTAGCTTTTTTAAGCTCATTTTCAAAGTTGTTAGTACCAACGTGAATAAGGACCTTGTTTCGCTCTTTTTCGTCCTCTATTTCGCTCAAACGGTCAAGGTCGCCAATGCTGATTTGTCGCGCAGATACTTTCTTTAAGGTGTTTTGGTCAAGCTCAGCCATTTTAACCCTGCGCCTAACGGTTGATTTTGAAAAGCCTGTTTTTAAAGATATTGTTTCAACTGTTTCTCCCAGGTCAATCATAAGCTGAAATCCTTGAGCTTGCTCGTAAAGTGTTAAGTCACTTCTTTGAAGGTTCTCTAAAAGCATTGTTGCAATTTGGTCCTCGTATGACATTTCAACAATAACGCAAGGAACCGCTTCAAGGCCTGCAGCTTTAGCAGCTGCAAGTCTCCTGTGGCCAATGATAACTGTATAGATTCCGTCCGTAGTTCCAGGAACAACGGTTAAATTCTGCATAACGCCTTTTTCTTTGATAGAATTTGCAAGCTCGGTTAGGTCTCCAAGGTCCTTTCTAGGGTTGTCCTTGTGAGGATGAAGAGTAGAGCATGGAAGATATACAAGCTTGCTTCCGGTGTCAATTGCTGCTAGCTCGTTTTCAAAAATTTCCATTTCAATCTGTTTTTCTTGTGCTTTTAAGATTTCTTCCTGGTCAGGAATGGTAAACCCATCCCTTGCGTTGTACTTATAATAATCGCATTTGTGTTCAGTATTTACATGCTCACATGTCTTTTGGCCACACTCAACTGAGAGAGGGCATCTTTTGTTAATTGTTTTTTGCTTTGCCATAGTAATTTGTCTCCTTTAAAATTTTGATAAAAAATTGATTAGAATGCCACCAAGGGCAATGATAATAAGTAGAGTGTTTTCCATAATTACTTTGCCTTTTCGATTGAAATAAGTCTTACAAAGTGAATAGATACCTTAATGTGTTCTTTAATGCTCCAAGTGGATTTGGTAGGGTAGAGCCTATAAAACTTTCCATCGCACCAACCGCAAGCAACGTGCTTAATCGTGCCATCCTCTTTGTATTTGGTAAGAATTTTCTCGCCAGGGCGCTTCCCTTCGCCCGTTATGTACCAATAATCGTATTTGCTGTTCATTTTTTTACTCTCCTGTCCTGTTCAACCATTTTTAGAACAAATTCATAGTGTGAGCAATTGAAAATATAGCCCTTATCAACCATATATTTCATTTTGTCAAGATAGTGATGTAGCTCGTCATAGCTTAAGCGCTCACAAAGGTCGTCGAATTGCTCCGAAGATATCATTACACCTTCCCATCTCGCACCAGGTTTGAAAGCCTCTAAACGAAAGTTTGGGTCGTTGTTGTCGTTGTTGCTTGTTACACTAGATGTTACATCTTTTGTTACACTTTCACTTATAATACAACTACTAACAGTATTATCTAAACTAACAGTATTAGAACTATGAATATCTAGTTTATCTATATCTCTAAGTATCTTTACCGTAACATTGTTACATTCTTTGTTACACTTTTTCGTAACATTGTTACACCTCGGTAAAGCTGTAAGAGATGCTGCTTTTAGACGTGATTTTCGCATTCGCTGCGCAGCATCAGTTTCTGAGCCGATGAGACTTTCGTGGTCTTTGATTTCTAAAAAGCCCTTCTCGTCCTCGATTACTAGTCCGACCTTTTTAAAAAGCTCAAGCGCAACTGTTATTTCGTCCTCTGAAAAGTGCTTACAGTCCTTTTTGATTTTAGCAATGGTGAGCTTTATAACCATATCACCATATTTTGTAACAAAAACCCCACAGGTGTTAATAGTCTTTAAGCAGAGCATTTGATAAAGCACAACATACTTTGCTCCTGATGGGTAATTCATTAAAAAATCAAAGGGACCGTCATTTTCAAAGAAAAAATTTTCTGTGAGCTTGAGCCAATAATAGCGTTTTTCTTTCTTTTGCATTTTTTACCTCTTGAAAAGTTAAAAACTTTGTGTTAATATATTTTCAGGAAAGCCCCTGCAGAGCAGGAGCTGACCTATTTTTGCCGAAGTGCCAGCTTCGACAAATATTATAAGTTGCGGTATATTCCGCATATTCTGAGAAGCTTAGTGTTGAAATCATACACTAGGCTTTTTAATTTTTTAATCATAATTACACCCCCTTTCCTTAACCAATCTAGGAGAGGGATTTTTGCTTTGTAAGAGCTCCACCGGTAAGTGCCTGGTAAAAGGCAATAGTAGGGATTAAAAAGCCCCTGTTTTTTGCTCCTGGCTTTTGCCAAGCCAAAGAAGCAAAGCCTGACGTTCCCTGTATAATTGCATATCGTAAGCTCTCTGGATGCATATGTAAGAACTTGGCCGCCTCAATAAGAGGAATATCAATCGGGTATTTTTTTACAAGCTCTTCAAGCTCATTTAAGCGTTCTTTTAAAATTTCCATAAAAGCTCACTTTCCTAAAGCTCTGCAACACTGCACCCAAGCACAGCTGCAACCTGTTTAGCAAGAGCAAGGGTAATTGACTTAGTTCCTCGCTCAATTTGTGTGATAAAAGAGGGCGCCACTCCCACAGCATCTGCAAGCTGTTTTTGAGTCATTCCTTTTGCCTCTCTCTTAGTTCTGATGATGTCTCCTGTTGCCATAAAATAGCTCCTTTCTAAAATATTGACTTTTATTTTTTAGTGTGTTATTATGTAATCGTGGTAACATAAGCACAGTTACATTATAGTCCATAAAATATGGATTGTCAATGATTTAGTCCAAAAATAATGGATTTTTGTGGATTTGCATAAAAAATATTCCAAAAATTTGTGGACTTTTAACAAAGGAGACAAAAAACAATGGAGAAAAAATATTATTTAGAAGTTTTAAATCGAATTTGTGTAATCCTCGATGAAAAAGGAATAACACAAAAAGAACTATGTGAATTTTTGGGACTCAAAAACAAAAGTTTTACAGAATGGAAAGCAGGCAGGAGCACTTCATATATGAAAAAGCTTCCTCAAATTGCAGAGTTTTTAGGAGTATCTGTTGAATATCTGTTAGGAAAAGAAAAAAGCTCTGGCAGCGCAGAGCTAGGCGAAAAGGACAGAAAGCTAATTGAAGCTTACCATAGAAGTGAGCCTGTAATTCAAAGCACGGTTGATAAGCTTCTTGGAATTGAAGAAAAAACAATTACAGTAAAAATTGCAGCTCGTGATGGAACCTATGAAGAAAAAGTGCTCACTGAAGAAGAGTGGGAAAAAATACAAGGCCTGCCAGATGCAGACCTTTAATGTAGGGAGGGACTCTATGAAAACAATTGAAACATTGATAGAAAAGTGGTTAACAAAAACTGTAAAAATTGCTCGTAAGCGCAATAACAATTATGTTAACAAAAACAAATATACCGTATTAGATTTTGTGTTATATAGATACTTTAATTGCTATATAATTTTATGTCAATTTTTGCATAATTCAAAAAAGGTGCAAATGTTTAGTAGAGACTTTTATTGTAAATATATAGAAAAAGCGGTTTATAGGTTTGATATGAATAATTCAGATGCTGAAAAATTTTTTTGGAATAGAATGGAGCAGTACAATAAAATAATGACGTCTGAAAAGGAAAAAAGAGAAGAAAATTTAGTTTTGTGTTATGAGCAGTTTATTGCAAAAAGTTTAGGAGAAACGCCATATGAAGAACGAATAGTTCTTGTAGGAATGTTTGAAAAATTAGCTATAATGAAGGAGCTGCATAGTTTGAACGCAGAAGCAATAAAAGCAACAACAAATGAATTGAAAATGATTTACACTTATTACGCTTAATGAAGTTGTATAATTATTTGGTCATATTTTGCAAATAACGCTTAATAAAAGCTTTGAAATTTCTATAAACCTTTCTCTCAAGAGGGCTAATTAGAAATTTATTGCGTTTGTATAGCTCGTGCATCCTCTTCATTCTAAACTCAGCTGCAGCATGGCTGATGTCGCAGAGCTTAGCAATATCATCGGCGCATTTTACCTGACATCCCCAAAGAACGCAAGCTGGAGCTAAGAGTCTTGAGGCAAAAATATTAGCTTCTTGTTCAATAGAATTATCACAAGGAGAGGGCTCCCTGCATACAAGCTCGTATTTTCCAACGTGGCCAAGAAGAATGTGGCCGAGCTCATGCGCAACAGTAAAGCGCAGACGTGCTGCATTTTTGCAATTCGAATTTAATATAATCACGGGTTGATTCTCACGCATTAGGCTAAAACCGTCACTTTTAGAGTCTAGTGGCGCAAGCTTAACTGCAATTCCAATTTTGCGACATAAATCGGTAATTTTAATAGGTAATTCCTTGATTTTTAAATCAATTAGTAATTGCCATGCTGCATTTCGTGATTTTTGATAGTCGGTATAATTCATAAAGCACCTCGTAAAACTGTTTTTATTTTATTATGGTGCAAAAAGACAAAAAATAGAATATTCTAGGAGAGGGAAAATGGCAAGACCAAAGAAAAAACCGCCAAATAAAGACGGTTATTATAGAGTTGATAAAACAATTGGATATACAATTGAGGGAAAGCCGATTAAAAAAACGTTCCGTTCTAAAGAATCTCAAGAGGATGCTCAGGCAAAAGCTGATGTATATGGCAGAGTTAATGATTTTGAAAACATTACCTTTGCAGAATGGGCGAAAAAATGGTTGTGGGATTATAAATACCCTCACGTAAGACAAAATACGTTTGAATATACGTATAGGTCAACTGTGGAAAATCATTTAATACCATACTTTGGACTATTCAAGCTCAGAGACATTACAAATAACATGATACAAGTGTTTTTTAACCAAAACAGCAAGCTTTCGGCTTCGCTCTTGAATAAAATGCGAATTTGCTTGTCACAAATTTTTGAAACGGCAATTGCTAATCAAATAGTATCTTTTTCACCATGCACAACAGTAGCTGTGAAGTCGGTGCAGAAGGTTAAAGAAAAGGAAACATATACTATTGAAGAGTGCCAGGAGATAATTGAGGCAGCTAAAACACATAGATTTGGCATTTATATTCGTATAATTTTGCAAATGGGATTACGACCAAGTGAGCTTTGTGGGTTAAAGTGGGAAGATATAAATTTTAAAAATGCAACTATGTCAATTAAAAGGAGTTGCACAGATTTGAATGGAATGGCGATTATTGGAGAGCCAAAGAGCCAAAAAAGTAAGAGAACAATTCCTGTTCCCAAAGATTTGCTTGAAGCACTTAAAAAGAATAAAGAAACGGGTTATATAGTTATATCGGCTAGCGGAAAAAACATTTCTCCGCATGTGTTTACAAAAAAACGCTATGATGTTTTTTTTAAAGAAACAGGCTTGAGAAAACTTACTCCAAAGCAGATGCGTTCCACTTGTGGCACATTGTTATACGAAAAATGCCACGATATTTATGCAGTGAAAGCTTTTCTTGGCCATTCTGATATAAAAGTTACATCAAACATTTACGTGCAGCCAAATCCAGAGGATTTACGGAAGCAATTATTTAGTTAATATAATAAAATGAACAAATTTTTTAAAAAATTTTTCTATATTAACAACACAAAAAACGACAAAAAATTGAACAAACTCAATAAATATCGAAATAAAAATTTGACTTTTAATCAAGGTGTCCGGAGTTCGAATCTCCGCAAGAGCACCATAATCAAAAAGACAGGATTTGTTCCTGTCTTTTTGATTATTAGGCTTTTGCAAGCAACGGCTTTGCTTCAAAACTTGTTTTGAATGGAGTGCGCATGCGAGCCTTATGCGAGCACATTTTCAAAGAAAATGCATCTTACGCAAGAGCACCATAATCAAAAAGACAGGATTTGTTCCTGTCTTTTTGATTATTAGGCTTTTGCAAGCAACGGCTTTGCTTAAAAGTGGGAAAAGTTAACCAAAAGACGACAAAAAGACTACAAAATGCACCAAAAAAATACGTCAAAAACCCACTATAATAAGCCAAGCAAAAATAAACTGATTTTCATATTTTTTCATCCATTTTCCTTTGGTTAATATTAATAAATTTTAAATTATATATTTTTCTTTATTATACAACTTGACAAAAAGTCCCAACTGTGCTATATTATTAAATAGATAAATATTATAAGGCAAAGCTATGCATTTTTGATAGATTTGTATTCAAGGAGGAAAAAATGAAGAAACTCATTGCTTTATTACTTGTACTTTTGATAGCTTGTACCATGGTAATCGCTTGTAAGAAAAAGCGTGACGATAATGGAGACGATACAAACACAAACACAAGTACAAATACCGACACCAGTACAAACACTAGTACTGATTCAAATACAGAGGACGACTCTGGACATAAGCACACAATACCAAGAAATCCAGACGAAGACGTTAAAAACGATAGCGTAATAGAGTACTAATTGAACAGGGGAAGGAAAAAGTATGAAAACAAGTTTTAAAAGAGTTCTTTCGGTAGTTCTTGCATTGTTAATGCTACTACCAATGTTTTCAGCTCTTGCATTTGCAAAGGAAAATGTTGATGTTACAAACATTCCAAAGAACATAGCAAGTGCCGCTGACATAACTGTTGTTGAAGGCTTGACTTGGGCAGGCTGGAAGCCAGAAAATCTTGTGGATGAGGATGCTACCACAGGTACATACTCACCAAGAGGAAAGGCATATTCAATAGAGCTTTCCTTCGTAAAAGCATATTATTTCACCGAAGTAAACGTGCTTGTGAATAGAGAGGGTACTCTTCCAAATGTAGAAGCTCCTGAGCAATTTAGTGATACAACATCAAAAATCAAGGTTGTTGCATACAATGGTTCAGAGGTTGTATATGAATCCGATGCTGTTGACACATCCGAGCTTGATACCTTCACAGCACCTGTAAGAGCAGAGGCTGATAGAATAGTTATTTCTGCACCAGAGCTTTCTGATAGTGCTCTTGGATGCGAGTCACTTTGGGAAATTGAAGCATATTCAAGAACAACCCCAGGCGTTTGTGACGCAGAAACCAAAAATGTTGCAGGCGATGCTATTTTAACTGCAAAAAGAAGACTTTGGGACAAGGATAAGAAAGAATACATAGAAACCAATGAGGTTAATGGACAGCCGCTTGAATGGTGGGCAACCAACTTCAAGGCGTTAACTGACGGCGATATTCATACAGGAACAAAATCACCAAAGGCTCCTGACTTCATTCTTCAATTCGATTACGGAGCAGAAAGAATGATTTCAAGTGTTGTATTTACAACAAACGGCTATGGAACAGTTCCAAACTCTGGAGAAATCGGTGTCGTTAAGGACGAAGAGGGCAACCCAGTACTTGACGAGCAAGGAAACGTTCAATACAAGGCAGAATTCAAGTCATATACAATGACAATACACGCCTTTAACTTTAATGACGAAGAAATTTACAAATCAGATGCAATAGATGTAAGCTCAATTGAGCAAGCTACCTTCAATATCGGTGTTAAGGCATCAAGAATTTGGTGTAGTATTTCAAACGCTGGTGGCGATGGATATAATGGTAATATCCATATGTGGGAGGTTGAAATCAACGAGGAGAGCGGTTCACATGCTCTTGAAAAGAGTGCAACCAACAACCCATCATGCGTAGCTCCTGGTTACATTGAATACACATGTCAGGACTATGAGTGTGGCTACACAAAGAAGGAAGCTCTTAACCCAACAGGCTTCCACACCTGGGGCGAGGATTATGTTCTAGTTGAAGAACCAACCACAACCGAAAACGGAAAGGGAATCTTCCAATGCACCGTTTGCTCAGAAAAGGTTGAACGTGAGGTTCCTGCTCTTGAGCATAACTGGGATAACGGAACAATAGTTAAACCAAATTGCACAGATGAAGGCTATACCATTTACAAATGTACAGATGCAGGCTGCACACTTTCATATAAAGCAAACTTTGTATCAGCACTAGGACACAATCTAGATGATGGTATAGTAGAGAAGAAAGCAACAAGCACGGAAAAAGGTAAACTTGTTTATTCTTGTTTAAGAGCAGGCTGTGATTTTACAGAAGACAAAGAATTAAGACTTGCAAGATATTCTGATAGCACATTTGTAGTTGATTCAAGCATAGTTGATAGATACGAGTCAAGCCAAGTAGCAAGTACTGACGCTGCAACCGATGCATTTTCAGTTCTTGGAAAGCATCTTTTTGATGGCGTGACAAACGAAGGCATGAATGGCTTTGGCACTGATTCAATGAACTATTTCTTTATCCCTGGTAATTCACACATGGTTGATATGCTTGACGAAAATGGTCAGCCAATGCTGAATGATAAAGGAGAAGTAAGGAAAGAAGAATCCTTTAGAGATACAGGATGCCTATACATTTACTTAAATAGAGAATATTACTTTACAAAGGGTACTGTATATGCTGCCGCTAACTATCGTCACTATCGTATTCATTTCCAATACCAAAACGATAGTGGAGAATGGGTTGATTCAGCAGTATTCTTTAATGACAGACTTGATAACAAGACAGTTTCAGCGTATAACTTTACAGGACAACTAAATTCTGGTGCAAGAACAGGCAGAATTGTAGTTAAATCAGTAAATGGTGCCCCTGTAACATATGCTCCAACACCAAAGGATTCACCAACAAATACTGGTGGTAATTTACAAATTCACGAAATTGTCCTTGAAGCACATAAATGTGAAATCACAGAAAAAGAATATGAGGACGAAGCAAATTGGAACAAAGCAACCTGTACAACAGATGGTAGCTGCGAGGCAACCTGTGTTGTATGTGGAACAACTCAAACAGTAGTTCTTCCAAAAGAAGAATATGGTCATGACCTTGGTGCTGAAACAGTTGTTGTTGAGCCAACATGCGCAGCAGATGGTATCGCTAAGGCATCATGCAAAAACTGCTCATATGAAAAAACTAACATAATAGTTCCAAAAACAGGTGCACACGATTATTCTAAGGTTATAACATACGTTGACCCAACCTGTGACTCAAAGGGTATTGAAAGACTCGTATGCTCACATTGCGGTGCTGTTGAGACAGAAACACCACTTCCTGCAACAGGCGTTCACGTATATGACTGGATTACAAAATCATCCGCTAACTACACAGCACAGGGTACAACAATTCATGCTTGTATTTACTGCAACGAAAAGAGTGGACTTTATGAGGACGTAATTGAAGAAAAGCTTCCAGTTCCAGACAACCTTGTATCATTAGTAGGCTATGAAATCAGAATGACAAATTTTGTTGGTTTAAGAGCTAAATTTACTTATGATACCGAGGCACTTGCAGTTCTTCAACAAACCTGTGATATAACAATTACCATCAATGTAAAAGATTCAAACGGAAACGAAAAATCTGTTGAAGTTCTTGGTAAGCGTGGTACTCAAAAGTACGATAAAGCCACAGGCGAATTTGCAGTAGTTCTCAAGGCTCCTTGCACAGAGGAATTTACATTTAGCTATTCAATCAAGCTTGTAAACTTCAGAGGCACAATAGAGAAGGACTATACCTTCGATAATATGACTCCAACAAGTGCAAAGTCAGTTGCTCAGGGAATACTAGATTCAGGAATCGCAATTCCAGCCGATGTAAAGAAGCTATATCAAGAAATCGTGGCTGAAGCATCTAAATAAAAAACAAAAGCACAAGAGAAATCTTGTGCTTTTTTGTGTAAAAACTCTTCCTTATTTATTAAATAGAATTAATATTATATATATTAAAGCTCTTGAGTGCCAGAATATCTATCGGCTTGCTCCTGAGCCATTTTATCGCATCTTTCATTATAAGGGTGACCATTGTGTCCCTTAACCCAAACATAAGTAATATTATGCTTGCTCACCTCGCAAAGAAGCTCCTCCCAAAGGTCGGGGTTTTGAGCAGGAGATTTGTCAGCCCTTTTCCAACCCTTTTCCTTCCAGGAAAGTGCCCAACCATTTGATAGAGCATCTAGAACGTATTTTGAGTCAGAGGTAAGTGTAATTTCGCAAGGTGCCTCCTTTAAGGCTTTAAGAGCCATGATAACAGCTGTTAGCTCCATTCTGTTGTTTGTTGTGCTTGGCTCTCCACCGCAAAGCTCCTTTTCAATTCCCTTGTAAACAAGAATGGCTCCCCATCCACCAGGACCGGGATTGCATTTACAAGAGCCATCAGTATATATATCAATATGCTTCATAATTCACCTATAATATAATAAATTTACATTATTTATTCTAACATATAACTAATAATATTTCAATTAAATTTAACATTTTTTAAAAAAGTTGTTGACATACCATAAATTGTGTGTTAAAATAAGCCGAACAAATGTGCAAACATTTGCTTCCTGCCATCTAAAATCTTTAATAGATGGCCAAAGTCCATAGGGAGGTGCTAAAAATGGAAAAGGTTATCAACTCTTATGAAACATTGTTCGTTGTTGACTGCTCACTTGGTGAAGAGGCAGTTAAGGAACTAGTGAACAAGTTCACAACTCTTATTGCTGATAATGGTACCGTTGAAAGCGTAGATGAGTGGGGCAAGCGTAAGCTCGCATATCCAATCAACTACAAAACAGAAGGCTACTATGTATTAGTAAACTTTAAGAGTGAGGGAAGCTTTACAGCAGAGCTTGAGCGTGTATTCGGTATCACCGAAGGCATTCTTCGTTCTATTGTAATCCGTCACGTTGAAGACAAAAAGACAAAGAAAGAAGCGTAAGTTAAAGGAGGGTCAAAATGGCAAATTTTAATTTGAACAAGGTAATTCTAGGCGGTCGTATGACAGCAGACCCTGAACTTAAGCAAACCCCAACAGGAAATGCTGTTACATCATTCTCAATTGCAGTAAACCGCAAGGGCAAGGATGCTCAAACAGATTTTATCAACTGTGTAGCATGGAGACAAACAGCTGAGTTTATCTCAAGATACTTCAAGAAGGGAAGCTCAATTTGTTTAACAGGCTCAATTCAAGTAAGATCTTGGAATGACCAACAAAATCAAAAGCGCTATGCAACTGAAATTATTGTTGAAGAGGCTTATTTCGTTGATTCTAAAGCAGATGGAACAATCGGTTCATCATCATATGGTGATGCTCCATCATTCTCAACACAACAAGAACCAAAGTTTGAAGAAATCGCAAACGATGACGACCTACCATTCTAATATTGTGAATGGTTCACTAAATTAAATAGGAGGAAAACAAGATGGATAACAACGTTATGGAAAATGTTGAAAAGCGTCCAGCTCGTCCTATGATGCGCAAAAAGAAGAAGGTTTGTGCATTCTGCCAAGACAAGATTGGACACATTGATTATAAAGATACAGCTCGTCTAAGAAAGTACGTAACTGAACGTGCAAAGATTCTTCCAAGAAGAATCACAGGCACATGTGCTCATCACCAAAACGAGCTCACAAAGGCAATCAAGAGAGCAAGATTTATGGCTCTTATGCCTTACATTGACGACTAATAATAAAATCTCGAAGGAAACACCTTCGGGATTTTTATTTAAAGCTAAAAAGAGAATAGCAAAACTCTTCATTATATATAAATATAGATAAAAATAAAAATGAGCTATGTGGGTTAACATAGCTCATATTATTTAGCTTACGCCATTTTGTTATACATAAGTGTGAATTGACTCTTCTTGTGTGCTGCGTTATTCTTATGAAGAATACCTTGAGCAACAGCCTTGTCGATTCTCTTGATTACAGCTACATAAGCAACTTGTGCAGCTGCCTTATCACCGCTTTCAACAGCAGCCTTAAACTTCTTAATAGCTGAGTTAAGCTGAGATTTGAGCATCTTGTTACGAAGTGTCTTAGTTGCGATAACCTTTACACGCTTCTTTGCAGATTTGATATTAGGCATTGTAAATCCTCCTTGAAATATTAATCCGACAGATGCACTTATCGTCGCCTGAGAGGGTGCTCCGAATGTTGCCTGTTCGTACAGTTCTATATTATAACACATATATTTTAAAAATCAATACCTTTTTTGAAAAAATATCAAAAAAATACAAAAAATTCTATCCTATGCTGCCGCCAAGTTCATAAAAAATTTACATTTAAACGATTTGTAAACTTTTTGATAAATATTTGTAAATAATATTGTTAAAAAAAAAAAAAATTAAAAAAAATAAAAATAATGCTTGACAACAAAGGAAAATAGTGCTAAAATCTATCCTTGCACAAATATTATTATATAATTCTTTTTATATTATTATAAAAGGGGAATATGGAGTGAAAAAGTCTATGGTCAAAGAACAAAAGCTTGGTAAAAACACAAGAAAAAGCTTTGCAAAAATTACAGAGCTATGTGAAATGCCGAACCTCATTGACGTACAGAAGGAGTCCTTCCAGTGGTTTTTAGAGAAAGGAATCACTGAGGTTCTTCAGGATATGTCACCAATCACCGATCATTCGGACAATTTACAAATTGATTTTGTTTCATTCACACTTGATGTTACAAAGCCAAAGTATCCAGTTGAGGAATGCAAAATCAGAGACGTAAACTATGCTGCGCCTTTCAGAGTATTGGTTCGTCTTTCTAACAGAGAAACAGGTGAGGTTAAGGAGCATAAGTCGGAAGGCCAAGCGGTCTTAGGAAGACAACATGTTTCCCCAACTCCTTGGCTCACAGAACGACATGGCTACGATCCGACTTATCCAGTTGAGGAATGCAAAATCAGAGACGTAAACTATGCTGCGCCTTTCAGAGTATTGGTTCGTCTTTCTAACAGAGAAACAGGTGAGGTTAAGGAGCAT
>JAZQHJ010000158.1:0-18990 GCA_045540515.1 Eubacteriales bacterium
AACGACATGGCTACGATCCGACTTTGGTCTTGTGCCGTCCTCTCTTGTTAGTCCCTCAAGAGCAGCCTCCATCATAGCAATTGTTCCTGATGCGTGTACATTTGTCATATCAACATCAAGACGTGAAAGCACTGCCATTGCCTTTTTAACTGTATTTGGAATGTCGTGTAGCTTTAAGTCTAGGAATATTTTATGGCCTCTGCGTTTAATTTCTCTTACGATATCCGGTCCCTCTGCGTTGAAAAGCTCCATACCGATTTTTACAAATGGCTTTTCGTCCTTGAATAAATCAAGAAAATCAAAAACCTGCTCCTTGCTTGCAAAATCACAAGCGATAATTACGTCCTTTCCCATTAGTGAGCACCTCCTATTATATCCTTTAAATTTTTTATGCCGTATTTTTCCATTACCCTTGGTAGCTCCTCTATGATTTTTGGGCATACCATTGGGTCAACTAGATTGGCGGCGCCGATTTGAACTGCACTTGCACCCGCAAGCATCATTTCAATTACATCCTCAGCTGTGGAAACTCCACCACCACCAACGATTGGAATTTTAACTGCCTCATAAACCTGATAAACCATTCTTATCGCAACGGGCTTAATGGCTGGACCTGAAAAGCCACCCATTTTGTTTGCTACAACTGGCTTTTTTGTTTTAAGGTCAATTTTCATACCTAGCAAGGTGTTGATAAGGCTGATGCCGTCAGCACCATTTTCCTCACAAGCCTTAGCTATTGCAACTATGTCTGTTACGTTTGGCGATAGCTTTATGATTACAGGCTTTTTAGTTACTGCCTTTACTGCCTTAGTTACTGCACCTGCATTTTCCGGACTTACGCCGAAGCTCATTCCGCCACCGTGCACGTTTGGACAAGAGATATTAACCTCAAACCAACCGATTTGGTCCTCCTTATCAAGCTTTTTTACCGTTTCCACGTATTCCTCAATTGAAAAGCCACTTACGTTTGCCATAACAGGCTTGTGGAAGCACTTTTTTAGCCTTGGAAGCTCATTTTCGATTACCTTATCAACTCCTGGATTTTGAAGCCCTACGGAGTTTATCATACCTCTTTCGCACTCTGCAATTCTTGGAGTTGGATTTCCAAAGCGAGGCTCCAAGGTTGTTCCCTTAAAGGAAAAGCTTCCTAGGCAGTTTATATCGTATATTTCGTTAAATTCGTAGCCGAAGCCGAAGGTTCCACTTGCAGGAATCAATGGATTATCAAGCTCAATGCCACAAAGCTCTGTTTTTAAGCTTACCATATGATTTCCTCCTTTTCTAGAACTGGTCCGTCCTTACAAATTCTCTTGTTTCCATATTTAGTCTTGCAGGAGCATCCCATACATGCGCCAAAGCCACAGCCCATTCTTTCCTCAAAGGAGAATTGACCACTCGTGTTACTCTTGTTATACACTGCTTTTAGCATTGGCTCAGGACCACAGGTGTAAAAATATGTATATTCAACCATATCAAACGCATCAGTTACAAAGCCCTTAACTCCATAGCTTCCGTCAGCCGTTGCAACAATTACATTTGCACCAAGTGCCTTAAATTTGTCCTCATAAAACACCTCGTCCTTGGTGTTAAAGCCAAGAATTACGCTAACGTCCTTGCCCTGTGCTACAAGCTCACGACAGAGCTTATACATAGGGGGAACTCCTGCTCCTCCACCTACTAGAAGTGGTCTTTTACCACTTTTTGTAAGGTCGTAGCCATTGCCAAGCTCGGTCATTACAAGTAGCTCTGTGCCACCTGTCATTTGAGCCATTACCTCAGTTCCCTTGCCAACTACCTTGTAAATAAGGGTAAGGCTATTTCCCTCTACGTCGCAAACGGAAATTGGTCTGCGTAGAAAAAAGCCGTCTATTTTGATATTTACAAACTGACCGCATTTGATATTTGTGCAGTTGCCTGTAAGCACCATTTCATAAGTGTTTTTAGCAATTTTTTCATTGCTTATAAGTGTGAAAATTAAGTCCTGCATTTTTTCCTCACTGTTATATAGGGGTGGACCTACACATTGTAGGTCCTGTCCCTTTATTATGCATCGATTGTTGAAATTGTGATTGTGATTTCCTCAAGAACATCAAGCAAGATTCTTACTGTGTCAAGTGATGTAAAGAGTGAGATATTATTCTCAATTGCAAGGTGACGAATCTCGTAGCCGTCCTTTTGAGTTGAGCCTGCGTGTGAGCTTGCATCGCTTGTGTTGATTACGTATGCAATATGTCCTTGACGCATTGACTCAGGAATATCGGTTGAGCCCTCTCCTATCTTTTTCTTTACTCTTGTTCTTATGCCGTGCTCCTTCAAGAATTTTGCAGTTCCCTCAGTTGCCTCAATGTTAAAGCCAAGATTGTAGAAGCGTCTTACAAGTGGAAGTGCCTCCTCCTTATCGTCATCTGCAATTGTTACAAGAACTGTACCATAATTTTGCACCTGCATTCCAGATGCTTGGAGTGCCTTATAGAAGGCTCTATTTAAAGTATCGTCGTATCCGATTGCCTCACCTGTTGACTTCATTTCTGGACTGAGGTAAGCATCAATTCCGCTTATCTTCTTGTATGAGAATACTGGAACCTTACAGTACCATCTCTTCTTTTCCTCTGGATAGAGGTCAAAGATTCCAAGCTCCTTCAAGCTCTTGCCAAGGATAACCTCTGTTGCAATATCTGCAAGGCTATATCCTGTTGACTTTGAAAGGAATGGAACTGTTCTTGATGAACGTGGGTTAACCTCAATAATATATACGTCGTCGTGTTGGTCAACGATGAACTGAATGTTGAATAGACCAATAATACCTATGCCAAGACCGAGCTTCTTTGAGTAGGAAAGGATTTTGCCCTTTACCTTATCAGAGATTGAGAAGGAAGGATATACGCTAATGGAGTCTCCTGAGTGAACACCTGTTCTTTCAACAAGCTCCATAATGCCTGCAACGAATACATCACGTCCGTCGCAAATTGCATCAACCTCTACCTCCTTACCCTTGATGTAGTGGTCAACAAGAACTGGCTTGTCAACGTCGATTTCAACGGCAGTTTTCAGGTATTGTCTTAATTGCTTTTCGTTGCCTACAAGCTGCATTGCACGTCCACCAAGAACGAAGGAAGGACGAACAAGAACTGGGTAGCCAACCATTTTTGCAACTCTTACACCGTCCTCAATATTGGTTACGGCTTGTCCCTTTGGCTGTGGAATATCAAGCTCCTCAAGAATCTTTTCAAAGGAGTCTCTGTTTTCTGCTCTGTCAATAGCATCACAGTCTGTACCGATTAGCTTAACGCCACGAGCTGCAAGTGGCGCAGCAAGGTTGATTGCTGTTTGTCCACCAAGTGATGCAATTACACCATCTGGCTTTTCAAAGTCGATAACCTCCATAACGTCCTCAACTGTAAGTGGCTCAAAGTAGAGCTTGTCTGAGGTTGTATAGTCGGTTGATACTGTTTCTGGGTTGTTATTGATAATTATAGCCTCGTAGCCAGATTCCTTAATGGTCTTAACTGCGTGTACTGTTGAGTAGTCGAACTCTACGCCTTGACCGATACGGATTGGACCTGCACCTAAAACGATAATCTTCTTTCTGTCTGTGTGGATTGATTCGTTTGTATCGTGGTGTGAGGAGTAGAAGTATGGAATGTATGCACCAACATGTGCAGTGTCAACCATTTTAAATACTGGCACTATGCCGTTTTGGTGACGATAGTTATACACGTTGATTTCTGTATCGTTCCATAGCTTTGCAATATATTTGTCGCTAAAGCCCATTTTCTTTGCCTGTGCAAGAACATCCTTGCTTTGAGGGTTTTTGGCAAGCATATCCTCCATATCGGTAATATGCTTTACTGCTTCAAGGAAGAAGGCTGTAATTTTTGTTACCTCGTGGAGCCTTTCAATTGTAGCACCGTGACGAAGTAGCTGTGCAATTGCGAAGATGTTGTCGTCGTGGAATTCTGCAATGTAGTCATAGATTTGCTCATCACTCATTTCATCGAACTTTGGCATATAGAAGTGGCAAACACCGATTTCTAGTGAACGAACGGATTTTAGCATACACTCCTCAAGTGTTGTGCCAATGCCCATACATTCGCCTGTTGCCTTCATTTGTGTACCAAGCTTGTTTGGTACTGTTGTAAACTTATCAAATGGGAAGCGAGGGAATTTTGCAACAACGTAGTCAAGTCTTGGCTCAAATGATGCCTTTGTTCCTGCAACCTCAATTTCATCAAGAGTCATACCAAGAGCAACCTTTGCAGTAACTCTTGCAATTGGGTAACCACTTGCCTTTGATGCAAGTGCACTTGAACGTGAAACTCTTGGGTTAACCTCAATAAGGTAGTATTCACTTGTTTCTGGGTTGAGTGCAAACTGTACGTTACAGCCACCCTCAATTTTTAGCTCACGAATAAGCTTAATTGCGCTATCGTTGAGCATTTTTAGGTCGTGGTCGTTAAGAGTCATAATTGGAGCAACAACGATTGAGTCACCTGTGTGAACGCCTACTGGGTCAATGTTCTCCATACCACAAATGGTAATTGCGTTGTCCTCGCCGTCACGCATAACCTCAAATTCGATTTCCTTAAAGCCTCTTACACTCTTTTCAACAAGAACCTGATGAACTGGAGATGCATCAAGTGCGCCCTGTGCAAGCTCCTTGTATTCCTCCATATTGTAAGCAAAGCCTCCACCTGTACCACCAAGGGTAAATGCAGGACGAAGTACAACTGGGAAACCGATTTTTTCAATTGCTGTCATTGCCTCTTCCATATTGTTTGCAATCTCTGATGGAATTACAGGCTCACCGATTGACTCGCAAAGCTCCTTAAATAGCTCTCTGTCCTCGGCTCTTTCAATTGAACGACTGCTTGTACCAAGAAGCTCAACTCCGCTTTCCTTTAAGATGCCCTTCTTTTCAAGCTGCATAGCAAGGTTAAGACCCGTTTGTCCACCGATACCTGGCACGATTGCGTCTGGACGCTCGTGTCTTATAATCTTAGCAACATATTCAAGGGTTAGTGGCTCCATATATACCTTGTCTGCAATTACTGTATCTGTCATAATTGTAGCTGGGTTGGAGTTTACCAAAATTACCTCATAGCCCTCCTCACGAAGTGCAAGACACGCCTGTGTTCCTGCATAGTCAAACTCTGCAGCTTGACCGATTACTATTGGGCCTGAGCCTATAATCATTACTCTTTTAATGTCCGTTCTCTTTGCCATCTTTGTTTTCTCCTATATATATTTCCTAAATTAAACCTTGTAAGCTACCTTACCGTCGCAAACGGTTAGTAGGCATTTTCCAAATACGTCCTTTCCCTCAAATGGAGTTGCCCTGCCCTTTGATAAAAATTCGTCTGGATTTATTTTATATTCCTTGCTTAAATCAAATACCGTATAGCTATTACCGTCGTCTATGCCAAATCTTTTCTTTGGATTGTAGCACATAAGGTCAAGTAATTTTTCCATGGTCATTTTGCCAGTCCTTACAAATTCCGTGTACATTACGCTAAATGCACTTTCAAGACCGACAACACCCATTTTGCTATTTTTTAAGCCTTGGCTTTTTTCCTCAATGCTGTGTGGGGCATGGTCGGTTGCAATCATATCTATTGTTCCGTCCATAATTCCCTCTATGAGTGCAAGGCGGTCGCTTTCGTCCCTTATTGGTGGGTTCATTTTAAAGCGCCCCTCGTTTTTGATATCCATATCGTTTAGCACAAGATAGTGAGGTGCTGTTTCACAGGTGATATTCACGCCCTCTTTTTTGGCTTGTCTTATTATTGCCACGCTTTCCTTGGTTGAAATATGGCATACGTGGTAAGCACAGCCGATTTCCTTTGCAAGTCTTATGTCCCTTGCAATTTGCTCCCATTCGCTTCTTGAAAAGATTCCCTTTTCATTATTCAAGGCACTGTAAAGCCCGTCGTGAATGTAGCCACCATACAAAAGGCTATCAACCTCACAGTGTGCAACTATCATTTTGCCAAGCGATTTTGCCTTTATCATTGCCTGTCTCATCATTTCCTCACTTTGCACACCCCTTCCGTCGTCGGAATATGCAATTGCAAGGTCGGCAAGTCCTTCAAAATCTGCAAGGCTCTCTCCCCTTTGGTCAACGGTTATTGAGCCATATGGGTAAACCTTGATTTTTGCGTCCTTGCTTATTATGTCAAGCTGAATTTGAATATTTTCCTTATTGTGTGGTACAGGATTTAGATTTGGCATTGTACAAACGCTTGTGTATCCACCGTGTGCTCCTGCTTTTGAGCCTGTTTCTATTGTTTCCTTATACGAAAAACCCGGCTCTCTGAAATGCACGTGCACATCACAAAATCCGGGTAAAATAACAATATTATCATTTGATGCAAAAAATGGAGCAACGGAGCTTATGAGTGTTTCATCTACCATAGTTTTAGTAAAGCTTTTCATACCTACCTCCGTATTTTTTCCAAAAAAATATCTTGTCTTTCGACAAGATGCAAAACTGTTCTTTGGCTCTTTTCTTGCCTTAGATCGTTTATTATTATAGCAAATATACATTATTTTGTCAATATATATTTAAAAAAAACATAATATTAATATATTAGACAAATTATAATTATAGTTAGACTTAATTTTTGTATAAATTGCTTAAAAATTATTGACAAAGGAGAGTCGATTGTGATATTATTATTGTAACAAAGTATGCCAATATATAAGAATATTTCAAATAATTTTAACGTAGAAAACAGGTTTTTTGACCGTTCCAAAACTGGTTCGTGTCATTCCTGTATGGTATGAAGGAGGTGCTTTTCCAATGGAAATCGCTATTATTGCAGATGATACCAAAAAGGAGCTTATAACTCAATTTTGTATCGCTTATTGCGGTATTTTAAGTAAACATTCTATCTGTGCAACAAGCACGACAGGCTCATATATTTCAGAGGCAACAGGACTAAAAATAGAAAAGCTACTAAGTGGTGCTCATGGTGGTGAGCAGCAAATTGCTTCAAGAATTTCATTTGATGAAATTGATATTCTTTTCTATTTTCGTGCAAACACTCCACCTCAGGGGCTTTACAACTCCGATATTATTAACGTTGAGCAAACTCTACTCCGTCTTTGTGATGTTCACAATGTGCTTCTTGCAACAAATCTTGCAACTGCCGAGGCTGTAATAAGTGCTCTTGACAGGGGTGACCTTGATTACAGAAATTACATTAATCCTCGTTCGGAGTACAATTTAAGAAAGAAAAATTCAGCAAATTAAAAAAGCACCGATTTCGGTGCTTTTCTTTTTTATTATAAAAGCGATGCAAGGATGCAAGGTCGCTTTTATCTTTTTATCTCGTTTGGCTCGTGCTCCTTTAAGGGGGCAAGGAAGCCATTTTGGTCAAGTGCCCTTTCAACAAGGTCAAGTATGCTCTCGCTTTCTGCCCTTATTGTGTGATAATGATAGCCCGAGGTTACGTTTTTAAGTAGGCTTGATTTTCCACTTTTAATCTCCTCTAAAAAGCGACTTACATCGTGCCTTGATTTTATATCCATTCTTGCTCTTAAAAGTCCATATGATCGGTGATAAACGAACACGTCAACCACCTCTGCACCAAGGTCCACAACAAGGTTGAGCTCTCTTTCAACATCCTCATCTGAGTGAAAAAGCTTTAAGGCTCTTTCGCTGAACATCTTTTTTTGTAGCATATAGCCACGTGATAGTGATAAAATGTTGTTTCCCTCTGCTCTTAAAAGGGCTATGTCCTGAACAATTACCTGTCTTGAAACACCGAGCTCACTTGCAAGGGCGGATGCCGAGATTGGGCTACTCATGCCTTCAAGTCGTGCAAGAATTTTCTCTCTTCTTGTGCTTGCGTTCATTTATTCCTCCACAGGGTGTAGATTTTTGAGTGAAATGTCAAGAATTGGGCTTGAATGTGTTAGCGCACCGCTTGAAATAAAGTCAACACCAAGGTCAGTAAGCCTTGCAATATTTTCCTTTGTTACATTGCCAGAAACCTCAACCTCGGCTCTGCCATTTATGAGTTTTATTGCCTGTGCCATTTGCTCGTGCGACATATTGTCAAGCATAATAATATTTGCTCCTGCCTCAACTGCCTCCTTAACCATATCAAGGCTTTCAACCTCGATTTCGATTTTTCTTACAAATGGCGCATATTCCTTTGCCATCTTGATTGCGTTTGTAACGCTACCAGCTGCGCCTATGTGATTATCCTTTAAAAGCACACCGTCGGAGAGGTTATATCTGTGATTACAGCCACCTCCAACCTTAACGGCATATTTTTCAAAAATTCTGTTATTTGGAGTGGTTTTTCTTGTGTCAAGAAGCTTTGTTTTTGTACCCTTTAAGAGGTCTGCAACATTTCTTGTATAGGTTGCAACTCCACTCATTCTTTGTAGGTAGTTAAGTGCTACTCTTTCGCCTGAAAGGAGCACTCTTATATCACCGTAAACTCTTGCCATTAGCTGACCGTTCTTTACAAAATCGCCGTCTTTTACGTATAGCTCAACATTTGTTTTCTCGTCAAGAAGCTTGAAAACTCTTTCAAAAACCTGTAAGCCACAAATTACTCCATTTTGCTTACAAATAAGGTCAACTACTCCCGCTTGATAGCTTGGCATTACACTATTTGTAGATACGTCCTCGCTTGTAATGTCCTCTTTAAGTGCGCTTAGGATTAGTGGGTCAACCTGTAATTTTAATGTTGCATTATCAAACATATTCTTCTCCTTTTGATTTTTTTCCTCTTCAATTTTGTTTAAAACCAGTGTCTTGTATTCATTTTCAAGCGCTACCCTGTCCTCGTATTTAGCAAGGTCAATTTCAACGCTTAATGCTTGATTTTCCTCGTAGCTTGCTGAAATATGACTTGCACAGCGATTTGCAAACACAAGGCTTTCAAGCAAGGAATTGCTTGCAAGTCTGTTCTTACCGTGCACTCCGTTACACGCCGTTTCGCCTATTGCATATAGGCTATTTAGTGAGGTTTTTGAATTGTAATCAACCCAAACTCCACCCATATAATAATGCTGTGCTGGAACTACTGGAATACACTCATTTAGTGGGTCGTAGCCTGATTTTTTGCACTGCTCAATGATATTGGGGAAGTGCGAAAGGAGCTCATTTCTTGGAATGGTGCGCAGGTCAAGCCATACGTGCTCCGTTTCGTCCTTTTTCATTTGCTCGTATATTTTTTCGGTGAGCTTATCCCTTGGTAAAAGCTCGTTTGTAAAGCGCTCCATATTTTTATCATAAAGTAGCGCTCCCTCTCCTCTTACGCTTTCGGAAATTAAGAAGCTTCTTTCTCCCTTTTCCTTGGTGTAAAGGGTTGTTGGATGAATTTGAACATAGCTTACATTTTGAGTTCTTATGCCGTGCTTTAAGGCAATTGCAACCGAATCAGCCTTTAAGTGTGGATAGTTAGTTGAATGCTTATAAAGTCCACCTATTCCACCCGTTGCAAGTACTGTTGCATTTGCTAAAATTATATCAATTTTTCCGTTAGATAGCTCTGCTACAATGCCCTTGCATTTACCGTCTTGAACAATTATATCAAGCATTGAGGTATGCTCTAAAATTTCAATGTTTTTACGTTTTTTTGCTTCAAAATATAGCTTCGAGGTAATTTCCTTACCTGTTATGTCCTTGTGGAATAAAATTCTTTTACTTGAATGAGCGCCCTCTCTTGTGTAAAGAAGCTCACCGTTTTCGTCTTTTTGAAAATCCACATCATAGGAAAGCAAATCTGCAAGCAGGTCCTGTGATGATTTTATCATTATATCAACGCTTGTACGGTCGTTTTGATAGTGTCCTGCCTTGATTGTATCATCATAAAAGCTTTGGTAGTCGCTTTCGTCTCTAAGTATGCAAATACCTCCCTGTGCAAGGTAGGAATCGCTTTCCTCAACGCTTGATTTTGTAATAAGCGTAACTTTTTTATCACTTGGTAATTTAAGCGCACAGTATAGTCCTGCACAGCCTGTACCAACTATCAATATGTCTGTTTTTTGCATTTTATCCTCCATACGAGAGCATCTTGTCTATACAGGACCTTGCACCAAGACGAACTTTTTCATCAAGGGTTATTTCCTCTCCGCTAAGTCCATTCAAGCAATTGTAAACGTCAATAAGAGTTGTAAGACGCATATCGTGACATATACAATGCTTGGAAAGCGTGTAAAATTTCTTTTCTGGGAACATATATTGAAGGTGCTGTGAGATTGAATTGTCTGTACCGATAATAAACTCGCTATCGCTACTGCCCTCAACATATTTAATAATTCCTGTTGTGCTTCCTACATAATCTGCAAGGCTTGATACCTCATTTAAACACTCGGGATGAACAAGGAGCTTTGCGTTTGGATAAAGTGCTCTTGCCTCATAAACGTCCTCTTTTTTTATTGCCATATGCACAGGACAGCCACCGCTATAAAAATAAAATTTCTTTTCAGGAGTCTGTGATGCTACCCAAGTGCCAAGGTTGCAATCTGGAATAAAAATGATTTCCTTTTCAGGTATTGCCTTTACTATTTTTAGGGCAGAGGCAGAGGTTACACAAACGTCACACTCGTTTTTAAGCTCGGCAGTTGTATTTATGTAGGCAACCACGGCTGCATTTGGATGTAGCACTCTTAGCTCACGAATTTGCTCAGGTGTCATTTGCTCCGCCATTGGACAGGATGCTTGTGGGTGTGAAAGAATTACCTTCTTTTCAGGGCAAAGAATTTTGACGCTTTGCGCCATAAAGCGAACTCCACACATTAAAATTGTGTCTTGTGGAGCCTTTGATGCCTCTACGCTAAGTCCAAAGGAGTCGCCTGTAAAATCAGCAATTTCAAGAATGTTGTGGGGCTGATAGGCGTGTGCAAGAATACAAATTCCCTTTTCCCTTTTTAGCCTGATAATTTCCTTTTGTAGGTCAGCAATATTAAGCATTTTTTCTCTCCTATATTAAGCTAGAATAATTTTTAATTTTTTGCTATTATACTACAAAGATTGACAGGTGTCAAGACACCTGTAAAAATAATTGTCAAAATTTTATTTTGGGAATGTTTTTTCTTCATTTTAATATAGATATATTAACGCTTGTCAAAATGAGGTGCCTATGAAAAAGCTTTTACCATTTGCTTTACTTATAATTTTACTTTTTTGCTCGTGTAATGAAAAAAAGGATTTTCTTGCGTATCAGCAAAAAAATCCCGTGCTTGAATGTACTGTAAATGATAAATTTGAGCTTATTATTTCAAAAGGAGATAGCATTAAAATTACTGTCTTAAAGCCTGATGAAATAAATGGAATTTGCTTTGAATTTAATGGGAACAGCGCCCTTGCGATATCTGGAAATACCAAAATTCCCCTTGACCGTATCTCTGCCTGTGGTCTTTTTGCTCTTGCTGGCTGTATGAATCTTGAAAACGATAGCATTGTGGCAGTTAGCGATAGTGGCAAAAGCAGTATTATCACCTTTGAAAACGACCTTGGCACTTACATAGTTACCTATGGTAAAAACCTCTTACCAAGCCATATTGAAATACATTCGGATAAATTTGATTATGATATTTTAGTAACTGGAATTGAGCTAAGCAGTTCTTGATAGCATTAAAAAAGCCTCAGTTGGCAACCAACTGAGGCTTTTCCTATTTAATTATTTAACCTTGTAAACAACGTGAACTGCGTTACCGCCTGTTAAGAGAATCATCTTAATAGCTGTATTTGAGAAGTCACCTGCTTTTACAATAAGTGGCTTGTTGATAGAGCCTCTTGCAAGAACCTTTAAGCTCTTTGCTCTCTTATCAATTAAGCCCTTAGCCTTTAATGACTCAAGGTCAACAACCTCGTTTGCTCTATAAGCATCAGAAATTGTGTCAATGTTGATAATTGCCTTCTTGTTGTCCTTTGCAGTGATGTACTCAACATCCTCCTCAACGTGAACCTCAATTTGCTTTTCCTCAACGATTGCATCAGCCTCTGTTGCGCTAACCTCTTCAACTACAACCTCGTGCTCCTCGTATGCTGGCTCAACAACTGGTTCTGGCTCAACTACTGGTTCTGGCTCAGCAACTGGCTCTTCCTCAACCACTGGAGCCTCCTCAACTACTGGAGCCTCTTCAACTGGCTTTTGTGATACCTTTACGTTTGCATCATCAGAAACAAGAGCCTTAACAAGCTTCTTTGCAAGTAGGTCCTCTGTTTCCTCGTATGGATACATAGCAACATAGTCAACTTCCTTGAACTTTGGATCCTTTTCTATGCCGTTATTTGCCATTACGATATCAACAAGCTCCTTAGCCTTTCTTAAACCAAGACCACTCTTAATCTTAACCATCATAGGAACCTCAGCAAAAATCTTTGCATCAGTTGACTCGTGGTGATACTTAGACTTATCGAATTCATCCGGGTTAAGAGCGCAGTATAGACAAATTGTCTTACCACGGAGCTTCATCTTAAAGAGCTGTGTTCTGCCCTTACCATAGCTATCAAACTTCCAGCTAACCTTATTCTTAACACCCTTGTATGAAAGGATGTGGTTCTTAAGCTCACTGTAATAGTCTTTTACTGTATCCTCACTTTGGATGATATTAGCAGTAAAGCTACGGCTGTACTTAATGTCGATTTTGTTTCCTTCGTTATCAATATATGTAGGAACAATTGTTGGTGCTGGTGGTTCTGGCTCTGGCTCTGGCTCAGCAACTGGCTCTGGCTCAGCAACAGGCTCTTCCTCAGCAACAGGCTCCTCTGCTGGTTCTTCCTCAACAGTCTCTTCAACTGTTTCCTCGGCAACCTCTTCAACAGGAGCTTCCTCAACTGTTTCCTCAACTGTTTCCTCGGCAGTCTCTTCTACTACCTCCTCAACAGGAGCTTCCTCTGCTGGTTCTTCAACAACTTCCTCGGCAACCTCTTCTACTGGCTCCTCGGCAGTCTCTTCTACTACTTCTTCAACAGGAGCTTCCTCGGCTACTTCTTCAACTGTTTCCTCAACAGCTTCTTCAACAACCTCTTCAGCAAGCTCTTCTACTGGCTCCTCAGCAACCTCTTCAACAGGCATTGGCTCTTCAATAATTTCCTCAAAGAGCTCCTCCTCTGCCTCTTCAACAGGAGCTTCCTCAACAGCTTCCTCTACTGGTGCTTCCTCAACAGCCTCTTCTACTGGCTCCTCGGCTACCTTTTCTACTGGCTCCTCAACTGGAACAACCACTGGAGCCTCTTCTACTACTGGCTCTGCCTCAACAGCCTCTGCCTCAGCCTCTCCGATTGCATAAAGCTCAATTGTGAATATAGAATCAGCACCTGTCTTATCAAGGATAAGATCTCCCTCTGGATCAAAGCCCCAACCGATAAAGTTATCGTAGCACTCATATTCCTTTGGTAGGTTTAGTGTTAAGTAATGTGATTCCTTGTAAATGCTTTTATCTTGTGAGTTAAAGAGAAGATCAACAACAGCCTTGTCGTTTGTCTTTTCCTTAGCGTAATCTACTGCATCATCCTCAAATACTGGGTAAAGCTTAATAACAAATGTAGCATCAATGTCGTCCTTGCTCATAACAACGTCGCCGTCCTTTGCAAAGCCCCAACCATCTACTACAAGCTCTTCATTGTGCATATCTGGAAGCTTTGTGTTGAGCACAAATACATCCTTGCCGATTGCAACCTCATCATCAGCGTGCATGTAATTAACCTCAATACGTACAGCGCCCTCTTGATCAAGGTCCTCCCAAACTGCATAAAGCTCTGTTGTGTGAGTTAGTCTTAATTTTGTCTTGGTAACAAGCTTTGAGCCGTTTTCCTTTTTAGACCAACCAATTAGCTTTTTACCACTCTTGCTAGCACCATGTAATTGTACCTTCTTCATAAATGGGTGCTTCTCGTGATAAATTTCGTAGTCTCCGTCTGGATCCACGTAAATAATTTCGCAACGTCCTACTGCTAGTAGAAGTGCAAGAACCAATGCTACAACTGCAATAGCGCCTAAAACCCATGGGCTGATTGCAAAGATGCTAAACGACGCATTGGTTAACAAACCAGTAAATAATGTCATCTTCTGTTCCTCCAACATCAATAAATTTCGATACATACCTGTTTCGTTGTTATAATTATACAATAAAGAAAATATTTTGTCAACAAATTTTTTTGAATTTTTTATTCAAATTTAGACACTTGTAGGCACTTTTTTGCCCTTTTTGTGTGCTTTTTGCCAAAAATTTCGCTATAATAAAATTCAGCATTGATTTTTGTAGCCTTTTATGGTATCATAAAAGAGATAAATTTTTAAAAATTCAAGGAGAATTTAAAGTATGGTATCAGAGATCATCAAGAAAATTACCGAGGCTGATAGCGAGGTTGGTAACGCAATTAACGCAGAGCTTAGCAGACAGAAAAGAGGACTTGAGCTTATTGCCTCAGAAAACCTTGTTTCAGAGGCTGTTATGATAACAATGGGCACCCCACTTACAAACAAATATGCAGAGGGATACCCAGCAAAGAGATATTATGGCGGATGCGAATGCGTTGACGTTGTTGAAAGCATTGCAATCGAAAGAGCATGCAAGCTTTTTGGTGCAAGCTATGCAAATGTTCAGCCACACAGTGGCGCACAAGCAAATACTGCTGTTTACTTTGCTCTAATTAAGCCTGGTGATACAGTTCTTGGTATGAACCTTGCACACGGTGGACATTTAACACATGGTAGCCCTGTAAACATTTCAGGAAGCTACTACAATTTTGTTCCTTATGGTGTTAACGATGACGGCTTTATTGATTATGATGAGCTTGAAAGAATCGCTAAGGAAAACAATCCAAAGCTAATTGTAGCAGGAGCCTCTGCTTACCCAAGAGCAATTGATTTTGAAAGAATTTCAAAAATTGCCAAGGAGGTTGGCGCATACTTTATGGTGGATATGGCTCATATTGCAGGCCTTGTTGCGGCTGGTGAGCATGCTTCTCCTGTTCCATATGCAGATGTTGTTACAACTACAACACACAAAACACTTCGTGGCCCACGTGGTGGTCTTATTCTTACAAATGATGAGGAAATCGCAAAGAAAATTAACAAGTCAATATTCCCTGGAACACAGGGCGGTCCTCTTATGCACACAATTGCATCAAAGGCTGTTTGCTTTGGTGAGGCTCTTTCTGATGAATTCAAGGCTTACCAAAAGCAAATTGTTAAAAATGCCAAGGTACTTGCAAAAACTCTTCTTGATGAGGGCTTTGACCTAGTTTCCGGTGGTACTGATAATCACCTTATGCTTCTTGACCTCCGTCCATTTGGCATTACAGGTAAGGAGCTTGAAAGACGTCTTGATGAGGTTTATATCACTGTAAACAAGAATGCTATTCCTAACGACCCAGAAAAGCCATTCGTTACAAGTGGTGTAAGAATTGGTACTCCTGCTGTTACCTCCCGTGGTCTTAAAGAGGAGGATATGGTTACTCTTGGTAAGCTTATTAAGCTTTGTGCAACAGAATTTGACCAAAAGGCTGACTACATAAGAGCCGAGGTTACAAAAATCTGCGACAAGTATCCAATTTACGACTAATGAAGGCAGAATATACAACCAGAGCCCGTGTGCTTATTCTCAACTTTTTAAAGGAAAACACTGCACACGTAACGGCATCTGATATAATTCAGTATCTAAGAAAGCAAAATATCAAAATCGGAGTTGCTACCGTTTACAGAACGCTTGACAAATTTGTATCCGACGGAATTGTTCGTAAGATGACTATTGACGAACGTAGCGGAGCCTGCTATCAGTATATTCAAGACACTGATTGTGCATCACATTTTCACTTAAAATGCTTAAGATGTGGTGCTCTTATCCACCTCAGCTGTGATTTTTTGAAAAGCATGGAGAGCCATATTTTAAACGACCATGGCTTTACAGTAAGCTCTGGAAAAACCGTGATTTATGGGCTCTGTAAGGAATGTAGCTCCAAGGAGTAATTTGTAATTTATAAAAAATTTTAATTTTTCTATTGATTTTTTGTTTTGTTTATGTTACAATACAATTCGCTTATGAATTTATAACTTATATGGAGGTTTTATTATGAACGTTACCTTGAGCATTGTTCTTGGTGTTATACTTTTACTTGCTGCACTGTTCTTAATTATCGCTATTCTTTTACAAAACGGAAAATCAAAGGGTACTGGTGTTGTTACCGGTGGTGCTGAAACCTTCTTCGGAAAGAATAAGGCAAAGTCAATTGATAAGAAGCTAGGTCTTTTAACAGCAGTTGTTGCTACTATATTTATTGTAATCGTTATTGGTGTATTTATGGTTGAGAAAAATGGTTGGTTCTCTCCTGACACAGATACAGAGTCAAGTAGCTCTGTTGCTCACGACCATGACGGCGACGGAAAGCCAGACCATGATGATGACGAGCATGTTGATTCAAGCTCTAACTCAGGCTCTTCTAGCAACACAAGCACAGACACAAGCTCTGATACATCATCAAGCACAGCAACAGACACAAACAGCTAATAAATAGTTGAAATAACCGCTTTGATTTTTTCAAGGCGGTTTTTTATTTTGAAATTATTTTAATATTGGTTTTTATATGTTATACTATAAGGGGGTGATATATAATGAATAATAAAATAAAGGAAGCCATTTTAGATATTTTAGCATTTGACGACTATATACCTCTTACTCCTTCACAGCTTTATATGAACGTATGCCTTTATGGCGATTTTGATGAGGAGGACTTTTGGCGCACCCTTTACGATATGGAGCAAAATTACGAGCTTGGAATTACTAAAAAGGGTAAAATTACAAGAGCCTGTGATGTTGGAATTTATGTCGGTGAATATTCTGCGTCTTCAAGAGGGAATTTCGGATTTGTTGTAACCGATAAGGGAGACTTCTTTATCCCTCCAAAATTCACACAGGGTGCCCTAAACGGTGACACTGTTGCCATTAAAAGGTTTGAAAAAGCCTCAAAATTCTATGGCAAGGGCAACGAGGCCGAGGTTATAAAAATCATAAAGCGTTCACTTGATAGCTTCATTGGTACTTTTAAAATTCTTTTGCATAATGGCTCTCGTTCCTTGGGTACTGTTATTCCAGACAACGAAAGAATACGTTTAAGCGTTACAGTTTCTGCAAAGCATTTTAATGGCGCAAGTGATGGGGATAAGGTTGTTTGCAGAATTATTTCCTTCCCTGCAAATGAATTTGCCACCTGCCGTGGTGAAATTGCAGAGGTCCTTGGCACTAGTGATTCAAGGGAGGCAAATTACAAGGCTGTGCTACGTGAGCACGGAATAGTTACCGAGTTTGACGAGGCTGTGCTTGACGAGGCACAAAGCGTCAGCTGGGACATTTCAACTCTTGGCAGAGCTGATTTTCGAGGCGAAACAATTTTCACAATTGACGGTGCTGATGCAAAGGACCTTGACGATGCAATTTCAATAAAGAAAACAGATGACGGATATGTTCTTGGAGTTCATATTGCAGATGTTTCACACTATGTACGTGCTGGGTCAAGGATTGACGAGGAGGCATTCAATCGTGGCACTAGTGTTTACTTCACCGACAAGGTTGTGCCCATGCTTCCAAGGGAGCTTTCCAACGGAATTTGCTCACTAAATGGTGGGCAGGACCGCTATGCTCTTTCGTGCCTTGTTACCGTAAACAGGCTTGGCGAAATTATGTACACCGAGCTTAAAAAGAGTGTCATAAATTCAAAGGTACGTGGCGTTTATTCCGAGCTTAATGACATTATTGAAAATGGCGAGCAAAGCGAGCATTATTCAAAATATGAGCACGTGCTCCCAGATTTCAAGGTAATGCTTGAGCTTTATGAAATATTAAAGGAAAAATCAGCACGTAAGGGTGCTATGGAGCTTGAAAGTGACGAGAGCAAGATTGTTCTTGATAAGAGTGGGCATCCTGTTGATATTGTTAAGGTTGAAAGAGGAACCTCTGAAAGGCTTATTGAGCAGTTTATGCTACTTGCAAATGAGGCTGTGGCAACATTTTTATTTAATGCAGGCATGCCCTGTGTTTACCGTGTTCACGATGAGCCAGACCCTGAAAAAATCAGAGCCTTTGCTCTGTTTGCAAAAAATTTAGGAATTGATGTTTCTCCACTAAATGCAAAGAACAAAATCACGCCTATGCAGTTATCAATGGTGCTTGAAAATGCAAGGGACACTAAGTATTTTCCTATCGTTTCAGGCGTTCTGCTCCGTTCTCTTATGAAGGCAAGATATTCAAGCCTACAAAAGGCTCACTTTGGACTTGCAACCGAGCTTTACTGCCATTTTACCTCACCGATAAGACGCTATCCAGACCTTACTGTGCATAGAATTATTTCTGCTATGCTTGATGGCAAAATTGACGAAAACCAAATACAGGGCTTTGAAAGATTTGCACAGGCATCCGCACTTGCATCAAGTGATAATGAGCTACGAGCAACCTATGCTGAAAGAGAGATTGACGACCTTTACAAGTGCATTTATATGGCGGACAGAATTGGGCAGGAGCTTGACTGTGTAATTTGCTCTGTTACGAATTTTGGATTCTTTGCAAGAACTGAAAATCTTTGCGAGGGACTCGTTCCGATTGAGGCGCTTGGTAATGGATTTTTCTATGACAAGGATAATTATGTTTTAGCAAGAGGAAAAACGGCATTCAGGCTTGGACAAGCTGTAAGGGTTAAGGTTATAAATGCTGATATACGTTCAAAAAGAGTTACCTTCTCTCTTGTGGCTTATGAGGAAATTGATACACCTAAAATTGATTTTTCAAGTGCACAGAAAACAAATCCTCACACTCCAAGAAATAAGCAAGGTACGAAAAAATCCTACTCCACAAGGAAGGGTACAAAGGCGAGTACAAAAAAGAAAAACGGCAAATCCACCTCAAAAAAGGGTGGCAGAAAAAAGCATAAATAAAGCACCCTCTTGGGTGCTTTTTTGCTATAAGCAAATATAAGCCAAAATGATAATGGTATATTGAGCTTTAATTTATACATAAATTTGTAAATTATGC
>JAZQHJ010000159.1:0-1765 GCA_045540515.1 Eubacteriales bacterium
ATAGCATTTCTCTCATACCAGGTCCGCCACTTGGTCCCTCGTAACGAATTACTACAACATCTCCCTTAACAATCTTACCTGCGTAAATTGCGCTAATTGCCTCCTCTTCACTCTCGTAAACCTTTGCAGGTCCCTCGTGAACGAGCATTTCCTTTGCAACCGCACTTCTCTTTACTACACAGCCGTCAGGTGCAAGGTTGCCCTTTAATACAGCAATACCACCTGTTTTGCTATATGGGTTATCAGCTGTTCTTATTACGCTTGTGTCAAGGTTTCTTGCGTTTGCGATATTTTCGCCAAGTGTTTTACCTGTTACGGTCATTACACTTGTGTCAAGAAGTCCTAGCTTGTCAATTTCTTTAAGAACTGCGTAAACGCCACCTGCCTGATATAGGTCCTCCATATAGGTTGGTCCTGCTGGTGCAAGATGACATAGGTTTGGTGTTTTTTCGCTTATTTCGTTTACAAAGTCAAGGTCGAACTCAACCTCGCATTCGTTGGCAATTGCTGGTAGGTGAAGCATACTGTTTGTTGAACAGCCAAGAGCCATATCGGCAGTGATAGCATTTTTGATTGCTGATGCTGTCATAATATCTCTTGGACGAATGTTCTTCTTTATAAGCTCCATTACCTGCATTCCTGCATGCTTTGCAAGCTCAATTCTTGCAGAGTAAACTGCTGGAATGGTTCCATTACCCTGTAAGCCCATTCCAAGAACCTCTGTTAAGCAGTTCATTGAGTTAGCTGTGTACATGCCTGAGCAAGAGCCACAGGTTGGGCATGCCTTATTCTCAAACTCGCATAGTCCACACTCATCAAGTGTACCTGCCTTATATGAGCCAACAGCCTCAAACATACTTGAAAGGCTTGTTTTATGTCCATCAACACGTCCTGCAAGCATTGGTCCACCACTTACAAATACGGTTGGGATATTTAGTCTTGCTGCTGCCATTAAGAGTCCTGGCACGTTTTTGTCACAGTTTGGTATCATAACAAGACCGTCAAAGCCGTGTGCCATTACCATAGCCTCTGTTGAGTCTGCAATTAGGTCTCTTGTTACAAGTGAGTATTTCATTCCCACGTGTCCCATAGCAATACCATCGCAAACAGCAATTGCTGGGAACATTATTGGTGTTCCTCCTGCCATAGCAACGCCTAGCTTTACAGCCTCGGTAATTTTATCTAGGTTCATATGCCCTGGAACGATTTCGTTATATGAGCTTACAATACCGATAAGTGGTCTGTCAAGCTCCTCCTTTGTAAGGCCTAGTGCCTTGTAAAGTGAACGGTGTGGGGCATTATGTGAGCCATTTACTATTGTATCCTTAATCATTTGTATCTCCAATTATTAAGCACTTACAAGGGGGTGTGATTCCCCCTTGTATATACGTTTTATTAGTTGTTAATGAACTTTTCCTCATCAGCCCAGCTGTAAAGCTCTCTGATTTCCTTACCTACAACCTCGCTTGGATGCTCTGCTGCAATCTTTCTCATTGCATTGAAGTGTACTTGGCTACCTGCATCTGACATATCAAGTAGGAAGTCCTTTGCAAATGTACCGTCTTGAATGTCTGAAAGAACCTTCTTCATAGCCTTCTTTGTTTCAGCTGTGATAATCTTTGGTCCTGTAATGTAGTCACCATATTCAGCTGTGTTTGAAATTGAGTATCTCATACCCTCAAATCCGCTTTGGTAAATCAAGTCAACGATGAGCTTCATTTCGTGAATACACTCAAAGTATGCATTTCTTGGGTCATAGCCAGCC
>JAZQHJ010000160.1:0-2709 GCA_045540515.1 Eubacteriales bacterium
GTGCTAACATATGATAAAATCTGTGCAACAACAAATTAAGGAGCACGGACCTATGAAAATAATCAAAAGAAAAGCAACACTACGCATAATACTTGAGTATCAGCTGGTAAAGGACGAAAATGGCTTTACGCTTTATGCCACTGCCTGTGACAAAAAAGGCAATGAATTTGATAACGAATATATAAGCGAATTTACTGCCGATAAGGAAAAAGCAAGAAAAATATTTAAAATACTTTATAAAAACAAGGTAAGCCCATGTCACATAAAGGACATAATTGAAGACCATTTGTGTTGAAATGATGAACATATCCTGAAAATATATCAATTTTAAATAATTCTATTGCTTTTTTTAAAAAAGTATTGTATTATATAAAATGTTAAAATATATATAAGAGGATATTTGTTTTGGAAAATAAGATTAAAAAGGCGATAAATCGTTATTCAATGAATGGAATATACGATGGCGTAATACTTGGATTTTCCGGCGGTGCCGATTCTAGTGCGATTTTGCACTACCTATCAAAGCACACAAAAAATATAATTGCTGTTCATATCAATCATATGATAAGAGGAAACGAAGCACTAAGAGATGAATTTTTCTGCAAAACAATTTGCCAAAGATATGGAGTAAAGTTCATGTCCTATCGTGTTGATATACCAAAGCTAGCTAAGGAATCAAAGCAGGGCATTGAGGAAACAGCAAGAAAAGAAAGATACAAAATTTTCAAAAGGCTTATGCAGGAGCAACCAGAATATAAATGTATTGTAACTGCACATAATGCAAATGATAATGCAGAGACCATTTTGTTCAACCTGACAAGAGGAAGTGGAACAAATGGAATTGCAGGCATTAAGCCAAACCTTGACGGGGTTTACAGACCACTTATTTACTGCACAAAGCAGGAGATTTTGGAATACTGTGAGAAAAATTCAATATCCTACGTAACGGACTCAACGAATGAGGATATTGATTATACCAGAAACTACATTCGTCACGAAATCGTACCGATGCTTGAAAAGCTCAATCCTGCATTCATAGATTCTTGTACAAGAATGAGTGAAAATGTAAGGGATGATGAAAGCTATATAAAGCAGGTAAGTGACAAGGTTATTTCTGATAATAAAATCACAAAAAGAGTAAGCACGGAGCTTTTAAATTCTCTTGATAAGGCAATTGCCCTAAGAGTTTTGAAGCATATGGCAAAGGACAATCTTGATAGCAAATCAATAGATTTTTGTATTCAGCTTGCCAAAAACGGCTCAGTAGGACAATATATCAATCTACCAAACGGAATATCCTTTAAAAAAGAGCGTGGCTATGTCAAATTCGTCAAAACCGAGGACTTGTTTAAGGTAACCTACAACGTAGCCTTAAAGGAAGGGCTAAATAATATCAAAAAAATCGGAGTAATTGTGGCTCTTAACACAAATGATGAGCCAAAGGACTATGATTTAGTTGAAGAAATCACTCTTTGCTCAAATGGAGCCCTTGTTGCAAGAAATCGCAAGGACGGGGACAAAATAACCCACGGTAAAATGACAAAGAAGCTTAAAAAGCTCTTTTATGATAAGGAAATCCCATCACACAGAAGAGACAAAATACCAGTAATTTGTGATGATGAGGGAATTTTATACGTTCCAGGCATAGTCGTAAGAGACGGAGCAAAATGCAAGGACGGAAGCACAGTGCTAAAAATATACAAATCGAATAAATAAGGACCAAGGAGGGGCTATGAAAAAGAAATTTAATTTTTTGACTCTTATTATTTATGCAGTATTGATTGTATTGATAATTGTGGCAATTGTATCAATATTTAATGCCAATAAAAAGAATGAAAACATTTCATATTCTGAAATGAAGTCATACTTTGAGGCAAATATGGTATATGGCTACGAAAGTAACATAAATGATTATATTGTTACAATTTACGCATCAAAGGAAGCGTGGGACCTTTATCACAATGAGGATGCAACAGCTGACCAGCTAGATGCATACAAGGGACACGTAAAAACAGCACAGCTTACAAGCGAGGAATATTATCGCTTCTTTAACCCACACGATGCATACGGACAAAGCGAGCTAGCAATGATTCAGGACAAGGTCGGAAATGCTAGCATACTAGTACAGGAAAGCCATACAGAAATTAAGGAAACTCCTTGGATTTTAGATTATCTTCCAATGATAATCCTTGTTGTCGTATTCGTTCTTATAATGTTCTTTATGATGCGTCAGCAGGGCAATGGCAAAATGGGTGGCTTTGGAAAGTCAAAGGCTGTTAAGGATACCTCTGACAGAAGAGTTACCTTTGCTGATGTTGCAGGCGCTGATGAGGAAAAGGAAGAGCTAAAAGAGGTTGTTGAATACCTCAAAAACCCTTCAAAATTCACACATCTTGGTGCAAAAATTCCACACGGTGTGCTACTTGTAGGCCCTCCAGGTACTGGTAAAACATTACTTGCAAAGGCTGTTGCAGGTGAGGCAGGTGTTCCATTTTATTCAATGTCAGGCTCGGACTTCGTTGAGCTTTATGTTGGTGTTGGTGCATCACGTGTAAGAGATTTATTTGACCAAGCAAGAAAATCACAATCCGCAATTATATTCATAGACGAAATTGACGCTGTCGGCAGACAAAGAGGTGCTGGACTTGGTGGTGGCCACGATGAAAGAGAGCAAACCCTTAACCAGCTACTTGTTGAAATGGACGGCTT
>JAZQHJ010000161.1:0-4220 GCA_045540515.1 Eubacteriales bacterium
TATAATTACTCAATGGCATCAAACTACAACAGAGTCCCACGCCCAGCTGTTGTATTGCTTGGAGATACTGACCGAGTTGTAATTAAACGAGAGAGCATTGAGGACGTTTCTCGCCTAGACAACTTGTTATAAAAATCCATAAATACGAAGTACAAATAAAGAAATTCACAAATTATGGGCAAAACAGAAAATCATAAAAGGACTTCCAAGTAAGTCCTTTTTTATATATCAAGCCTTTTTAATAATCATTTATCACCCACCACTCTCGTTCCTATTCCTTGCTCTTTCCCCCTTTTACCTATTGACAAAATTTTCAAGCTATGCTAAAATATTTGTGGAAAAATTTTAACAATAGGAGATATACAAAATGAGCAAAGTAATTGTAGAAACAAGTGCAAGACACGTGCACCTTACAAAAGAGCATGTTGACATTCTCTTTGGTGAAGGACATCAGCTAACACACAAGAAGGACCTAAGCCAGCCTGGTCAGTTCGCTTGTGAGGAAAGAGTAACTGTTGTTGGTCCAAAGAATGAGATTAAGAATGTTATCGTGCTTGGTCCAGAAAGAAAAGCATCACAGGTTGAGGTTTCACTCACAGACGCAAGAACACTTGGTGTTAGTGCTCCTGTAAGAGAGAGTGGAGATGTTGCAGGCTCTGGTGCTTGCAAGCTTGTTGGTCCTTGCGGTGAGGTTGAGCTTTCTGAGGGCGTTATTGCAGCAAAAAGACATATTCACTTTACCCCACAAGAGGCAGAGGAGGCAGGCGTTTGCGATAAGCAAATTGTTATGGTTAAGGTTGAGAGCCAAGACAGAACAACAATCTTTGGTGACGTTGTAGTAAGAGTTCATCCAAATTTCAGTGCCGCTATGCACATTGACACAGATGAGTCAAACGCATCACAAGCATTTGGTCAAATCTTTGGCGAAATCATAAAATAATATAGGCTACATAAAAGGGACTCCAAATTGGAGCCCCTTTTCTTTTTTATACTGACCAGCATGGCAACCTCATATAGCGACCACCTGGCTATATTTTGGTAAGCGTGACAATAAAAAAGAGAGCCGAAGCCCTCTTTAAAAAATTTGATATCTAAATTATTTCACTATTGCACCGAATGGAGCAAAGTATAGCTTACCCATTTTGAAGCATTGCTTTCCGAAAGGAATACCAATAATGGTAACGCAGAAGATTGCACCGAGGATGAATGAGTAGGCAGCCATATAAATACCACCGAAAATAATCCAAAGCACGTTGGCAATTGGATGAGCACCGAAGTTAAGTGAAACATTTGTGCCAAATGGCCAAATAACGAGCCTTGCAACCTTAAAGCATTGCTTTCCAAGAGGAATGCCTATGATTGTTATGCATAGTATCAAACCAACAATGAACATATAAAGTGCACACCAAAATCCAGAAATAACAAACCAAATAAGGTTACCTAAAAATCTTAAAAATCCCATTATATCTCCTTAATCTAAAAGCAAATTAATTGCCTTTGGAATAATTCCAATTTCGACAACATTTTCGTTAAAAATTTCTCCGTCGGCACAAACAGAGCCACAGCCCTCGATTTTAATGCCAACACATTTCTTGTAAATAACGTATTTTTTGAATTTTTCCTCAACCTCGACAGTGCTAGGGTTCACAAATGTACCCTTCTTGTAGTCGCCAACAAGTGAAATAAAGGTTGCAGTTGGAACATTGCGAATTAGCGCAACGTCAATAATTCCGTCATCAAATTTAGCGCAAGGAACAGCCTTGTAGCCACCACCATACCAACAGCAATTGCCACAGGCAATAAGAAGGAACTTTTCCTTAAATATCTCGGTTGAGCCGTCCTCGTAGGTAAGAGTAACGGTTGCATCCATTGGCTTTTTATTCACAAGCTCACCTACAATACCAAAGGTGTAAGCAAGCTTACCAGGAATAAAAGGGCTCTTTTTAAGCTTGGTAGCTCTTTTAACAACGGAGCAGTCAAAGCCCATATTTATTACATTTGCGGCGTATCTGCCATTAAAGGTAAGAACGTCAATTAAAATCTCTCCGTGCATACCCTCAAAGGAACGAACAAAGTCATTACCACTGCCAACAGGAACAACCTTCAAGGTAGCTCTATCAGAACAGCCACTGTCCATTAAGGCATTTACAGCCTTGAAAACAGTTCCGTCCCCACCATAAACTGTAAAGCAGGTGTCTGGATTTTCCATACAGGACCTTTTTATAAACTCGCTTGTGTCTGAGGGAGATTGTGACATATAAACATAATCACTACCGCTAAGGGACTCCTTAACCTTTGTGGCAGTGCCCTTTCCAGCAAGTGGATTTAGTATATGCATTACTTTTTTAATTTTTCTACTTATCGCCATAATTTGCAATTACCCATTCCTTTCAGAGGCTACAAGCCACTTAATAAGGTCAGTTTCCTCAAAGGCTCTGTCCCAACAGTTGTGTCCAAGGTCATCATAAATTGTAAATTCAACATTTCCACCCTGTAAGCGAATGGAATTAACCATTGCTTCGGATTGTGAAAGTGGAACAACGTCATCACGCCTACCGTGGTAAACTCTTATAGGAATGTCCTTAACATACCAAGCACGCCAGTTCATTCCACCACCACAAAGTGGGGCAATAGCACTAAATCTGTGTGACTCGGAAAGAGCAAGCTCCCAAGTGCCAAAGCCACCCATGCTAATGCCACAGAGTGAAACTCGGCTTTTATCAATGGGGTATTTTTGAATAATTTCATCAAAGAGGGCAAAAAGCTCCGTCTTGAAGTCAATCCATGTATGTTCAGTGGGGCACTGTGGACTAAGAGTAAAGGCACGAACACCGTCATACTCAGGATTTTGTGAAAAGAGCTTAGGAATACAATAGACCTTTAATAAATCAAGGTTATCTCCTCTTTCTCCAGCACCGTGTAAAAATATAATTAAAGGAAGTCTTTCGTCAGCCTTGATATTATCAGGGGATGTAAGAATATATCCGAGGCTAGTGGATTCCCTTTTAAAGCTATTTGATTTTGAATATTGAATCATAGGATTCTCCTATTTATTCTCATTACTTAATGAAATACTATTCCATTATATGCATTATATCATAAATTTATAAATTTGTCAACCTGTGGCTGATTTACCCTGTTATATATTATTAAAAAAAGAGGGCATAGCCCTCTTTAAGTAATTATTCAACTACAATTGTACTAATTGTGTTAGTTGGTAGAATGTAGCTCTTATCTTCGATCGTAATGGTTATATCGTGGTTAACAGGGCTCCTTTGTGTAAAGGGAGCTGTCAGCGTAGCTGTGACCTAATAAGGTGCACACAAGCTGACTGAGGGATTGTCATATAACAATAGTACTAATTGTGTTAGTTGGTAGAATGTAACTCTTATCTTTGATTGTAATGGTTATATCGTGGTTATAGGGATTATGCGCCACCACAACATATTCACCGCTTGGATTTTTAAAGGCGGTGCAGAGTGAGGACATGCTTCCATTCATTCTAACATAACGTGCGCCACGCTTTACAAAATGGCTAAAATGCTTCATCAAATAATATTCTGGATTCAACCTAGCAGTGTTACCCTCAACTGTAATAAGTGAGTTTTGCTTCCAGCCCCAGGTGCTTGATGGGTCGCTATCCAGAGCAATATTCCAGTAAACATATGCGCTTGAGCCAAAGCGAAAATAGTTACGCATAAGGTCATAAATGCATGTCATTTGCTCCCAGGTGTTGTTACCGTCGCCACACTCACTCTCGGTTTGAATGATTTCAAGCTCTGGGTAGTCGTCCTGTGTTTGTGGCAGAGCAAATTTTCCTGCCCATTGGTAGCCAACGCCCTTTATGTATTTTTTTGCATTAGTTTGCATTGCATAGCCAAGATAATGGCAGTATTTAGTCCAAGAAAAGCGCCAATCGGTTTCAGGACCGTTGATTGTACCAAAAAAGATATCAACGCCCTCATTTTCAAGTGCAGGTCCAAGGTAATTGCCTATAAAATCGGCAAGCTCATCACCATGCCACACACAGGACGGAAATATCTGATTTGAGCAAGGCTCGTTCTGTGGGTGAATATGAATAAGTGGCACTCCTGCCTCGTGATAGGCTTGAACGTATTTTTTAAAGTAAAGAGCATAGGCTCTTAAATTTTCACTTGTGCGATTGAATACTCCACTGCTGTAAGCCCTACGTGTTTTGAGCCATAGAGGTGGACACCAGG
>JAZQHJ010000162.1:0-47600 GCA_045540515.1 Eubacteriales bacterium
CCGAAATAATGGTCGTCAAGCTCCTGTCCCTTTGGTGGCCTTGCACCAAAAAGAGTTCTTCCAGTGTAAACAAGGTCGGGACGCTTATAGTATAAATCCTTCTTTATAAGGAAATACTCCTGCTCTGGTCCAACGGTTGCCTTTACTGAGGTAACATCCTCGTTGCCAAAGAGCTTAACAATCTTAATTGCACTCTTGCCAAGAACCTCAAGTGAACGAAGAAGCGGTGTCTTTTTATCAAGAGCCTCTCCACCATATGAGCAAAAGGCGGTTGGAATACATAGCGTTGAATTTTTAATAAAGGCATATGAGGTTGGGTCCCAAGCAGTATAGCCACGTGCCTCAAAGGTTGCACGAAGGCCTCCAGATGGGAACGAGGATGCATCTGGCTCTCCTCTTACAAGCTCCTTGCCCTTTAGCTCCATAATTACATTTGAATTATCAACAGGAGAGATAAAGCTATCGTGCTTTTCGGCAGTTATTCCTGTCATTGGCTGGAACCAGTGCGTATAGTGCGTTGCACCATTTTCAATTGCCCACTCCTTCATTGCATTTGCAACAATATTAGCAGAGGACAAATCAAGATGCTTTCCGTTTTGAATAGTGTTTTGGATTGATGCATAAACTGCCTCTGGCAATCTTTCCTTCATCACCTTATCATTAAACACCATTGAGCCAAAAATTTCTTGTACTGTACTCATCAGTCTCTCCTTTAAGCTATAAAATACTTGCTTGAATTATACTATTTTTGCGCTTTAAAGTCAATACCTTTTATTATTTTATTTATTTTGTGCGCAATATGTTGAAAATTTTTTTATATTATGATAAAATAATGCAAGTGGGGAGGTGCATTTATGTTCGATATGCCAAACGTGGCAAATGCCTGTGGCTTGTTTTCCACTCCTCATATTATTTCAACCATTATTTGCGTTTTACTTGTAGCCGTGCTTTCCGTCCTTGCAATCAGATTAAGTGACAAGGGAATTTTGCTACTTACAAGGATAATGGCACTTGTGATTTTAGGGCTTGAAATAATAAAAATTTGCTTTAAGCTTTCCATTGGCGAGGGGCAATATATTGACCACTATGTGCCACTTTTTTATTGCTCACTCTTTATTTATGCACTATTTATGTGTGGCTTTGGTAAGGGAATTATTTACAAAATTGGCTGTGCCTTTTTACAGGGTGGCACTGTGCTTGCAGGCTTGATTTTTTTGATTTTCCCAACAACCTCCTTGCCTGATTATCCTATCTATCATTTTATTTCACTACATTCAATGATATTCCATTCAAGCATGGTGCTTTTTGGAATTATCTATCTTAAAAAAATGTATGTAAGGCTTGACAGGACTGCTTATCTACACTATATAATTTTTGTAAGCATACCTATTTTGCTATCCCTTGTGCTAAATCCTATCTTTGATAGCAATCTTATGCTAATTAGCAATCCTACCAACCTTCCGATTCCATTCGTTGTTAAGCTATATGAGGCTGTGCCAGCTGTTTATACTATTTGTGCCTGTGCTCTATATTTAACAGCACCGTATTTTGTAACCTACGGGCTAATTGCCCTTTTAAAGAAAATTAGAAAGACTTGCCGATAATGGCATTTGAGGTGATTTTATGAGATGTCCACATTGTGGCTTTACAGAAAGTAAGGTTGTTGACTCCCGTTCAGTTGATGAGGGTGCAACCATAAGACGTAGGCGTGAGTGCCTTCAATGTCAGGCAAGGTTCAATACCTATGAAACCATTGAAACCATTCAAATTATGGTAATAAAAAAGGACGGCTCACGTGAATACTTTGACAAGAGCAAGATGCTTGCAGGAATTGTAAAGGCTTGTCAAAAAAGGCCTGTTGACTGTATGGCAATTGCGAACAAGGTCGAAAGGGATATTTTAAACTCCTTAAAGCAGGAGATTACGTCAATTGAGATTGGCGAAATGATTATGGCTGAATTAAAGCTTGCCGATGCCGTTGCGTATGTTCGCTTTGCATCAATCTATCGTGATTTTCAAGACGTTGAGACCTTTATGAAGGAATTAAAGGACTTCCTTAAAAAGAAATAATTTAACACCCTGTGTCTGATTTATAAAAAATACAAGCGTTTTTTGTGGGAAAGAATGGTGAAAATCCGTTGCAAAAGTATGCCTGATGGGAATCAGACCAATTTGGTTTGAAATGGCAAATAGCCCGCCATACTGCGTTAAAAAAGCTTGAAAATTCCTTAATTGTCTGCACTTTTTTAGCTTGTCTATCAACCTATTTGCTCATTTGAAACTGTTTTACACCTTCGAACGAATAAATCGGTAATGAATTTGTTCGAGCTTTGGTGCAGTAATATAAAGATATTTCAAGGCAAAGGTCGGATAAAGGCATAGTGATTTATCGTTCTAAGGCAATTTAGCTTGATTTCCATCAGGCATAACCGTTATAGTCGGAATGCCACAGGACGTTTTCGGTGAAAAGCCGAATGGTAAAATACTCTTGGGCAGGTGCGAGGATTTCTCTTGCATTGAAGAGAAAAGGACCGAGAATAACGCATTTTTGATGCTTTGTGCGTGTTTATTCTTCGTTTATTTTATCTTGTTTAAAAATAAAAGGAGAAATGAAAATGAAAAGAACCTTAATAGTTACACTAGCAATTTTAATGCTTATGCTTTCTTGCTTTATGGCTTTTTCCTGCAAGAAGGACAACGGCGATGACGAGAGTGATTTGCTCTATACGGAAAACACAACGCTTGGTACTGGTGATACGACCTTTACTCTTGTTGTTGAGCATTTTCGTGATAAAACAGTTACATTTACAATAAACACAAGCAAGGAAATTCTTTCCGATGCACTTTTAGAGCTTGGTCTTATCACAGGACACAATTCAACCTATGGGCTATACATTGATTCCGTAAATGGTGTTGCACACGATTTTAATACCGACGGAATTTATTGGGCAATCTATGAGGGTGACCAGTACGCATCAACTGGTATTGACGGCATTACAATTACTAACGGCGCAACCTATAAGCTTATTGCGTCAAGATAAGAAAAGCATCAAAAAAATAAAGCATCAAATCAAAATAAAAGGGACGAGGATAAAGCCTCGTCCTTTGTTTTATAGTCTAAATAGCTTTACTGCCTTAATTGCTGTGCCGTCTGGATAGCTTCTTACCTGACCTAGGGCAAAGAAGCCGTCCTTGTCGCTAATTCTGACAAATTCGTCCACTTGATAGGACGTTTTAATCTTATGCTGATAAATTTCACAGCCACTTCTACATAGCTTTGCATAAAAATCTGGCAGTATTACACTTGGTGCGTCCTCAAAAAGGCTTTCAATTGGCAAAATGAGAGCCTCTCTTTCTACCATTTCCATTTCTTCAAGCTCGGCAATTGTTTTTGTGTCCTCTATTTTAAAGCCACCACTTACAGTTCTTTCAAGCTCACTCATCACAGCTCCACAGCCAAGGTATGCACCTATATCGGCACAAAGAGTTCTTATATAAGTTCCCTTTGAGCAAGCAACCACTAGCTCATAAATTCCCTTTTCTTCATCAATTACCCTTGGTGTGATGCTGAAAATTTGAATTTTCCTTGCCTGTCTTTCAACGCTTTTCCCCTCTCTTGCAAGGTCGCATAGCTTTTTGCCGTCAACCTTTAAGGCACTGTACATTGGTGGGGTTTGCATAATTTCTCCAACAAAATGTGAAAGAGCCTCAAAAACCTCGCTTTTTGTGGGTAACGTGTCTGATTTTGTAAGAATTTTGCCTGTTATGTCCTCTGTGTCCGTGGTTATTCCAAGGGTGAGCTGTGCCCTGTATTCCTTGTTTTCAGAAATAAGATATTCGGCTGCCTTTGCTCCCCTACCGATAAGAACGGGTAGCACTCCTGTGGCAAGGGGGTCAAGAGTTCCTGTGTGTCCGACCTTTTTTGTGCCATATAGCCTTCTTATTTTAAAAACAATGTCGTGTGAGGTTACACCCTTATGCTTATTTACAAGGATTACTCCACAATATTCCTTTTCCATTTTGACCTCTTAATTCAGTAGCTTTAAAAAGGCAGAAAGCACAATATCCTTTGCTCTTTGTGGTGAATCAGCCTTGATTTTTGCGCCAGATGCGCGCATATGTCCGCCTCCACCAAGCTCTGCACAAGGCACGGATACGTCAATGTCACAGTTTGACCTTGCAGAAATTGAATATATGCCGTTTTCGCTTGTTTCCTTGATTGAAACGGCAACCAAAACTCCGTTTATGCTTCTTATAAGGCTCACTATGTCGTTTAGGTCATCATCGCAAAAGTCGTAGCTTACCTTATCCTCATTTGTTATCATTGCAGTTGCAAGCTGACCATTACAGTGGTACTCAATTCTTTCGTAAACAAGCTTACTTGCTCTAATTTCGCCCTGTGTCTTACAATCAAAGATTTGACGATTGATTTGCGCATGGTCAATTCCCTTTGTAAGTAGGTCTGCACCAAATTTCATTGTGCGATAGTTGGTATTTGCATACTTAAAGCAACCCGTATCGCCAGAAATTCCTGCATATATACAGGTGTAAAATTCCTTTGGTAAATCATCAAACACAAGTAGCTCATTACACGCAAGCTCCATAATTATTTCAGCACAGGCTGCACAAAACAGCTCAAAATAATTACTAAATCTTGTGTTCATTGCATGGTGGTCAATTGTTATATCAACCCTGTCCTTTAAAAATTCAAGGTCGCCAAGCTGTGCAGGTGAGGCAACGTCAACTGCGATTATTCTTTCATATTCCTCGTCCTTATATTCTAGAGTATCTCCACCTGTGATAAAGTCAAAGCGTGAGCTTGGCTTGTCTGCACAGGCGATTTTTACCGTTGAGCCATAGCGTTGTAACAAAATTTTTAGTGCAAAGGCACTTCCAAGTGTATCAGGGTCTGGGTTTCTGTGGCACAAAATAAGCGTGTGCCTTGGGTTTTTTATTTCAGCTGATACCTCAGTTAAAAATAGTGGTCTAATTTCCTTCATCCTCGTATTCTTCCTCTGGCTTAATATCAAGTGTGTTTAAAATGCTTGAAATGTTAGCACCATACTTCATTGAGCTATCATACTCAAAGGAAAGCTGTGGCGTTATTCTTAAATTGAGCCTTTTTGCAAGCTCTGAACGGAAAAAGCCCGTTGCTCCCGTCAGTGCCTTTTTAACCTCCTTAGGGTCCCCGTCAAGAAGTGAAAAATAAATTTTTGCAAATTTCAAATCCTTAGTTACCTCTGCACCTGTGATTGACACAAATGCTCCTGTAATTCTTGGATCCTTTACGTCTCTTAATATTTGAGCCATTTCCTGCTTTACAGCATCATTAACTCTATCCTGTCTATATCTTCCCATTTTTGCTCCTTAAAAATATATTCTTAATATAGTATAGCACACATTTTTAAAAAAGCAAATATTTTTTTAAGGTGTACCCCTTTTGGTACAAGTGATTCTTGCATTATTTTGTACTTTTGCTATAATTAGATTAAGGCGCACATGCAAAATTTCAGCCTACGCAAGTGAAAGGGCTTTGTCCCATACAAAAGAGCCTTGTGTGTGAAATTATATGGCTACTGTGTGCAAATACGAAAGGGAGAAAATTATGGAAATTATTGCAATTATTTTTAGCTGTGTAAGCACTATTTTGCTTTTCGTCCTTGTGTTTATGCAGAAAAAGGGGGGCGGAGTGACAAAGGAGGAGCTTGAAAAAATTGGACAGGCACAGGCATCGGAGCTTTCGAGGCTTGGCGTTATGATTGTAAGCTCAAATGAGGCATCAAGCAAGCATTTTATTCAAATGCTAGAAATGAGCCTAGAAGGGTATGAAAAAGCAACGCTTGAAAGGCTGACCTCTATTGAGGGCACTATTGAAAAATCTCTTGTGCAGATGCGTAATGAGAACAACGAAAGGCTTAACCAAATAAACAGCATTGTTCAAGAAAAGCTACAAAAAAGCATTGACGAAAGATTAAAGGCGTCCTTTGAAAGCGTTCTTTCTCAAATTGGTAGCGTAAATTTAGCAATTGGCGAAATTAAGAGCATTGCAAACGATGTTTCCTCGCTTAAAAATGTACTTGCAAATGTTAAAACAAAGGGTATTACGGGTGAGGTGCTTCTTGGTAGCATTATTAGTGAAATTTTAACCCCAGAGCAGTACGATACAAACGTTCAAACTAAAAAAGGAACGAGGGACGTGGTTGAATTTGCTATAAAAATACCGTCAGAAAACGGATTTATTTATTTGCCCGTCGACTCAAAATTTCCTCTTGCTCCGTATAATAGATTGCGCGATGCAATTGAGCAAGCAGATAAGGGACAAATTGAGCTTGCCAAAAGGGAGCTAAGAGGTCAAATTCGTTCTGAGGCAAAATCAATTGCTACAAAATACATAGACGTGCCACAAACAACTGACTTTGCAATACTGTTTTTGCCAACCGAGAGCCTTTATATTGAGGCAATTGAAATGGGACTTTTTGAGGAATGTCAGCACGATTTCAGAGTGGTTTTGTGTGGTCCATCGACAATTTGTGCCCTTATCAATGCTTTAAGGCTTGGATTTAGCTCGGTAGAAATTCAAAAGCGAAGCGCAGAGGTATTCAAGCTTCTTTCCTCGGTGCGTACTGAATTTGAAAAATTTGCAAGTGCCCTTTATTCAACGCAATCAAAGTTTATAGCACTCGAAAATGAGCTTGATGAGCTTGTGGGTAAGCGAACCAGAATTATGCAAAGAAGGCTTGAAAACGTAGCTACGTTTTCATATGACGAGCTTAGTTAAAAAGCTCCATTTCAGACACGTATGAGCACATTTTAGGTGTTTTGGCTAAGCTATTGGCTTTATTTTGAGAATGCAATAAGCCTTGCCAAAAAAATTTTAAATAATTATTATCAATTCATTAAAGGCAGGTATTTCGATACTTGCTTTTTTTGTACTTGATATTTTTGTAACATTATGCTATTATTTATATATATTATTAGTAGTACAACAAGCGAGGTGCTTTTATGAAAATAATTGAAAAGGCTTCTTTAGAAATGGCAGACTCCTACAATGTCCCTGAATTTACTATGTTTTCAGAGGTTTCACTGCCAGAAAAGTCACAAATAATTTCTGTTCTTGACGATATTCAAGCGCTATTCTTCCCTGCCTACTTTGGCAAGGGTGCAAGAACAAACGCCGAGGATTATGCGCAACAGCTGCTTTCGACAATTTATTTTAAGATAAAAAAGCAAATAGAGCTAGCTCTATCCTTTAAATCAAGCGAAAACGTCGAGCAAAGAGCAAAGGAAATTACTGATAGCTTTATTGATAAGCTACCACAGGTTCATTCAATGCTAATTAAGGACGTATATGCTAACTTTGAAGGGGACCCTGCTGCTACTAGCAAGGAGGAAATTATTTTTTCCTATCCTGGCTTCTATGCCATTTTCATATACAGGGTGGCTCATTTACTATATTTAAGCTCTGTTCCCTTTGTTCCAAGAATCATGACCGAGCACGCACACAGCAGAACAGGTATTGATATAAACCCTGGTGCTACAATTGGTGAATATTTCTTCATTGACCACGGTACTGGAATTGTTATTGGTGAAACTACAACAATTGGCGACCATGTTAAGCTTTATCAGGGTGTTACACTTGGTGCTCTTTCTCCAAGAAAGGGGCAAAGCCTTGCTGGTGTTAAGCGTCACCCAACCGTTTGTGACGGCGCAACCATTTATTCTGGCGCATCAATACTTGGTGGTGATACTGTTATTGGCAAAAACGCAATTATTGGTGGTAACTGCTTCATCACCCAAAGCGTTCCAGACGGTGCAAGAGTCAGCGCCAAGCAACCCGAGCTGATAATTAAGAGCTGATATCAAGCTATATAGAATACATTTGCAAATTTAAAAATCAATTAACTTTTTATGGTTGAGCAAATCATATAGCTTATATTTAGTCAAAGCAATCAGCAAATTTTTGTTTCAGCTATAAATTCAATAGCTTGAAATTTTGAGTATTTACATTATTTATTAAAAGGTTAGTTAAATGAACAAAAAAATAAAAATTACAACCATCCAAAATGACTATAAGGGCAAAACATTGTTTGATAACATTGCTAGTAGCTTACTTATTGATGAGACCTTTTCCCTTATGGATGAGGAGGGCACAATGGAAACAACGCTTTTTGGTAATGCTACTATTTCAAATGGCGTTTATAGGCTTCGCTACAAGGAATCAAACGACAGTGGCATGGAAAACGTTACTACCACTATAAAATTCAAGCTTGATGCTCCAAATGAGGTAACTCTTATCCGTACCGGCGATGTTTCCTCGGTTATGTATTTTGAGCAAGGAAAAAGAGATTTAAGCGTGTATAACTCTGGGGTTTTCCCCTTTGAGGTTTGCATTTTCACAGCAAGCGTTGATAACAGGCTCATTGATGACGGCTTTTTCGAGGTTTGCTACATTGTGGAGATTAGAGGAGCACAGGCACAAAAAACTATTTTAAGATTGGAAGCTACTTCGATATGACAGAGACAGAATTTAGTAAGGAGCTAAAAAGCGGACTTTTTGGTGGATATGTCTTTTTTGGTAACGAGGACTATTTGAAGCTTAGCTATCTAAGGCAGGTCAAGGGCATTGTGCTTGACGGTATGTTTGACGAGTTCAACCATATTGTTATTTATGGTGAGGACTATACGCCCTCTGCTCTTTTAAATGCAATTTCAACTCTACCTATGATGAGTGAAAAAAAGCTTGTTGAGCTAAGAGGTGTAAATTTCAATGCATTTAAAAAGGACGATATTGCAGAGATTGATAGCGTTCTTGAAACTATGAAGGAAAACAGTGCGCACACGGTTCTTATCATTCGTGCAGACTCCAACCTATTTAATGCAGGTAGATTACCAAAGGCACCAAGTGAGCTTTATCGTGCTTTTGCAAAGCACCTTACAATGGTGCAATTTGATTTTCCCACAAGCGCAAGGCTAAGGGTTTGGATTATGAAGCACTTTGAAAAATGGCAAATTCGCTTTGATGAGTCGCTTTGTCAAAGGCTTATTGACATTTGCGGACACGATATGTGGGCATTATCAAACGAAATTGAAAAGCTATGCTCATATGCTCAGATGAACAATCTTTCATATATTACAGCCGAGCATATAGATTATGTTTGCTGTAAAACTGTTGAGTATGATGATTTTCAGCTAACAAACGTGTTCCTTGAAAAAAACAAGGATTTAATTTTTGAAACATTAAGACGACAAAAGCTAAATCACGAAAAGCCCAGTGCAATTCTTGCCTCCATTATTCGCTTGTTCCTTGAAATTTATCTTGTTTATGAGCAAAGCGTAACAGGAGCTCAAAAATCACAAATTGCACAGGCTACTAGCATACACGAGTTCAAGGTTGGCAAGTACCTTAATTTTATCAAGGGAGTTAGTCCAAAGAAGCTTGCACGTGCAGTTGAGCTTTGTGCACAGGCGGACACAGAATCCAAGACCTATTCAAATCTTACTGACTACCTGTCCGTTGACAGGCTCGTTTCAGCTCTTTGCGTACTATTTTGTAGGTGAGAATATGAAAATTAAATATCCGATAATTGTTGAGGGCAAGTACGACAAAATTAAGCTTGATAGCATTGTTGTTGCAAAAATTATCACAACTGACGGCTTTGGCATATTCAATAATAAGGAAAAGCTTTTTCTAATCAAGGAGCTTGCAAAAAAATCAAAGCTTATTTTACTTACCGACTCCGATGGAGGTGGGCATTTAATCAGGTCGCATATAAAGACCGCTGTACCGCAGGACAGGCTTATAAATCTTTATATTCCAAGGGTACAGGGCAAGGAAAAAAGAAAAGCCCAGCCGTCAAGGGAGGGCACTGTTGGTGTTGAAGGAATTGATAAGGACAAGCTACTTGAAATTTTAAAGCCCTTTTCCACTGATGCAAGCGAGCCTATCGGTGGTGAGCTAACTAAGGCTGATTTTTATGCCCTTGGGCTAAGTGGCAGGGAAAATAGCTCTCAGCTACGAGATTTACTTTGCAAAAGGCTAGGATTTCCTAAAATGAGCCCAAATGCTCTTTTACAGGCACTTAATATTCTTTACACAAGAGAAGAGCTTATTGAGCTTGTAGCTGATATAAAAAATACCAAGGAGACGCTTTAACGCGTCTCCTTGATTTTATTAAAGGTTTAGTTATTTGCGAGCCACTCTTCCGCCTTTGGCTTTGACATTCTTATAATGTTTTCTTGTGGATACTTTGAGTCCTCTCCACCATTTACATATAGGAAAAAGAAGCCATCCTGTGTCTGATATAGAGTCTCCTCATATCCATTTGGGTCGCCAAAGTAGCTGTATGTAACCTTCTTTATAACAACTGATGTCTCTGTGTCGTAAAGCTTTTTACCAATTAGCTTTTGCATGATGTCGTCCTCCTTATTTGTTTAATTTCACACAAATATTATCATATTATATAGGTTTTGTCAAGGAAATTTTTTTGCCTTTTTTGTATTATTTTACATTTTATCGTTTTAAAGTGTGAAAATTTTGTCTTTATTGTTGACATATTACATTCTTTTATTATATAATAGTTATATTATTTTTACACTTGGAGACACTGTTATGGTTACTTGGATTGATTACGTCATTCTTGCGCTATACGCACTTTCCATGGTGGGTATTGCGATATATACAAAAAATCGTTCAAAATCCGTTGACGACTTTTTACACGCTGGCAAAAAAGGGTTAAATGGTTGGATGAGTGCATTTGCATATGGAACTACATATTTTTCAGCAGTTATCTTTGTTGGATATGCTGGTAAGTTTGGCGCCGGCTTTGGGCTTGCATCCGTTTGGATTGGAATTGCAAATGCAATTATCGGCTCACTACTTGCTTGGATGGTTCTTGCAAAACGCACAAAGAATATGACCACAAGGCTTTCCTCAAAAACAATGCCTGACTTTTTTGAAAAAAGATATGGAAGCAAAAATTTAAAGCTTGCCTCTGCTATTATCGTTTTTATCTTTTTAATTCCTTATTCCGCATCAGTTTATAGTGGTCTTGGAAGTATTTTCAAGATTGTTTTCGGGCTTGAGCAGGCTTGGATTGTTATGCTTGCACTTGCAGGTATAACCGCACTTTATCTTTTCTTTGGCGGCTACTTTGCAACTGCTCTTTCAGATTTCATTCAAGGAATTATTATGCTAGTTGGCGTTGTTGCAATGGTTTTCTATTTTATGAATCACCAAAATGTAAATTGGGATTTATCAAGCCTTGTAGGTGACGTAAATAAGAGCTGGTTTACCTTTGATAGCACAAGCACAGGACTATATGGAAGCACCATGTCGCTTCTTTCACTTGTGTTCCTTACCTCCTTTGGTGTTTGGGCTTTACCACAAACAGTGCATAAATATTATGCAATAAGAGATAAAAGGGCTATTAAGCAGGGAACGATTGTAAGCACAATTTTTGCTCTTATAATCGGATTTGGAGCTTACTTTGTAGGTGGACTTTACAAGCTTTTTGCAGGTGATGTTACAGGTATTCTTATGGAAAATGGCATAGCTCCTAGCAATAGTGATTTTTACATTCCTGCAATGATTAAGCTAGTTATTCCAACTGTACTTGTTGGTGTAATTGCTGTGCTTATTCTTTCTGCTAGTATGTCAACGCTTTCATCCGTGTCCCTCTCCTCTGCCTCAGTTGTGGCAGTAGATATTTATAAGGGCAGAATCAACAAAAATGCAGACGACAAAAGGGTTAACCTTATTATGAAGCTTCTTTGTCTTGTGTTTATTGCAATCTCCGTTATTCTTGCAATTTTAAATGAAGAAATTGGAATTGCTGCTATTGCTTATATGATGGGCATTAGCTGGGGAACGCTTGCAGGATGCTTTATGGGTCCGTTCGTGCTTGGTCTTATTTGGAAAAGAGTTTCAAGGAGTGCGGTGTGGGCTTCAATTATTAGCTCACTTTGCTTAACTGTAACGCTTATATTTGTATTTGGCTACCACAAAAATGGCTTTGATTGTACTTTTGCACAGGCACTATCTGCTGGAATTGGCTGTTCACCTATGATTGGTTCAATTTGTATGATTAGCTCAGTTATTGTAACTATCATAGTTAGCCTATTTACCAAAAAGCCATCGGATGAAATTATATATAATGCATTTGATAAACCTATTGAAAACGAAATTAAGTAAGGAATTTAGATATGATTTGGGCAAAGGAAGAAACCCTATCAAGGGAAGAAATGAATGCCCTTCAATTAGAAAGATTGAAGGAGACTGTTTATAGAGTTTACGAAAGGGTTGCCCCCTATCGTAAAAAAATGGACGATATCGGCTTAAAGCCAGAGGATATTACGTCGCTTGATGACTTAAAAAGGCTACCATTTGTAACAAAGCAGGATTTGCGTGACAATTATCCGTTTGGACTTTTTGCAGTGCCAAGGGATGAGCTTGTAAGAATACACGCATCAAGCGGTACAACAGGAAAGCCAACCGTTGTTGGCTACACAAGGGGCGATATGGACACTTGGACAGAGTGCGTTTCACGTATTGCCTGTGCAGGTGGAGCAAGCTCAAGTGATGTTTCACAAATTTGCTTCGGCTATGGAATGTTTACAGGTGCGCTTGGCTTACACTATGGACTTGAAAACATCGGCTCCGCAATTGTTCCGTCCTCAACTGGTAACTCTGAAAAGCAAATTATGTATATGAAGGATTTTGGCACAACATTGCTTGTTGCTACACCGTCCTATGCTCTACGTCTTGCAGAGGTTGCAAACGAGATTGGCGTCAATCCAAAAACGGATTTGTCGGTCAAAATTGCCCTTGTTGGTAGTGAGCTTTTGACAGATGCTATGCGTGAGGAAATGCACAAATGCTGGGGTGATGACGTTTTGGTTACCTCTAACTATGGCATGAGTGAGCTAATGGGCCCTGGTGTTTCAGGTGAATGTGAGCACCTTTGCGGTATGCATATAAATGAGGACTTCTTTATTCCTGAGATTATAAATCCAGAAACAGGGGAGGTTCTCCCCGAGGGTGAGTGGGGTGAGCTTGTTATCACCTGTATAAAAAAGGAGGCTCTTCCACTTATAAGATACAGGACAAGGGACATTACAAGGCTACACTATGAAAAATGTAAGTGTGGCAGAACCACCGTAAGAATGGAAAATCTATCTGGTAGAAGCGACGATATGCTCAAAATCAGAGGTGTTAATGTATTTCCAAGTCAGATTGAGGAGGTTGTTCTCTCCGTTTCAGGGCTTGGTCCACACTATGAAATTGTTGTTGAACGTGACGGCTATTCAGATAAGCTTACTGTAAGAGTTGAGCTTGCTACGGCAACTGACTCCTTTAAGGAGCTTGAAAGAATCGAAAAAGAGGTTAAGTCCAAGCTTAAAATTGTGCTTGGTCTTGACGCAAAAATAAAGCTGGAATCTCCAAATACTCTTGCTAGATTTGAGGGTAAGGCAAAAAGAGTTCGTGATTTAAGAAAGGAAAAATAATATGAATAATAAAACTATTATGCTTGGTAATGAGGCTATTGCCCGTGGCGCATATGAGGCTGGTGTTAAGGTTTCAAGCGCTTATCCTGGTACACCAAGCACAGAAATTAGCGAATTTTTAGCAAAATACACCGAGGTTTACACTGAATGGGCACCAAATGAAAAGGTTGCTCTTGAGGTTGCTGCTGGCTCTGCTATTGCAGGTGCTCGTTCACTTGCTTGTATGAAGCACGTTGGTTTAAATGTTGCCTCCGACCCACTTTACACTCTTGCATACACAGGTGTAAACGGTGGTCTTGTAATTGTAGTTGCTGACGACCCTGGTATTGCAAGCTCACAAAATGAGCAGGACACAAGAATGATTGCACGTAGTGCTCATCTCCCTGTAATTGAGCCATCTGACTCAAACGAAGCTAAGGAATTTTTAAAGTACGCATTTGATATAAGCGAAAAATACGACACTCCTGTTATTTTTAGAACAACAACCAAGCTCTCTCACTCGCAAAGCATTGTTGAGCTAGGTGAAAGGGCTGTTCCACAGGATAAGGTATATGAAAGAAGCGTCCCTAAATATGTTATGATGCCTGCATCTGCAATTGGTAGGCATAAGGTTGTTGAGGCAAGAGAAATTCAGCTTGAAAAGGATGCCTCCTCATTACCTATTAACACTGTTGAAATGGCTGATAAGAAAATTGGCTTTATCACCTCTGGTATTGCTTATCAATACGTAAAGGAGGCTTGTCCAAGTGCATCTGTTTTAAAGCTTGGTATGGTAAATCCACTTCCAAAGCAAATGATTATTGACTTTGTCTCCTCTGTTGACGAGGTATATATATTTGAGGAGCTTGAGCCTGTTATTGAGGAGCAGGTTCGTGCTTGGGGACTTAATGTTCACGGAAAGGAGCTATTTACAAAGCAGGGCGAGTATAGTGCAAATATGCTTGCTAATGTAATTTATGGCAAGACTACCGACTTTGAAAGAGCTGACGCTCCTGCACGTCCTCCTATCCTTTGTCCTGGCTGTCCTCACAGAAGCACCTTCTCCGTTCTTAACAAGCTAAAAATCCACGCATGTGGTGATATTGGCTGTTATACTCTTGGTGCTGTTGCTCCACTTAACGTAATTGACACTACAATTTGTATGGGCTCTTCAATTTCTCTGCTTCACGGTATGGAAAAGGCAAAGGGCAAGGAATACATCAAAAATTGGGTTGCGACAATTGGTGATTCAACATTTTTACATACAGGTATAAACTCACTTATCAATATGGTTTACAACAAGGCAACTGGCACTGTTATGATTCTTGACAACCGTACAACTGGTATGACAGGACATCAAGAGCATGCTGCAACCGGTAAGACCTTAAAGGGTGAGGAAACCTATGCAATTGACCTTGCACAGCTTTGCCGTAGCGTCGGTGTTCCAAATGTTGTTGAGGTTGATGCCTTTGACACTGTGGCGCTTGAAAAAATTGTCAAGGAAAGCGTAAGTGGCGATGTTCTTACTGTAATTATAGTAAAAGCACCTTGTGCTCTATTAAAGGGACAAAAATTCCCATTCGTTTGCAAGGCTGATGCTGAAAAATGCAAAAAATGCGGTATGTGCTTAAAGATAGGCTGTCCTGCTCTTACAAAAAATGCAGACGGCACAATTAAGATTGATGAAACCATGTGTAACGGCTGTGGCCTTTGCCAAAGCTACTGCAAATTTGGTGCAATCAACAGGGTAGAAAGATAAGGGGGTTAAGGTATGAATATTATGGTAGTTGGTGTTGGTGGACAGGGTACTCTTCTAACCAGCAGAATCATTGGCAAAACCGCCCTTAATGCAGGATATGACGTTAAGCTATCCGAGGTGCATGGTATGGCACAGCGTGGTGGTAGCGTTGTTACCTTTGTAAGATATGGTAGCAAGGTTTATGAGCCTGTTTGTGAGGAGGGAAGCGTTGATTTTCTCATCTCCTTTGAAAGACTTGAGGCTCTTCGCTATGCTCACTTTTTAAAGCCTGACGGCGTAATGATTGTAAACGATACAAGAATTGACCCAATGACCGTTGTTATTGGTGCAAGAACATATCCAGAGGGAATTTTAGGGGAGCTTGACAAAAAGCACAAGCTTTACACAATTGACGGTGCTGCCATTGCAAAGTCACTTGGCAATCCAAAGGTTTTAAACTCCGTTGTGCTTGGTCTTGCGGCAAAGCATATCGGCTTTAGCGAAAATGAGTGGCTTGAAACACTAAAAAACACAGTGCCACCAAAGACAATTGATATAAACACTCTTGCTTTTAAGGCAGGATATGAAAAATAAGAGGTAAGTAAAAATGATTTGGAATGAAAAAATCGAATGTATGCCACGAGAGGAAATGACCTCTTTGCAAAGTGAAAGACTTGTAAAGCTTGTTGAATATGTTTACAACAATGTTGAGTTTTATCGTAAAAGAATGGATGAGCATGGGGTGAAGCCCTGTGACATTAAGGGAATTGAGGACATTACAAAGCTTCCTTACACCACAAAGGACGACCTTCGTGATACATATCCATTTGGACTTTTTGCTGCACCTCATTCAGATATTGTAAGAATACATGCATCAAGCGGTACAACTGGTAAGGCAACCGTTGTTGGCTATACTCAAAACGATATTGATGTATGGAGTGAGTGCGTTGCCCGTTGTATGTCAATGGCTGACGTAACCAAGGACGATATTATTCAAATAGCATACGGTTATGGCCTTTTCACAGGTGGTCTTGGCGCACACTATGGCGCTGAAAGGCTTGGAGCTATGGTTGTTCCTATGAGCACTGGTAACTCAAAGAAGCTAACAACCATGATGGTTGACTTTGGTGCTACTGCAATCGCTTGTACTCCATCATATCTTCTCCACCTTTCCGAGGTGCTTCGTGATGAGGGCTTGCTTGATAAAATCAAATTAAAGGCTGCCATTTGTGGCGCTGAGCCATGGACAGAAAAAATGCGTACCGAGATTGAAACAAGGCTCAATATCACTGCTCATGACATTTATGGACTTAGCGAGATTATGGGTCCTGGCGTTGCCTGTGACTGTAAGGAGCATGCTGGACTTCATATTTGCGAGGATCACTTCTATCCAGAAATTATTGACCCTAAGACACTTGAGCCTGTTGCTGACGGCGAAACTGGTGAGCTTGTGTTCACTACCATTACAAAGGAGGGTATTCCTCTTATCCGTTACAGAACCAAGGACTTAACAAGCATTACACACGAAAAATGCGCTTGTGGTCGTACTAGCGCAAGAATTTCTCGCTTCAAGGGTAGAAGCGATGATATGCTCATTATCAGAGGTGTTAACGTATTCCCAAGTCAGGTTGAGGCTGCTCTTATTGAGGTTGAGGAGGTTACTCCACACTATATGATGATTGTTGACAGAGAAAACAATCTTGACACCCTTGAAATTCAGGTTGAGGTTGACGTAAAATACTACACTGATGAGGTTAAGGGCATTGAAAGGCTAACAAAGAAGATTGCTACTGTTATTCAACAGGCACTTGGAATTAGCGCAAAAATCAGGCTTATGGGTCCTGGCTCCTTGAAGCGTAGCGAGGGCAAGGCAGTTCACGTTATTGATAACAGAAAATTATATTAAGAGGAGATTTTGTTATGACAGTTAAACAGCTTTCAGTATTTATTGAAAATAGACAGGGCAGACTTGGTGAGGTTTTAAAAATTTTAAAGGATAACAATGTAAATATTCTTTCAATCAGCCTTGCTGATACCACTGAATATGGACTATTAAGACTAATTGTTAATACACCCGAGCATGGTAGAGACGTTCTTTTAAATGCAGGCTTTTCAAGCATGCTCACCGACGTTTTAATTATTAAGGTTCCACACGTTACAGGCGCCCTTCAAGGCATTTTAACGCTTATTGCAGAAAAGAATGTTAATATTGAATATATGTACGGTCTTTCTGTTGAGGCAAACGATGCATCTATCGTTGTTAAGACAAATGAGCTTGACCTTGCTTGCGAAATACTAAGGGGTGGCAATATTGACACTATGTCCGAGCAGGAGATTGCGTCACTTTAAGCCATGGTTATTGATTTTCACACGCATATTTTTCCTGACAAAATTGCAGAGGCGACAATAAAAGCTCTTTCGCAAAATGCATCAATCCCACCACATTCAAATGGTATACTTTCGGGCTTACTTTCACAAATGGAGGAGTCAGGGGTTGACATTTCTATAAATTTGCCTGTTTTAACAAGGGCAAGACAATTTGAAGGTATTCTTAATTTTGGCACTGACCTAAACCAAAAATCGTACACAGGTCCTCGTGTAATTTCCTTTGCGGGTATGCACCCAGATATCGAGGATTTTGAAATGGCTCTTGAAAGAGTTAAGTCTCTTGGGTTTTTGGGTATCAAGCTACACCCAGATTATCAGGGCACGTTTTTTGATGATGAAAGATACATAAAAATGCTTTCAATTGCTAAAAAGCTTGACCTTATTACAGTTACACACGCAGGGCTTGACGGTGCTTTTATCGGTCAGCCTATAAAATGCACTCCTACACGTGTATTAAGAGTGCTTGATTCACTTGGTGGCTATGACAAGCTTGTTCTTGCACACCTTGGTGGTAATGAGCTTTATAGTGAGGTGTTAAACGAGCTAGCCGGCGAAAGCGTTTATCTTGATACGTCATATGTATTACCTGCAACAGATAAAAATATGTTTTTAAAGCTTCTTGAAAGGCACGGAAGCGATAAAATTCTTTTTGCAACCGACTCTCCTTGGCAAAATCAGGGTGAAATGATAAATATTATTAAGTCCTATGGGCTTGATAGTGCCACTGAAAGAAAAATACTTTCAGACAATGCAAAAAGGCTTTTGATGCTTTAATTAAATGAACTTAAATGGCTTTTGACCATTTGAAAGGGAAAACACTATGATTAACGAAAAAATGTATGCCCTTGGCAGTCGTCGTTCAATTATTCGTGAGATTTTTGAATACTGCAAGACAAGAGCAAGTGAAATTGGAGCTGACAAGGTTTTTGATTTCAGCATTGGAAACCCTAGCGTTCCTGCTCCAAAGGAAATAAATGATGCAATTGTAGAGCTTGTGCAAAATGAAAGCTCCGTGCTTTTACACGGCTACACCTCTGCACAGGGTGACCTTGGCACACGTACAGCCATTGCAAATCACATAAACGAAAGCTTTGGTGTTGGAATTTCTCCAAACAGCATTTATATGACCTGTGGCGCTGCCGCTTCTCTTACTATTTCCCTTCGCGCTATTTTAAATGAGGGGGAGGAGTGTGTGGTTTTTGCTCCATTCTTCACTGAATACAGAGTATTTATTGAAAATGCAGGGGGCAAGGTTGTTGTGTCAATGCCTATGGAAAGGACCTTCCAAATTGATGTAAGCGACCTTGATAAGAAAATCACTCCTAACACAAAGGCAGTTATTATAAACTCGCCAAACAATCCAAGTGGAGTTGTTTATAGTGAGGAAACAATTAAGGCTGTTTGTAGCCTTCTTGAAAAAAAGCAAGAGGAATATAAGCACCCTATTTATTTAATCGCCGACGAGCCATATCGTGAGCTTGTTTTTGACGGGGCTACCGTTCCATACCTTATGAATTACTACGACAATACAATCGTTTGCTATTCATACTCAAAGGCTCTTTCACTACCTGGTGAAAGAATTGGCTATATTGCCGTTAGCCCAAAAATGCAGGACTCTCAAAGCGTTTATCTTGCTGTTTGTGGCGCTGGTCGTTCACTTGGCTATGTTTGTGCGCCAAGCCTATTCCAACAGGTGATTAAAAAATGCGTTAGCGCCAAGGTTGACGTGAATGCTTACAAGGAAAACAGGGATATTTTATACTCTGCTCTTACTGAATACGGCTATGAGTGTGTTCAGCCAGACGGTGCGTTTTATCTGTTTGTTAAGGCTCTTGAAAGCGATGCCTACAAATTCTTTGAAAGAGCAAAGAAAAAGGAAATTTTAGTTGTTCCTTGTGATGATTTTGGTGTTTCTGGCTATGTAAGAATTGCTTACTGCGTTGATAAGCAAAGAATCATCAATGCTCTACCCGCCTTTAAGGCACTAGCAGAGGAATATAAAAAATAAGAAAAAGGTCTTTTAAAGACCTTTTTTCTAAACATTTCATTTTGAGGTTACTATGAAAAGAAACAATTATTATAGTCGATACACCTTTCGTGATTACCTTCAAGCAATTCTCATCGGTGTGGGTGTTGGCTTAATTATTTCATTCATTGCTTGTATTCCCCTTTTTGTTGTGCTCGGAAACAACCTTTTTTCTCCTAAATACACACAGGAGCAAGCGGAAAGCATTGAATTTGTTACTTTTGAGGGCTCATCCACCCATTACTATGAGGGCTTGAACGATAATCAAAAAAAGCTTTATCGCTCGGTGATAAATGATATTGAGGTTCACAGAAGAAACGAAAAGGACACCTATCGATACTACTTTGCACTTGATGATGATATAGATATTTTATCAACATTTTCTTCAAAGGAATTTGACATTTCAACCGACCAAGTAATAGCTACTTTTTATGCTGTAAAATACGACAACCCATCACTTTGCTTTAATCAATATTACGATTGGCTTTATTCACACAAGCGTTGGTTTATTGTTCTAAATGAGGAAAATAAGGCTGTTGAGAGTGATGAAACCAAGGAAGCAATAAATGCCTCTGTTAAGGAGGTTGAAGCCTTACTTGATGGGGTAAGTGGCGACTATGAAAGATTTAAAATTATATACGATTATGTTCTTTCAAAAACCTACTATCAGCATGATGAAAATGGTGTGCCACTACATTCCTTTCATACCGATACATACATAGGTGTTCTTGACCAAAATGAGAACACTGGTGTTGTTTGTGGTGGGTATGCATATGCACTTACCTATCTTTCAAATGTATTTGGTATTGACTGCATCTATTTGCAAAGCAACAACATAGACCACGCATTTGTTATATCAAAAATAAATAACAAATGGTATTATTCTGACCCGACCTTTGATGACAACATTAAAATCTCCTATTCTAACTTTCTTGTAAGTGAGGAGAATTTTTGGGAATTTCACTTTGGTGGAGTTTATGCAAATTTACTTGAAAACGATAAAACCTATGAATGGAAGCACCCATTGCCTAAAATATCGGAAACTGATTATTCATACGACAAGGTAAACAATCTGCTTTTAAAAATAAGCAGTGACGGCTCCTACTATTCAATTGTAGAATGTCTTGACAAGAATATGACTCAAATTCAAATTCCCTCGGAATATAATGGTATTCCGATTACAACAATTGGGGAAAAGGCATTTGAGGGAAGCTCTGTTATTATTTTAAGTATTCCAAATAGTATTACTACAATAGGCTTGGGCGCCTTTTTCTCCTGCTTTTCTCTTTCATATGTAGAAATTCCAAGCAGTGTTACTTATATTGATAAAGCTGCATTTACAGGATGTCCAAATCTTATAGAGGTCGCAATTGAAAGCGAGTCCTTTTATGACCAATTAAGTGATGAGGAAAATTTAATTTTTTCCAATGCAAGGATTTTATATTCAGGCTCTTTGCCAACAGAAGCCGAGCGCTTTTGTCAAATCGAAAACGACTTTGTTTTTTGTGACAATGGCGTATTTTATCTTTGTGGATATGTTGGAAATGAAAAGGAAGTAAGCCTACCAAGCACCTACAAGGGTGAGCCATACAGGATAAGAAGGTATGCATTTACTAATAGTCAAATTACGACTTTATCTGTTCCAAACGGTGTAAAAATTAGTGATTATTCATTTTACAAGGCAGAACAGCTAAAAATCGTTGCTTTGCCAAATGATTTGAACGTTATTCCCACATATGCATTTTATGGTTGCTCAAATCTTTGCGACATAGATATTCCAAGCCAAGTAACCAACATATCAAGCAATGCATTTTACGAATGCACTAGTCTTAAAGAAATCACACTGCCAAGCACAATTGTGTCAATTGGCAATGATGCCTTTTATAATTGTGACAGCTTAACCTCTGTGAGCATTCCAGCAAGCCTTATGAACCTTGGTGCAGGTGCATTTTCTGCTTGTAGCTCGCTTAAAGAAATTTTGGTAGCAAAGGAAAACACCGCCTTTTGCTCAATTGACGGAATTCTCTATTCAAAGGATAAGAAAAAGCTTATTCAATACCCCTGTGCAAAGCCTGATAAGGTATTTGCGTTTTCAAATGAGTTAAACAATTATTCCTTCTCTGGCTTTTATGAGTGCAATAATATTGAGGAATTTAAAACTGATAATAATGACAGATATGTAGCCGTTGACGGTGTGCTTTACTCAAAGGATATGAAGGAATTAAAGCTATATCCACGTGGAAAAAGAGATTTGTCCTTTACGGTTCCAAACGGAGTTGAGGAAATTCAAAGCCATGCATTTTCATCAAATGACTACATTACATCAGTGTTCCTTTCCGACTCTGTAAAGACATTAAAAAGCTATTCATTTTTTGAGTGTGGCTCCTTAATTAGGTTCAAATACGGAAAGAGCCTTACCACCATTGATAAAACGGCATTTTTAAGTACCTATATCGTTGAATTATACGACCTAAGAGACGGTGATAAAGTAATTTTTAAGGAAGGAATATTCAAAATTCACCATAAAATGGATGAAAGCATTCTTACCTATTCTGGCGATTATGTATTTGCTAACAGCAATGATAAAATGTATTTAGTAAAATACACTGGAAGTGACAGTGAAATTTATTTGCCGACTGATTTTGAATATGCCATAAATTCATATGTGCTTTACGAAAATGATAGCGTAAGAGCTGTTCATATTCCAACGAATGCAACTGAAATAAAGAAAAACGCATTCTTCGGCTGTTCAATTACAGATGCATATATGGAGGGAAGGTGGATTTGCAAGGCAACTCAGACGGCTCCTACCTTTGATACAAGCCTATTATCCACTATTTTGACCGATAAATATCTTGCATATGACTGGAAATGCCATAAGGATTAAAGAAAAAAGCGACCACGTGGTCGCTTTTTTTAGTCTATTGTCTCAACAATCATTTCTGCCTCAATGTTTATTTTGCCGTCCTCCTTTACGGAACGGAAATAATGCTTGCCGTCGGTTTTTGCCATATAGATTTTTACCATTTCCCCTGTTTTTATGTCACTTAAAAAGTTGATTGCAAGGGATTTTACCATAATCTTTTCTGGGCTTGGCATACTGTTTATTAGCATACTTGGGTAGTTTGTGTTGTTCATATGACCGTTTAGGTCAGTATCGGTGTATCTTACTGTATATTCGCTAGTTAGGGCAAGGGGTAGCTTACTTGGTATTCTTATTCTTAGAGGGTGTTCAAGGCTAACAGGCTCGTCCATATCGTAATTTGCAAGGTCAACCTCGCTTACCTTGTACAGCCTTTTGTCCTCAGTGTCAACCAGTGCCCAGGTGGAGTGTGCCTCTGCCATTATCTCGCCATTTGCCTCAATTGAGTATGAACGCATAAAGCTAAATCCACGGCTAGGACACGCCCATGTTTTTACAGATATATCCTGATATGCGTAAATAGGGTTATACATTTCAATTCTTATATTGCTTAAAATAAATGCCTTTTTTTCCTCAAAAAGCTCCTCGTAGGACGGCTTTCTTGCCTTCATTTGTCTCATTGAGGTTTCCTGCATAAACTTTAAAATATGTGACGGACCAACAACCTCATTTGAGTTTGTGTCGTGAAATTTTACGTTATATTTTTCTTCCCACTTCATTATGTATTCTCCATATTTGATTTTCTTGATAATTTTAGCATAGTTTTGATTATAATGCAAGTAGGTAAATTCAAAGTAAATAAAAAACCTAGCACAAGGTGCTAGGTTAAAATATTATTTGGTTGAAAATCAGATACGTACTGCGGTGCTTCCTCGTTTTCGTATGTTGTTGTGCCAAGTCCAAAGCTTATTGTTATTGCGTTATTTACCATTCTCATAACGTCGCTATCAAGATGTCCCATTTTCTCCTTTAAGCGCTTTTTGTCGATTGTGCGAATTTGTTCAAGTAATATTACTGAATCCTTGGCAAGACCGACCTTTTCGCCGTAAACGTCTATATGCGTTGGCAATTTGGATTTTGTTAGCTTGCTTGTTATGGCTGATACAATAACTGTTGGACTGTATTTGTTTCCTACATCATTTTGCACAACCAAAACAGGACGAAGCCCACCTTGCTCCGAGCCTACAACTGGGCTCAGGTCAGCATAGTATATATCTCCACGTCGAATGTTCAATTTTTTCACTCCTAGCAACAAAAGATTTGGGCTAAATTGTCTCAGAACAATAAGTCGCTGAGCCTTTATCCGTCTTTTGTTTTGAAAATTTTTAATTTATTGCATAATTATTATTGGCTTTATTTTTTCCTTTAATACATTTTATGCAAAATTTTCTTGGGTGTAATTAAATTAAGCAAAAAGAGCCAACAGCTGTTGGCTCTTTGTTATTCTAGCTCCTTTTTTTCCTTGCGTGATAGCTTGTATGGAATGTAGGTGTCGTCCTTTTCGTGGAAGGTTAGTGTTGAGCCTGCGCTTGTGCTACTGCCGTTTTTGAAAATTAGGGTTGTTTTTCCGTCAATTTCAACCTGCTCAACATTTTTAAGCATCATATTTACAGAAAGAGAATCCGCGGTAAAATCAACATTTGTAAGCTCTAATTTAAAGTAAACATAGCTACGCCAATTTGTGGTATCAAGCACGGTTGGCTCATATATTTTGCCATTTGAGTCGCTTATCTCATAATAAACTCCGATATCATCAAGAGTGTATTCTATATCTAGCTCGGTGGCATTTTCATTTATTGCCTGAACGACCTCGTTTAGGTGACGTACATTGTATCTTACGGTTAACTGCATATAGCTATTTTGCTCGTTGTAAACAAAGGAAAATGCATAAATTGCGCCATTTTCGGACATTTCCGTTCCTGCTACGTGAGTGCGTAGGTCAGTGCTATTTTCGTACACGTCCCTTAGGTTATTTGTGATATAAAGGCTATCGAGCTCCTTATGGTCAGCACCGCAGAAGTTAAGAATTAAAACGATTATTACAGCATAAAGCAAAACGCTAATAATTATACTGACAATCTTTGTTGCCTTTTTCGCCCTTGGATTTTCCTGTGGCTCATTGTATGCGTCATTTTCAAGCTCTGTCTGTATGCTTTCTTGCTCCTTATCCATTTTAGCACCTCCCTTGTTGCATTACACTGTGGTTATTGTAGCATATTTTTTTGTCTTTATCAATATTTTTAAAAAAATACTTGACAAAACTGTTTTTATTATATATAATAGTTAGGCTAAATAGTGTGATTGGAGTGCATTATGGTTTTAGATATTACCTCACTTATCAATGGAAAAAAATCAAGAATAGATTTTGAATATACTATTGAAAATAGTGATGACACACCCGTATTGCCCCCAAATGATGTTTCTTTTACTGCACCAGTAAGGGTTCGTGGCTATATTACAGACAATGCTGGATATATGGCACTTTCAGCAACTGCTGAAATTGACTACTCTTCACGCTGTGCAAGATGTCTTGAGGATATTTCTGGCACATTTATCCTTGAATTCAATCGTACGGTGGCAGCTAAGGGAACTCTACAAAATGAGGATGATGACTCCTATGTTATCGTCAAAAACGGTTTACTAGACATCGACCGTGAGCTTGTAGAGGATTTGCTCCTTGAGTTTCCAGTAAAGCTCCTTTGTAAAGAGGAATGCAAGGGACTTTGCCCAAAATGTGGTAAAAACCTCAATTTTGACAAATGCGATTGCCCGAAGAAAAAAGAAATTGACCCAAGACTCGCTATTTTTCAAAAACTACTTGAAAATGAATAATTTTTGTAGTATAATACTAAAAGTTAAAAATTTGATGATTATATATCACTAAGGAGGCTTTTAAAATGGCAGTACCAAAGAGAAAACAATCTCACGCTCGTACAAACAAGAGAAGATCAAACAACTCAAAGCTTACAGCTCCAACAATGGTTAAGTGCGCAAAGTGTGGCGAATACAATCTTACACACCGTGTTTGCTCAGCTTGTGGCTACTACGGAGATAAGCAAATCGTTGACAAAGAGGCATAATTTAAGACACTCGCAAGAGTGTCTTTTGTCTTTTATAATTTGAAATTTCAATGCCAAGTACAGAAGCATTCCAAGAGTGTCTTATGTCAGGCATATTAAGGAGAAATTTATGCAATACACTCATAAAAAGAGCTCTGCTCTTGTCCGCTTTTTATTCCTTACCCTTATCGGTCTTGGCTTTATAATTGCCTTTATTCCCTTTACTGGTTTAATCAGGTCGATTATGTCCACTGTGGCAATTCTTTGTATTCTTGGTGGAATGATGATTTTTATGAAATATGAAGCCACCGTTTACTCGGTTGTTATAAATGCAAGGGAAACTGATTTTGATTTCTTTATAAACAAGTCAATCGGTAAGCGTGGCTCTTACATTTGCTATTTTTATATTTCAGATGCCTTAAAGGTTGTTAAATATGACGGGGCTGATAGCAAGGACGAGATTTCAAAGGAATATAACGGAATTGTTTTTCATAGCTATGTTCACAATTTAAAATCAAGAGACAGATATGCTATAATTTTCAAGCTTGATGGCAGATATGATGCTCTTGTGGTGGAGCTGAATAATGAGGCTCTTAGCAGACTAAATGACTTTATTGAGGTAGCTAAGGCAGTTGGTCAAAGGCATACCGAGGTACACGGCTATGGCAGTGATGACGATGAAAATGAAATTGCCCTTACCCTACCAAGCGAAAGCGAGCAAGAGGCGGCAGACACAGATAATACAACAGCCGTAAGCAATAGCACAAACGCAAGCGACAATGCAGATAACAGCTCTTCTGATATAATCGCAAGTGAGAATTCAGACGCAAGCGATAGCGTAAACAACGGCTCAACAGAAGCAGACGTTATAAGCGACGACACAAGCAACTAAAAAAGGACTCAAAATGAGTCCTTTTTTTATTTTTTATGCTTAAAATTACTTTCAGTGGCCTCGCCAAAGCGTTCCTTTATAAATTTGAGTGCCTCCTTAAAGATTACCTTGTCGTTTTCAAAGGAGTGGTCGTATGGGAATTCATCCTCAAAGAACCACTTGAATGCGGCAATCTCCTCTGGCTGTGGAACAACGTAGGCTCTTGTTGTAAGAGCAGTAAAATATACAACTGTTTTTTCTATATTCTTTTTCTTGCCGATTAGGTAATGAGATTCCATTCTGAATCCGTTTTCGATTTTTACCTCAATGCCTGTTTCCTCGTAGGTTTCTCTTATGGCAGTTTGGTACTCGTTTTCGCCCTCCTCGACGTGTCCCTTTGGAAAGGACCAGCAGTCTGTGTATTTATTTTTGATTAAAAGCACGGCATATTTTCCTCTTGTTTTGCGAAAAATTACAGTGCCACAGGATTTTTCGTGCTTCATTTGGCCCCTCCTTTGTGATTATTTTCTCAATCTTGTCCTATAAAAACAACAGTTATTTTACCACAAATATACATATTTGTCAATAATATAGGCTTACAATACTGCTTTTAGGAATTGCTTTGTTCTTGGGTTTTGTGGGTTGTCAAATAGCTCAGAGGGTGTGCCCTGCTCAGCAATAACTCCCTCGTCCATAAATATAACTCTTGTTCCAACCTCACGTGCAAAGCCCATTTCGTGGGTAACAATAACCATTGTCATTCCCTCACTTGCAACCTCCTTTATGAGGCTCAAAACCTCGCCAACCATTTCTGGGTCAAGGGCTGATGTAGGCTCATCAAATAGCATTACCTTTGGATTCATTGCAAGTGCCCTTACAATTGCAATTCTTTGCTTTTGTCCGCCTGAAAGGGTTGAGGGGTATGCATTTGCCTTGTCCTCAAGTCCTATTCTGCGAAGCAGTGCAAGTGCATTTTGCTTACACTCCTCCTTAAATTGCTTTTTGGTCTTGCCCTCTTCCTTTGCCTTTTTTGAATAAATCATATATGGGGCAAGCATTATATTTTCAAGCACTGTTTTGTTGTTGAATAGATTGAACTGCTGGAACACCATACCCATATTTTGACGGTGAATATTGATATCAACCTTAGGGTCAGCAATATCAACGTCGTCAAAGATAATTTGACCTCCATCTGGGTCCTCAAGACAGTTTAAGCATCTTAAAAATGTACTCTTACCAGAGCCAGATGCACCGATTATAACCACCTTTTCGCCCTTGTAAATATCGGTTGAAACGTCCTTTAAAACAACATTGTCACCAAATTGCTTTTTTAAATTTTTAACTGAAAGAATTGGTTTTTCATTTGTCATCACTTGCCACCCCCATTTCTGTCGGATTTTGCAAGTCTTTTTTCTATCTTGCGTAAAACAAAGGTAAGTATCATTACTACTGCAAGATATAGAAGCGCTGCAATCATTAGTGGTGGTAAATATTCAAAGGTTCTTGATTGAATCATTCCTGGGATTTTTCCAAGGTCTCTGATTCCAACGTAGCCAACTATTGCAGTTTCCTTAATAAGAGTGATAAACTCATTAAAGAGTGGTGGTAGTGAATTCTTTACCGCCTGTGGAATGATGATTTTTCTCATTGTTTGCCAGGTTGAAAGTCCAAGGCTACGTCCTGCCTCTCTTTGACCGTCGTCAACGCTTTCAAAGCCTGCTCTTACAATTTCTGCAACATATGCGCTTGAATTTATGCCGAAGGTGATAGCACCTATTAGTATTCCGCTATCCCATGTTGCAAAGACAACGAAATACAAAATCATTAGCTGTAATACAACAGGAGTTCCTCTTATAACTGTAATATAAAGGTTTGCAATTTTTGATACTACCTTTAATTTGCCTGTTTTCTTGTTGAGGTAGTTAACCATTGCAAGAAGCACACCGATTATTGTACCGATTATTGCTGCAATTAGAGCAATTATGATGGTGTTTCCAAGACCTTCAAGGTATAGCTTCCATCTGTCCTGTACTATTAAAGCCTTTCTTAAGCTTTCAATAAAGTCCATATTTATTCCTTTTCAGTAAATAACTGAGGAGCAAAATGCCCCTCAGTTTAATTTTAGTTTATTGAATTTAACATTATAATAGCAGGAATTTTATCCATAAGAATAGCGTCAATTCTGCCATTTTGTAGGTCTGTGAAGGCATATGCGTACTTTTCATATTGTCTTACATCAATTTCTGCCTTAATTGTAATAGTTTCGCCACTTGCGTTTTCGTCTGTGTATCCACTATTTGCATCTGTTGCAATCTTGTCGCCACTTGTTCCTGTTTGAACACCAACTCTTAGTCCATCAAGGCTCTTTAAGCTTGTGTATTTGCCCTGTGCTGATACGATAACAAGAGTTGACTTGTAGTAAACTGCTGAGAAATCAACTGTTTGCTTTCTTTCTTCATCAATTGTCAAGCCTGCTGCACCAACTGCATCGCCTGATGCTGTTGCAACACAGGTAGGAATTGTATCAAATACAACGTCCTTAATTTCAAGGCTCTTGCCAAGTCTTTCTGCAACCTCACTCATAATAGCGATGTCAACACCAACAATGTTGTTATTGCTTAAAAATTCAAATGGAGCAAATCCGCTTTCTGTGTAAACAGTGATAACGCCACCATTACCAAAGGTCCAGCTTGTTTTAAGGTCGCCTGCATCTGGGGCAGTGTCAATATTGCCCTCCTCATAGTCTGCAAGATTTTGATAGTAATCAATGTAGTCCTCAATCTTGCCATTTGCAACCCATTCATTTACAACCTCATCAACGGCTGTTTTCATTGCGGTATTACCCTTTTGTAATGCTATACCGAAATCCTCTTGTACTAAGTCTGTTGCATCAGCAGCAACATAGTTATTCTCGTCCTTTTTACAGGAAGCAAGAGCAAAGGCTGATACTGCCATTAAAAGAACAAGCGCTAGTGAAATAATCTTTTTCATTTTTTTCTCTCCTTCAAGAAATTTATAAATATGCTTAATTATATACTTATTATTTATAAATGTCAACTGTTTTGTGAATATTTCTTAAAAAACTTGAATAATATTCACTTTTTATGAATATATGCATTTTTATCGGTTGTTTAATAGCTTATCTGCCTTTAAAATTGCAATTTGAGTTTTAGAGTCTGGGATTTTTCCGTCCATTACCATTTGAACAAGTGTAGGAAGTGGAATTTTCTCAACCTCTAAAAATTCTCCCTCGTCTGGGTGGGCATTTTTGTAGGTTATTCCTGTGGCAAGATACATATGGATTTTTTCATCAAGTATTGCAACGGTTGTGTACATTGTTCCAATAAAGTCAACCTTGCCTGCATTAACCCCTGTTTCCTCCTCCAGCTCACGTAGGGCTGCCTCGTATGGGTCCTCTCCCTTTTCGAGCTTTCCTGCTGGAATTTCGTATAAAATTTCCTCAAATGGATATCTAAATTGCTTTATCATTATTACGTTTTGGTCCTCGTCAACAGGGATGACACATACAGCCCCTGGGTGGCGAACAACCTCTCTTACTGACTTTGAGCCGTCTGGCAATTCAACCTCGTCAACAAACAGCCTTACAACCACTCCGTCAAAGACCTGCTTTGAGGTTAGCTTTTTTTCGTAGAGCTCCATATTTTCTCCTTTATTGCTTTTTAAATTCTATTTTGCTTTCACCAGAGCCAAGGAATAGTGAGGCATTTTCAAGCTCAAAGCTACTGATTCTTACCATATCCTGAAGTCCTATATCGAACTCTCTTATATAGTAAAGCTTGTCACCCTTTATTGAGTAGTAAATCTTATAGTCACGAATTTCTCCGCTTTCCTCGGTGTGCATATTGCCTGTGTAGTCGTTATTAAAGGTATAGCCAAGGACCTTTTCTGCATCAGCATACTGCCATGAGCCAAGGAGCTTATTTTCCCCACTGTTGTAATTAAGGTCGTATTTTGTCATAACTCTTTCACTCTCGCCCCTGTTCATATCATCAAGGGTTACAAGCACAAGCTTGTTCTTTTTTGTAATTGAAAAGCGAATGTATTCATAGCCAAATTCAGAATGGATTTTGATTTGATTCTTGTCAACAACCTCGTATGTACCAACAAGGCTATCAAGCTCAATTCCATAGCAATAGGTGCTAAGGATTACCTTGCTTGAATCGACAAATTCGTACACGTCATAGGACTTTTCATCAAGCTCCTCGTCCATCCACTTGCCAACAAGTGACACTCCGTCGTACTCGTAATTCTTGTTGTACTGGCTTTTTTTACAGTCATCTGCAAAAATCAAAAGTCCAACGCAAAGTCCAACAATGAGTGTAAGGGCTACTACTGCTATTATGATTTTTGTGGTTTTATTGTTCTTACGCTTCTTGCTCATATAAGCTCCTGTAAATTAAATTTTTTGGGTTCTATATCATAGCCTATTAAAAGAGGCTCTTTTCCGTCATAGGAATACACAACAAGGCTACAATTTCCCATTATCCCTATCTCTTTTTTAGACACTTCCTTGCTCTTTTTTGCATTCATTGCGTAAATTCTTGTAATTGCTCCGTGTGTTACAAAAAGCACGTTTTCATCCTTTTTTACCTTGTCGGATATAAGGGAATTCACTCGGTCTATTAGGCTTTGCGTGGTCTCAACGGTGGGGTTATCCGTGTCCCTTAAAACCGTTGGACTGTTTTTGTCATAGTACATTCCCGATAATTCTCCAAAATCCCTTTCGATTAGCCTTTGGTCAACTATTACGGGCACGTTTCCTATTGCCTCTGCCACCATTTTTGCCGTATCAAGGGCACGGGAAAGTGGACTTGAATAAATTTTATCAAATTTAAAGCCTGTTTTTTCAAGCGAGTGCTTTAAATCGGCTGATGCCTTAATTGCTTGGTCTATTCCTTTTTGGTTAAGAGGGATATTTTCCCTACCCTGTGTAAGACTTTTGGTGTTCCAGTCGGTTTGACCATGTCTTAAAAAACAAATTATACTCATTATACTCTCAACCTACTTAATTAAAGTAAGCATTTGCTTTCCTGTTTGTTTTAAGCTCTTATTTTGTTCCAGTTGAGCCAAATCCACCTGCTCCTCTTACTGTGTCGGAGAGTGTGTCCGTCTCGTTAAATTCGGCTGTTATATATGGTGTAATTACCATTTGAGCAATTCTCTCATTTGGCACAATTACCTGTGGTATGCTTGAATGGTTATGGAGTGCAACCATTATTTCTCCACGATAATCGCAATCAACAACACCAACCTTATTTGCAGGGGCAAGTCCCTTTTTTGATGCAAGACCGCTTCTTGCATAGATAAGTGCAACATAGCCACATTCAAGCTCCATTGCAAGTCCTGTTTTAACAAGCACTGTTTGTCCTGCCTCTATTGTAATTTCACTGTCTATACAAGCATATAAATCGGCTCCTGCTGAATATGGTGAGCCATAGGTCGGGATTTTTGCATTATCGTTTAGTCTTTTAATGTTTACAATCATTTTATTTTTAAGCTCCTTAAATATTCCTTTGTTTTATTGTCAATGCGATAGCTTTCAAGTGCCTTTTGAATTGCCTTGTTGTGCGTCCATTTATCAAGCACACACTGCTCTAAAATTTTAATTGATTTTTCATATTCCTTAACAAGACAAACGGACACAAGCCACGCATTTGCCATATTGATATAATATTCATCACTTTTTATTTTACTTGCGACATCAAGCACAAAATCAATATATTGTGGTGTGACATAATACGAAAGCAATGCAACAAGTCCAAAGCGAGCTGTGTAGGTATGCTTGCTTTCAAGGGAGCCCTTGACCAAATCAAGTGCATTCTCTTTGTCTTTAAAAAAGAGCTTTAAATTGCTAACCATACTATCGCACACTGCCCAGTTGTCAATATGGGGTAAGAACTGAACAAGATAGTCCCTTGCGCCATGCTTCAAAAAGCCGAGCATGTAGCCGTGAATGAGGCTTTCCTCATAGTAGGTGTGAGGCAAATCCCTTAAAAACGTCATACCTGTATCTGTATTTGCGTATTTTTTGGCAATTTTCTTGGCAACAGGAGCACGTAGCCCGATAAGATTTTTCACGTTAGGAACAAGCCTTGAATGAAAGTCCCTGTATTTCGTGTCCTGATTTGCAAAAATTTCGTCTAAAATTATGCTCATCATATGTCCCCTTTGCCACTTCACTACCTTTTAATTTTAACATATATATATTATTATTGTCAAGTAAATTAAAAAATCCATAGCCCTTCAAAAATAAAAAGGAACAGGTTTTAAGCCTGTTCCCTATTTTATTAAATAATGCCGTCTCTATATGTAAGGCTGAAGCGCTTAGCGAGCTGCTTTAATTGGTCGTCTGTGATAATGTTTTTAAGACCAATAGGAGCAGTCATCATATAAATTTGCGCTGCCTTTTCAACGGTTTCAACAAGACCAAAGGTCTCATCAAGGTCGTGTCCTGCGCAGTAAATTCCGTGCATAGCCCAAATTACTGTTCTTGCACTTGAAATTTTCTCTGCTGTTGCCTCGCCAATTTCGTTTGTTCCACAAAGCATCCAAGGAAGAACCTCAACGCCGTCTGGGAATACAACAATGCACTCTGTGTTCATTTGCCAAAGTGTGTGAGTGAACTTGTTTGTATCAAGCTCATGAACGTAGGTCATTGCAAGTAGGTTTGTTGGGTGAGTGTGCATAATTACTCTGTTGGTTGGGTCAACCTTGAGTCTTGCAATATGACTCATTAGGTGAGCTGGAAGCTCTGATGTAAATCTACCGCCATCTGCGTAGCCCCAAAGAAGCTCAGCATTTTGACCGTCTGCTGAAATTCTGAATACACCAACATTGTTTTCTGGGTCACCAACGAAGTTTTTAAAATATTTGCCTGTACCACTAACTAGGAAGTACTTTCCAGCAAGATATGTTGCGTCAAAGCCAAGTGGGATAAGACGGATAACGTCGTTTACGTCAAGAACGGATTTAACCTCATCCTCTGTAAGAAGATATGAGATATTACCACCATTTCTTTCATCCCAGCCAAGACGATACATATTTGCAGCGGTAGCACAGTATTCCTTTAAGAATTTTGATTCTAAAATATTTGCCATTATGCTGTCCGCCTTAAATCAATATGCCTTCTTGTAAAGCTCAAGAATGTCAGCCTCTGTGATTTCTCTTGGGTTACCGCCTGTGCAAACGTCATTAAATGCGTCATTTGCAAGCTGTTCAAGAGCACTCTCTGGAATGCCGATTTCACGAAGTGTTTGTGGAATTTTAAGGTCGATTGAAAGCTGTTTAACTGCCTCAACTGCTGCAGCTGCTGCTTCCTCTGCGCTCATATTTGTTGTATCAACACCCATAGCCTTTGCAATTCTGCCGTACTTAACTACGCATGCTGGCATATTAAATTCCATAACGATTGGAAGTAGGAGTGCGTTTGCAACACCGTGTGCAATATCAAATCTTGCACCAAGTGGGTGAGCCATTGAGTGAACGCATCCAAGACCTACGTTTGAGAATGCCATACCTGCAACGTACTGGCCAAGAGCCATTTGCTCTCTTGCCTTCATATTCTTTCCGTCGTAGGTTGCTGTTCTTAGGTTATCTGCAATAATCTTAATTGCATTGATTTCAAGAATGTTTGAAAGCTCCCAAGCTCCCTTTGTGATATAGCCCTCAATTGCGTGTGTAAGAGCATCCATACCTGTTGCAGCTGTTAAGCCTGCTGGCATTGTAGCCATAAGCTCAGCATCAACAATTGAAAGAACAGGAATGTCGTTAGGGTCAACGCATACCATCTTTCTGCCTGATTCCTCGTCTGTGATTACGTAGTTGATTGTAACCTCAGCAGCTGTTCCTGCTGTTGTTGGAAGTGCGATGATGTCAACGCATTTCTTCTTTGTATCTGCAACGCCCTCAAGTGATACAACGTCTGCAAATTCTGGGTTGTTGCTGATGATTGCAACTGCCTTTGCTGTGTCAATTGCGCTACCACCACCGATTGCGATGATGAAGTCTGCACCTGATGCTGCATAAGCGCTAACGCCAGCCTTTACGTTTGTTACTGTTGGGTTTGCCTTGAACTCTGAGAAAATCTCATATGGGAAGTCGCCAAGAACGTCTGTTACAAGCTTAACAATACCGAAGTTGATAAGGTCCTTGTCTGCAACAACAAATGCCTTGTTGTAGCCTCTTTTAGCAATCTCTGCTGAAAGAACCTCACGTGAGCCTGCACCAAAATAAGATGTTTCGTTAAGAATAAATCTGTTTGCCATGTTTTTTCTCCTTGCGAAAATAATTTTATTGTATTTAGTATAGCATATAAATATTAGGAATTTCAATATAAAATCTGTTTTTTTTACTGATTTTTGAAAAAAATTCAAAGTATTGACAAAAATGGAAAATTATTGTATAATGAAGGTTGACAAGTCAACAAAGCTTGTAAATTATTAGTTTAAAGGGGGATAAAATGGAAAGCGAAAGATTTGTGCCTTTTGTTTTGCATACTGAAAGAATTGCAAAGAATATTAAAAGGCTTGCGGACGCAAAAATGGAGCCGTTCGGATTAAGAAGTGCCCATATTATGTGTATCTTACAGCTTGCTAAAAGCGAAAATGGTCTTTCCTCTGCTGAGCTCAGCGAGGCATGTGGTGTTGACAAGGCCTTTGTTTCACGAATTACAGCAGAGCTTACCGAAAAGGGATATATTGTCCGTTCTGGAGCTGCCGGTAAGTACAAGACGAAATTCGTGCTTACCTGTGACGGTGTTGAAATTTTCAACGAACTTCAAAATTTGCTTTGTTCCTTTATTGGAGAAATAAGCAAGGACACGGCTATTAGAAAGCTTGAAATATTTTATGAGGTTCTTGCCTCAATTGATGAAAGCCTTGCTCAAATAATAGATAAGGAGATTTAATAATTATGCAGCTTGCAAAGGATGTTAAGACCATATATGGTCTTCTTCACGAGGTGGCAGGATATTTGCCAGACCATCCTCTATATAGGTTCAACAGATTAAATGCTAAGGAGGACTCACTTGTTGAGGTTTCCTATTCACAATTTGATACTTACCTACAAAAGGTAATTTTGGCATTCAAGGAGCTCGGCGTTGGCCCTGGCAAAAGGGTTGCTGTTATGGGTGAGACAAGCGTTCAATGGATTGCAACATATATTGCAACCGTTACACTTGGTGGAACAATTGTTCCTCTTGACCCTATGCTACTTGAGGATGAGCTCTTCAATTTTATGAAAATTGCAGAGGTTTCATATGTTTCCTATGGCCCTAGATTTGTTGACCTGTTCCAAAGACGTGGCGCTGAGCTTGAAAATATAACTCAATTCATCGCCTGTGAAAGACCAACCTTTACCTTAGACCCAGAGGATGAGTATGTACCAAGCAAATATTCAACCTTTAATAATATTCTTGCCCTTGGTAAGAAAATTTATAACGAAAAGGGTGTTGACTTTGATTTAACTGACCACGACACAAGAGCAATGTCAATCCTTCTATTTACATCTGGTACTACTGGTACATCAAAGGGCGTTATGCTATGCGAGGACAATGTTTGCGCAGTTTTAAGAGGAATCATTCCTGTGCTTGACGTTCTTGACCATAATGATGCAGTTCTTTCTGTTCTTCCAATTTATCACACCTATGAAATGAGTGCAGGTATTCTTGCTCCTATGCTTTATGGCTGTACTGTAAACATTTCAGACGGCATTAAGTATGTTGGTAAGAATATTAAGCAATTCAAGCCTTCCGTTTTGGCTCTTGTTCCTATGTTTGCAAATCAGCTTTACAAAACCGTTTGGAAAACTGCTCAAAAGAATGGCATTGAAAAGAAGCTCAAATTCGGTATGAAGCTTTCAAGATTCTTAAAGAAAATCGGTATTGACGTAAGACGTAAAATCTTTAAGCAGGTTCACGAGGGCTTTGGCGGAAGATTAAGATATATGATTGTTGGTGCTGCCGCACTTAATAGTGATGTTGCACAGGGGCTTTATGATATGGGTATTCAGGTATCACAGGGCTACGGAATTACCGAGTGTGCTCCACTTATTTCAGTCGTTCCACTTACAGTTAAGAATTTTGCATCCTGTGGTAAGCCAATGCCAGGGCTTGAGGTTACCATTGACAAGGAAAGCGAGGATGACCTCTCTGGTGAAATTGTTGTCAAGGGTGATAATGTTATGCTTGGCTACTACAAGAACGAGGAGCAAACAAAGCAGGTGCTTACCGAGGACGGTTGGTTCAGAACTGGCGACTATGGTTATATGGATAAAAAGGGCTACCTATATATAACTGGTAGAAAGAAGAATATTATCATTTCATCCGACGGAAAGAATATTTTCCCAGAGGAGATTGAGGAATATCTTGAAAACCTTGACCTTGTTTCCGAGGTTGTAGTTGTTGGTAGAGATAGCGAAAAGACACACGATATTGAAATTGTTGCTCTTATATATCCTGATGAGGAGGAATGTCAAAAGGCAGGACTCACAACCAAGGAGGCTATCCACGATGCTCTTGCCAAGGAGGTTGTTGAAATCAACAAGCAGCTTGCAACCTACAAGCATATTAACAGGGTGGAAATTCGAGACGAGCCATTTGAAAAAACCACCACAAGAAAAATCAAAAGAAATCTTGTAAAATAGTCTTGTGACACAATCCCTCAGTCAACTACGTTGACAGCTCCCTTTACACAAAGGAGCCTTTGGACGAGCCATTTGAAAAAACCACCACAAGAAAAATTAAGAGAAACCTTGTTAAATAAGAAAAAGCCGACACGTGTCGGCTTTTTTTGTTGTTATAGGCTAATTAAAAAGGAACAGATTTCACTCTGTTCCTTTTGATTTTATTCACTAAGTGTTGAATAGATTACTTCCTGTGGTGCGCCATCATTTGCGTTTATGTAGCTAACCGTGTCGTTTGCATAAATATATGCACTCATTACGAAGGAAATATCCTTTATAGCTACCTCTGCACCGTTTTCGGCATTACCGTCAAGGTCAACTTTGTTGTCCCAAATATCGCCAACTAGCTTAAAGTCTATTCTTGTGATATTGTTTTCAACAATTTCGTTTGTTACGTCTGCCTTTAATACCTTACCCTTTTCAAGTGCAACTTCATTTGCATTTGCATCAAGTGGGTTATTTGTACCAAGGTAGCTCTTTACTGCTGCAACAAATCCGATTTGTGTGCCTGCATATACGCTCTTTAATTCTGCAAGGGCAACGTTATCAATGCTATAACCAAAGGTAATTCCGTTACCGTGTATCTTTGCGGAAAATCCTGTTTCGTCAAGAATAATCTTGCTTGCCGTTTGAACATCAAGCTCCTCACAGCGTGAGCATTTTACACTCTTTTCGCCGTCCTTTGTGTAGTCGGCATAGGTAATTCCGACAAGAACTGCTCCGTTTTCAAGGTCATGGTTATGGCCAAGTGCTGTGTCTTGAAGCTCTGTCGTGCCTGCTAAATCACCGCAGAAGCAATATTTTGTATGGAATACGTTTGTTACACAATCCGGCTCTGAAGCTATGGTTTTATCCGGATTTGCAATATGAGTAAAGGTTTCTTCTGTATAAGTAGTTTTTGCAAAATCAGTTTCCTTTGCATCGTAGCTGTCGCTAGGCGCACTAAAGCTTGCTAAATCATATACTACGTTTCCTGCACAGAAATATGCATAGAAATTAACCGGTTTGCTCGTTTGTTCAATATGCCACGTTGGAATCGTGTCAATGCCTGTGTTTTCTTTATGTGCAAAAACAAATGAGATATTGTTGGCTCTTTTATTCACTGTGCCATAACAGACTTTTGTCATTTTGCCAAGGAAAACAAGCGTTATTCCACCCTTTTTGTTGTATAATCCTACATTTCCAAACGGTCCGTTTGCTGCTGATATTTCGGTAAAGGTCGTTGGAAATACTATATATCTATTCAATTGCTCACAGCTTAAAAACTCAACACCAAATATTGTGGTAAGTCCTGATGGCATATAGTAAACCTCTGGCTCCTGTGGCATAACGAAGTTATCTCCATACCAATCGCCGTTTTCGTCCCTTACTTCAAATGGGTCGTTTACAAAGTATAGATTTTTACAGCTATCGAACGCACCGCGTCCCCATTCTGCATTATCACCTATTGTGGTCAAGGTTGTTGGAAGATATACAGCTTTTAGCGCTGAACAGCCTTTAAATGCATTTTCCTCTATGCCTACAATTCCCTCAGGAATGGAAACTGCTTTAAGAGCGGTACAGCCCGCAAACATTTTGTCAGGCACGTTGCCTGTTGCGTTTGAAAGCTCAACAAATTCAAGTGCAGTACAGCCACTGAACATTCCGTAGTTAATTGATACAACGTTATTAGGTATCTTTACGTATTTAAGTGAGGTACAGTTGGAAAAGACTCCGTTTCCTTGAATTGAAAGCTCTGCTGTTGAAAATTTAATATCAACAAGGCTTGTGCATCCCTTGAATGCATTGTAGTTCATTGACGTAATCTCTCCTAAATCAACGGATTTAAGTGAGGTACAGCCATTAAACGGCTCCTTAGCAATTGATTTAACCGTGCTTGGAAGCACAACGGCTTTTAGTGAGGAGCAGTTATAAAACATGTTGTCGCAAATTGACGTAAGCTGACCCAAATCAACTGATTCAAGTGCAGTACAGCCATAGAACGTTGAGCCTGATAGTGTTTCTAAGCTCCCCTCAAATTTAACTGTTTTTAGACTTGAACAGCCACTGAATGCCGCACTTTTTATCTTTGTAATGGTTGATGGAATTACAATGTCAACAAGACCTGAATTTTTAAAGCCCTTGTCAGCAATTTCTGTCACACAACCAAAATCAAAGCGCTTTAATGCCGTCCAGTTTTCGAACATAGTCGTTGAAACTGTTTTTGATGAGCCAGATGTGGTAAACCACTTTATTTCCTCACACTTTGAAAGTGGTGTGCTTGATGTTGCAAAATAACTTATTTTCGTTGATGTTTGACCGTTTGCCGTGTTTGTTTCAACAGCACCGCTCATATCAATTGCAACAATTTCGTTTTTGTCAACAGTGTTCGTAAATTCCACGTCTGAAAATAGGTCTAGGCCTAGATTTAGCTTAGGAGTTGAGCCAGTTTGGTTTTCAGTATAAACAGTTACATAATCATTTTCGATACTGCCTAGCTTAACCTTAAATTCGATATATCTGCTTGGCGTTGCTGCGCTGGCAACAATTGTAAGTGCACAAATTACCAAGGCAAGCATTAAGCAGATTAAAAAAGCTTTCCTTTTCATAGGGTCTCTCTCCTTTTTGTATTTTTAATATTGTATTATAATTGTATTATGTAAATTATATCATATAAGAAAAGAATTCACAAGAAAAATTTATTTAGTATGATAATGCTCCGATACAAATGAGTCGTTCATATTTATGTTTTCTGCCTTAACTACTCTTGTTTTGCGCTTTGAGGTTGCAATTCTCTTTTCAAGCTCTGCATAGAAAAGGTCATCATCAAAGGTGGCTAGGTCAATTTCCTTGTCAAGCCATGAGGAAAGGTGCATTGCATTTGAGATTGTTAGTCCGTTTATGCCCTCCTCGCCTCTTGCAACAAGCTCTGTGCCATTTAAAATTGCTCCTGCAAAGGCATTTAAAACACCTGCGTGCTGTTCGTTTTTACCGTCTGTTTCAACTATGGTAAGCTCTGCTGGTGGTCCTGCAAATGGGTTGGTGTTTACTCTTGAAAATTCCTTTTCGGTCATTTCACATTCCCACATTTTTAGCTCTCCGTTTTCTGCAATTAGCTTTCCCTTTTCAAGCATAATCTCAAAGCGGTTTGTTCCTGCAATATCGCCCGTGGTTGTTACAAAGGTTCCTGTTGCACCATTTGGATATTCAACATATGCACTAACATCGTCCTCAACCTCAATCTCGTGCCATTTTCCATAATGTAGCTTTGCGTGAATTTTGCTTGGCATTCCACAAATCCATTGCCATAGGTCAAGGTTGTGTGGGCATTGATTTAGGAGCACTCCGCCTCCCTCTCCTGACCAAGTTGCACGCCAGTTGCCTGAATCGTAATAGCATTGTGGTCTGTACCAGTCTGTTATAATAAGGCTTGTGCGTTTTATTTCTCCAAGACGACCGCTTTGAACAATTTCTCTCATCTTACGATAGATGCAATTTGTTCTTTGGTTCATCATAATTCCAAATACGGCATTTGACTCCTTTGCCACCTCGTTCATTTCCTTAACCTGCTTTGTATAAACTCCTGCTGGCTTTTCAATGAGTGTGTTGATTCCCTTTTTTAGAGCCATAATTGCGTATTTTGGGTGGTCATAGTGGGGAACGGCTACCAAAATCGAGTCGATTTTACCACTATTTATCATATCCTCGGCATTTTCAAAGATTTGCGCATTTGGCGCCTTTTCCTTTGCCTCGGCTCTTTTTTGTGGGTCTATATCACAAATTGCGCTTATTTCAACCTGCTCACATTTTCCACTCATTACATTGTCAACATGTAGAGTTCCTATATTTCCGTATCCGAGTATTCCTAGCTTAATTTTTTTCATATTGCACCTCATAGTCCTAGTGATTTTAAGTATTCATAGCTTTGCTTTAAGCATTCAAATGGGTCTGCACCGTAGCAGTTATCCTGTTCAACAAGAAGGTATTTTGTTCCTGCCTTATCAAGTGCGTCAACAATTTTCTCAAAGCACATATTTCCATAGCCAACTCTTTCCATTCTTTGGTCGTTTCCAACAATGGTAAGGTCCTTTAAATGCACTGCTGTAAGTCTGCCCTTTAGCTTATTTATTACCTCGCAAACGTCAGTGCCTGCATATTGTGCCCAATAGGTGTCAAGAGTGATTTGAAGCTCGTTTGGCTCAAATGCATTAAGTAGCTTGTCGAGCATTAGCTCACCGTCACTGCATCTTGAAAACTCCCAGTGGTGATTGTGGTAAAAGAGCTGTGAGCCGTTTTCACTAATTGTTTTAGCAACGTCCTTAAATTCCTTAATAAAGATATTTAAATTTTCCTCGCTTGCTCCATTTGGCATACAGCCAAGTCCAATATTCTTACAGCCAAAGGCATTGTGCTTTTTGATTACCTCTTGGGTATTGTCCCTTACCTCACAGGCATTGTAGTGAGTTAAAACACATTTAAGTCCGTTCTTTGCAAGCTGTTCATTAAGCCACTCTGCTTCGTATTCACAGGTGCCTGAAACCTGTACTATCTTGTAGCCTATTTTTGCGATTTTTTCAAGGGCTTTTGCAAAATCATCAAGATTTTGAGTGTAGTCCCTAACTGTATAAAGCTGTGCTCCGATTTCCATATTATACTTTCCCATTTTATATTCTCCTTAATATCTCATTAAGTGCTTTTGCTCCCGCATCAAATGCCTCGTTTGTATCTGTGAACACAGGAGTATTTTTTATGCTTTGTCCGTTTTCAAGCTCCTTCAAGCCGTAAAACTCCATAAGGTGTGGCTCCAAGGTAAGCACCTGTCCGCCTTGCTTTATGTATTCCTTAATTAAATACTCAACATTTCCTATTCCCTGTCCTGCTGGTACTACGCTTTTGTCCGTCTGTGCGTCCTTTATATGCATATAGTCAACATATGGGTGGAGTGTCTGCCAAGCCATTTTGGTATCAACCCCACATTGAACAAAGTTTGCAGGGTCAAACACTGCCTTAATTTGTGGAAACGCCTTATGAATTTGCTCACAACATTCAACAGTATCGCCAAAAATGTCCTTTTCGTTTTCGTGGCATAGAATTATACCATCTGGTGCCTCACTGCAAAGGGCTTCAAGCCTTTTAAATACAAGCTCTGTGTCCTTTGAAAAGTAGCTGAACATTCTTATTCTTTTTGCTCCTAAAAGCTCTGCGCTTTGACAAATATGCTTAAAGCTCTCAAGCTGACTCTCAAAGTCCTCATTTGGGTTATATTTACCAATGGGTGAACCGATTGACCAAACGGAAATGCCATTGTCAGCAAGCTCCTTGCTAATTTCCTTAACCCTTGCATGTGGAATATCCTTAATGTTTTGTCCGTCAACGCCTCTTATTTCAAGAAGGCTGATATTATTTCTTTTAAGTGCCTTTATTTGCCCACTAAGCTCGTTTGATGCCTCGTCGGCAAAGGCGCATAGCTTAATTTCCATACTTATACTCCTGAATATGCTGAGAATCCACCGTCAACTGGTACAACAATTCCTGTAACGAAGCCAGATGCATCGTTGTCACATAGCCACATAAGAGTTCCAAGAAGCTCCTCTGGCTTGCCAAATCTTTTCATTGGTGTTGCGTTTAGGATTTTTTCCGTGCGTGGTGTTGGTGTGCCGTTTTCGTTAAATAGTAGGGCTTGGTTTTGCTTTGTAACAAAGAAGCCTGGGGCGATTGCGTTAACTCTTATTTTCGCACTTGCAAGGTGCACGCTTAACCACATAGTGAGGTTTGAAACCGCACTCTTTGCACTGCTGTATGCAGGGATTTTTGTAAGAGGTCTGAACGCATTCATTGATGATACATTTACAATAACTCCGTCGTTATTTACCATATCAGCTGAAAAAACCTGTGTTGGCAAGAGTGTGCCAATTAGGTTAAGGTCAAAGACAAAGCCAAAGTCCTCCTTGTCTAGGTTGAAGAAGGTTTTAATGTCGTTTAGCTTTTCCTCTCCGTCCTCATAGTATTCGTGGGCAATTGTGCATCTTGGGTTATTGCCACCTGCACCATTTACTAAAATATTGCATTTTCCGTATTTTTCTAAAATGTCCTTGTGTACATTTTCTATTGATGCCTTGTCTAGAACATTACATTCATAGCCATTTGCCTTGTAGCCCTGTGCTGTAAGCTCGCCTGCAAGTGCATTTACGGCATCCTTGTTTATGTCAAGAAGCATTACGTGTGCTCCATTTTTTGCAAGCTCTTTTGCAAATGCAGAGCAAAGGACACCACCTGCTCCTGTAATTACAGCAATTTTATTGTCAAGCTTCATTTATAATCTCCCTGAATTTTTTCATATAAATTTGCCAATCGGCACGTGAAAGGAAGTGTGTTCCCTCTCTTAGGTGGAAGCATACCTCTCCTTGTAAAAGCTCATTTCCTACACTTGGCATTTTGCTTTCACAAATCAAGCCACCTTTGCCATATAGCCTCCAAATGTCGGATGCCAAATAGCACGATAGAAATTGTCCCTCATTGTCCGCCCACACGTCCTTAATTGCTCCACCTATCATTAAGTGTCTTGGTGCAATAAGACTAAGAAGCATATGCTGGTCAAAGGGGAGCTTTTCCTCGTTATTTACATATGTAAGAAAGTCCTTGCAAAACCAGAATGGAAAAACCTCTGTTATTTTTTCGATGGTTTCGTTTCCCTCTATTTTACCTCGTGAAAGCGCTGCGCCACAGCATCCACTGTCGTTTGAGCAGGTCAGCTTAAATCTTTCATCCATAGCAGAGGCAAGGAGTGCTGTTTTTCCAAGCCTTGAATGTCCGATTACGGCAACATTTTTTGTGTCAACCTCGTCTCTTTTTTCAAGGTAGTCCATGCAAGCACTTGCCATATATGCCCAAAATGAGATTTTTCCACAGGTGGATTCCTCAAAAAGCTGTGCAAGTCCGTCTCTTTTTTCATTGTCGCTTGTTACGTCCTGATAGAAAAAGGTATAAATACCAAAGCCACTATCCAAAATTTCCTCAACTGGCAAATACTTGCTTGGAATTTCTGGGTTCATTCCTATGTATATAAACACAGGCACGTTTTTTCTGTCGGGTGGCAAAATCAAATCAGTTTTTACTGTATGGCTCTTGCCGTTTTTCTCAAAGGTAAGAAATACGCTTTCCCATTTGCCCTTGCCCGCAAAATCAACCCAGTTTTCCTCGATTCTTATGCTGGGTGTTAGCTTGTGTGGCAAATGTCCATATTCGTGATTTAAAAATAGCTCCCTTATTTCGTTCCTTTTGCTTTTCCAAGCCTCTTTGCTTGTTATTCCATAAAAAAAGTCAGGAAGCTGTCTTTTTTCTAGCTCTTTTTTAATCATAATGTTTTTTCAATTCCCTCAAATAATCCAGCTATGTAGGTTGCGCCAAGGGCTCTGTCAAATAGTCCATAGCCATAGCGTCCCCTTTCGCCCCAAATCATTCTGCCGTGGTCAGGTCTTACGTATCCGTCAAAGCCACCGACAACAAGTGCCTTAACTATTCCATACATATCAAGCGAGCCACATTCAGTTGGGTGACCGACCTCATAAAACTCTCTGTTTCCTGTTATTAAAATGTTTCTTAGGTGTAGAAAATGAACACGTGATGCGAATTTTTCTGCCATTTTAACAAGGTCATTATCCCTTGATGCTCCTAGGGAGCCTGTGCAGAAGGTTATGCCGTTTTCTTTAAGTGGCACAATATTCAAAAAGCGTTCAATATTCTTTTCATCAGTGATAATTCTTGGAAGTCCAAAGATGTCCCATGGTGGATCATCGGGGTGAATTGCCATATTTACTCCTGCCTCATGTGCAACAGGAATTACCCTTTCAAGGAAGGTGGTTAGATTTTTCCAAAGTCCCTCCTTGCCGATTTTCTTGTATTTTTCAATAAGCTCCTTTAATTCCCCTCTTGTATAGCTTTCATCCCAGCCAGGAAGTGAAAGCTCACTTGTTAGCGGGTCCATTGTGAGTAGGGTGCTTTCGCTATATGCAAGAGAGTTTGAGCCGTCTACACTTTGATGTTCAAGCTCACTTCTTAGCCAATCAAACACAGGCATAAAGTTGTAGCAAATGCACTTTACTCCCGCCTTGCCAAGTCGCCTTACGTTTTCACAATAGTTTTCGATAAGCACGGATGCGTTTTCACCACCGTACTTAATTTCCTCGGGAACAGGTACGCTTTCAACAACCTCAAATTCAAGTCCCTTTTCGTTTGCCTTTCTTTTGAGCTCCAAAATACTCTCATTTGACCAAATGCCACCTGCCCTTACGTCGTAAATTGCACTAACAATTCCAGTCATTTTTGGAATTTGGCGAATGTGGTCAAGGGTAACAGGATCATTGTCTCCATACCAACGAAATGTAAGCTTCATATTTTTCTCCTTGATTTTTAGTTCTATTTACATTATAATATAATTATATTTACAATACAATTGCTTTTTTTAGCAAAATACATTGTATTTTTATGCATAACACAGAGGTTTTAAAATGGCAGTTATTGAACACATTGAAAATGAACTTTTTACACTTTCTCATTCAATTGATAAAAAGCCGTCCGTTACGGACTTTCACCCCCATATTCACGACTATTATGAGCTTTTTTGCTTTGTTAAGGGCGATGCGAATTACAGCGTTGAGGGTAATTTATACAAGCTTCAATCGGGAGCAATTATGCTTATGCGTCCGTCTGAAACTCACAAGCTTGTTTTAAATTCAAGCGATGAGTATGAAAGATATGTTTTGAACTTCTCCCCCTCGCTTCTTTCAAGCATGGGGCTTTCAAAGGAGCTTCTTTCCGCCTTTAAGGAACGTGAGTTAGGTCAAAAAAACCTATATTTACCAAGCGAATTTAGCCACGTATCGCCACTTTTATTCTTTGAAAAGATGTTTTTAGAGAGCAAGGTAATCAATCCAAGGGATGCAGTTTTATCAAATTTTGCATCCTTGCTTTGTCAAATCAAGCTAGCTTTTTCTAAAAAGGATGAGCAACAAAGCACCGAAAATCAGCTTGAAAGGGATATTATTTGGTTCGTAAATGAAAACCTTACAAGGGATATTACAACCAATGACATTGCCGATTACGTGCACCTCAGTCCCTCACAGGTTTCAAGAATTTTCAAGCGTGCAACAGGGACCTCGATTCACGATTATATCATCACAAAAAGGCTTATTCTCTTTAACAAGCTTGTTGATAGGGGCGAGAGTATTTCCTCCGCCTACAAAAAATGTGGATTTAGCGATTATTCCTCGTTTTACAGGCTTTACAAAAAAAGATTTGGAGCTTCTCCAAGCAAAAAGCACCTTTGACAAGGTGCTTTTTTATATATTTTATCCCAGTAAAACGTCCATAAGGAGCATTAAGCAAAAGCCTACAAGTAGTGCGTAGGTTGCCCCTCTTTCACTTCCGTGCGCGTGTGTTTCTGGTATCATTTCGTCGCTTATTACGTAAAGCATTGTTCCACCTGCAAAGGCAAGGGCAAATGGCAAAATTGCACTTGCAACGCTTACTGCAAAATAGCCGATAAAGGTACCGACCACCTCAATAAGTCCTGTTAATGCTGCAAGAAGAAAGGTTTTTCTTGGCTTTACGCCAACTGAAAGCATTGGAGCAATTATAACCATTCCCTCTGGGATATTTTGTAGGGCTATTCCACCCGCAATAAGTAGTGCTTGTGTAGTGTTTCCAGAGCCAAAGCCGACTCCTGCGGCAATTCCCTCGGGTAGATTGTGAATTGCAATTGCTGTTACAAATAAAAGAACCTTGTTTATGCTCTTGTTGTTGTGTTTTTCTTGGTCAATGTCCGCCATTTTGTGAAGGTGGGGGACTAGCTTGTCAATGAGGTTTAAGCATATTGCACCTGTGAAAATTCCTGCAATTGTGATTAAAAGCGCTATACCAATTCCGTGTTCCTTGCCAAATTCAACAGACGGTATAATTAATCCAAGCACCGCCGCTGCAAGCATTACTCCTGCTGCAAAGGAAAGCACTATATCGGAAAAGCGATGCGATACCTTTTTAAATAGAAAGCCGATTATTGCGCCAATAACCGTTGCTCCGCCAACACCAAGGGCAGTTAGTAAAACTATTGTCATATTGCTCTCCTTTTTCGTTTTATGTTTCTTAAAATAATTTTATTATTTTTTGTTAGTTTTGTCAAGATATATAAAATTTAATAAATAATATTTTCAAAATAAACATTGACAAGTATTTTTTTATGTGCTATAATTGGTATCGCAAAACACATTGGGGAATTGTGTAACGGTAGCACAGCAGACTCTGACTCTGTATGTCTGGGTTCGAATCCTTGTTCCCCAGCCAAACGACAAGCCACCCATACGAGTGGCTTTTTTCGTCGTTTGGTTGGGGATCGGATTCGACCCAGTTTTATATTTGGCAAAGCCAAATGCAAATTG
>JAZQHJ010000163.1:0-6259 GCA_045540515.1 Eubacteriales bacterium
ATTGGCCGCTTGCTTTTTCTAGTGCTTCGTTAGCGTCCATACCTTTTTTAATCATTTCCATCATTTTGCCAAGGTGAACAAATTTATAACCAATAATGGTGTTGTTTTCATCAACTGCACATTTGGTAATGTAACCTTCAGCAAGCTCTAGGTAACGTGGTCCTTTAACCTTGGTAGCATAGGTTGTACCGGTTTGAGAACGTAAGCCTTTACCTAAATCTTCTAGACCTGCACCAATGGGAAGACCATCTTCAGAGAATGCAGTTTGAGTTCTACCGTAAACGATTTGTAAAAATAGCTCTCTCATTGCTGTGTTAATAGCGTCACAAACAAGGTCTGTGTTAAGAGCCTCTAAAAGTGTTTTGCCTGGAAGAATTTCTGATGCCATAGCAGCAGAGTGTGTCATACCTGAGCAACCGATTGTCACAACAAGTGCTTCCTCAATGATACCATTTTAACATTGAGTGAGAGCTTGCAAGCGCCTTGCTGTGGTGCGCACCAGCCAATACCGTGTGTGTAGCCTGAAATGTCTGTGATTTCCTTTGCCATTACCCATTTGCCTTCTTCTGGAATTGGGGCTGGACCGTGCTTTGGTCCCTTAGCAACGGTACACATGTTTTCAACTTCTTTTGAATAAATCATATGTATTACTCCTTGTAATAAAATTTTTTCGTTTATATTATATCTTATTTCCTCCCTAAAATCAACAATTTTAGCGAAAAAATATTATTTTGTGATTTGTGCATATTTTTTTGTTTTAATTGAAAATTTTTTGTTTACATTCTCTATAATATATGTTAAAATATAAAGTGTATTAAATTTAGGGGGTATTTTTATGCGACTTGATAGATTTTTGTCAAATATGGGCAAGGCATCAAGAAGTGAGTGCTCCCGTCTTGCAAGAGCCGGAAAAATCAGTGTAAATGGCGTGGTTGTAAAAAGATGCGATGTTCATATTGATGAAAGCAAGGACACTGTTGTTTTTTGTGGTAATGTAGTTACATACAAAAAATATGCCTACATTATGTTAAATAAGCCACAGGGCTATGTTAGTGCAACTGATGATGACAGGGAGCTTACGGTTTTGGAGCTTCTTCCAGACGAGGAAAGACGACTTGGCTTATTCCCTTGTGGTAGGCTTGACAAGAATACACTTGGGCTTGTTATTTTAACAAATGACGGAGAGAGTGCGCATAGACTTCTTTCTCCTAAGCACCACGTTTCAAAGGTTTACAAATTTGAATGCAGACTCCCTCTCCTAGATAAGGATGTTAAAAGGCTTGAAGCTGGCATTGATATAGGTGGATATGTAACAAAGCCATGTAAAATTGAAATGAGTGATGAAGCTCACGGACAAATCACTCTTACCGAGGGTAAATATCATCAAATCAAGCGTATGCTTGAAGCTGTTGACAATAAAATTACGTATCTTGAAAGAATCGCCTTTGGTGGCATTGTGCTTGACTCCTCTCTTGAAAGAGGAATGTGGCGATATCTTACGGATGATGAGCTTAATATTCTTTTAAAAGAAGGAAAATAAAATGAAAAGGTACATTATTTCGCCAGAAATCAATTGGTACAGGGCAAATATGCACTGCCACACAACGATTTCTGACGGCTACTACTCTCCTGAAAAAATCAAGGATGAGTACAAGAAAATGGGTTATTCAATCGTAGCCTATACTGACCACGAGATTATTCGGGATCAATCGCATCTGACGGATGATGAATTTTTAGCAATTACAGCCTCAGAATTTTCGATAGACGATTGTAAGCCCTGCTTTGATATTCCAAATGGTGAATGGATGGAGGGGTGGCGTTCTAAAAAGGTAATTCACTTAGGTGTTTATTCAAAGGACCCACACAATGTTTTTCACCCCGCAACGAATGAAAGCTCATTTGATTGGTGGAAAAGCCAAGGCAAGGACATCGGGAAAATTGAGGCTGACGGATATGTTAGAAGCTACACACCTGAAAGCATAAACGAAACCATTCGCAGACTCAATGAAAAGGGATTTTTAGTTTCTCTAAATCATCCTAACTGGTCACTTAACGATATGAACGATTATCTTAACATAGAGGGGCTATGGTCACTTGAAATTCTTAACTATGCAACTGAACGAATTTCGGGTGCCGAGTATTGTCCCTACATATATGACCATATGATAAGAAACGGTAAGAATAAAAATCTTTTCTGCAATATGGGTGACGACAACCACAACCGTGGTGGAAGCCTTGACCATTCCTTTGGTGGTTCAACAATCATCGGTGCCAAAGAGTTAAAATACGACCAAATTATGTCTGCACTTGAAAATGGTGAGTTCTACTGTGCAAGTGGTAAGAATCCTCCTAAAATCAATGCTCTTTACGTTGAGGACAACATAATCAAGATTGATTGCTCGCCTGCAACTGACATATTCTTAACAGGCATGGGAAGAAATTTCCGTTTTGCCAACACAGATGGCAAGGAAATTACTCACGCAGAGTTCAAGCTTGATTTTCAAGATATTATGTTCCGAGTAACAGTAAGGGATAAATTTGGGAATAATGCTCACACGCATTACTACAATGTAAAGGACTATTATGAGGAGATAAAATAATGAAAAAGTATTTATTACCTAATGATGTAAATTGGTACAGAGCTAATCTACACTGCCATACAATACATTCTGACGGCGCTTATACTCCAAAAAAGGTCAAGGAGGTTTACAAGAATCACGGTTACTCAATTGTTGCCTATTCGGACCACGAAATTTTGCTTGACCACTCGGATTTGAATGATGATGAGTTTTTAGCACTTACAAGCTGTGAATACTCTATTACAGAAAAAGAGCCCTCGTTTCCTCAAATTTATGGAGCTGACACTGACAAATGGACAAGGTCAAAATGTATTCATATGAATGTTTTCGCAAGGGACCCACACAACACCTTTCAGCCAGCTACAAGCGCCGACCAGTTTTGGATTTTAAGGGACCGCTATGCTGACGTATTTAAGGGTGACGGATATGCACGTGAGTTCACCAAGGAAAGCATTAACGAAACGGTCAAAAGATGTAACGAGGCAGGCTTTCTTGTTCAGCTAAACCACCCTTATTGGTCTCTTAACGAAAGAGATGATTATATAAATATTGAAGGTCTTTGGGGGCTTGAAATTCTCAACTATGCAACTGAGCTTGAAACTGGCTCCGAGTACTGCCCTTACATATATGATGATATGATAAGAAGCGGTATGCATAAGCTTGTTTGCACAATGGGTGATGACAATCACAACCACGGAGATAGTGTTCGAGAGTCGTTTGGTGGTTCAACCTTTATCGGTGCAAGTGAATTAAAATACGACCAAATTATTGAGGCTATGGAAAAGGGGCATATTTATTGTGCAAGTGGTAGAGATAACCCTCCTATGTTCAAGGCTCTTTATGTTGAGGACAACATAATTAAAATTGATTGTACTCCTGTGGAAGGCATTTTTATAAACGGCTATGGTAGATGCGACAGGCACGTTACAAATACTGGCACAGAGGGTATTACACACGCAGAATTTCCTTTACAAAAGAGTGATGTTTATTTCAGAGTTACATTAAGAGATAAATATGGCAACAATGCTCATACGCACACTTACTTTGTTAAGGACTATATTGATGAATAAATAGAAAATAAATATTTAGATAAAATTTTAAACAAAATATTGCAAAAACGGAGAAACAAAATGGATATTATCAAGGAACTAGCAAAAGAATTTAATTTAAAGGAATCACAGGTTGAGGCAACTGTTGCTCTTATTGATGACGGCAACACCATTCCTTTTATCGCACGTTATAGAAAAGAGGTTACAGGCTCACTTGACGACACTGTGCTTCGTAATTTAGATGAAAGACTCAAATACTTACGTAGTCTTGAACAAAGAAAGGCTGAGGTTCGTTCTCTTATTGAGGCTCAGGGTAAGCTTACTCCTGAAATTGAGGAAGCTCTTGCTAAGGCAAAGATTTTAACTGAGGTTGAGGACATTTACCGTCCATTCAAGCCAAAGAGAGAGACAAGGGGCTCTCTTGCAAGAAAAAGAGGTCTTGAACCACTCGCTACTCTACTTATGGAGCAAAAAGATTCTTACGGCAAGAGCATTGAGGAGCTTGCTTCCGATTATATTTGCGAAAACGAGGACAAAAAGCTCACTGTTGCTACCAGCGAGGACGCTATAAATGGTGCTAAGGACATCATTGCCGAGGACATTTCAGATAATGCTGATTATAGAAAGGCAATCCGTGCTCTTACTCGTGACCACGGTACTATCGTTTCTAAGCAGGCAAAGGACGAGGACTCAGTTTATAGCTCATACTACGATTACAGAGAAAGCGTAAAAAAGATTCCAGGACACAGAGTTCTTGCAATTAACAGAGGTGAAAAGGAAGAATATTTAAAGGTTGACGTTGAGATTGAAAGCGAAATTATTTTGAATTATCTTTTTGCTCAAATCATTACAAACAATTCCTCACCTGCAAGGGATTATCTTGCTAGTGCTATTGTTGATAGCTATGACAGACTTATTGCTCCTTCTGTTGAAAGAGAAATTCGTGCTGACCTATTTGATAACGCATCAGAGGGTGCAATTAAGCTATTCTCTGACAACTTGAAGCATCTACTTATGCAAGCACCTTTAAAGGGTAAAACAGTTCTTGGCTACGACCCTGGTTATAGAACAGGCTGTAAGCTTGCGGTTGTTGACAAAACCGGTAAGGTTATTGACACTGCTGTTATTTATCCTACAAAGCCAAGAGAGGACATTGAGGGCTCTAAGAAAATTGTTGTAAGGCTTATAACAAAGTATGCCGTTGATGTTGTTGCTATTGGTAATGGTACTGCTTCAAAGGAAAGTGAAATTTTTATTGCAGGTGTGCTTAAGGAGCTTGCAGGAGACCAGAAATACATTATGGTAAGCGAGGCAGGCGCTTCTGTTTATTCTGCTTCTAAGCTTGGTGCTGAGGAGTTCCCTGATTTTGATGTTACACAGCGTTCAGCTGTTTCAATTGCAAGACGTCTTCAAGACCCTCTTGCAGAGCTTGTTAAGATTGACCCTAAATCAATTGGTGTTGGTCAATATCAGCACGATATGAAGCAAGCAAGACTTGATGAGGCTCTTGGTGGTGTTGTTGAGGATTGTGTTAACAGCGTTGGTGTTGACATAAATACAGCCTCATATTCGCTACTTTCCTACATTTCCGGTATCAATATGGCATCTGCAAAGAATATTGTAAAATACCGTGAGGAAAATGGTGAATTTACTAAGCGTTCACAGCTTTTGAAGGTTCCAAAGATTGGCGCTAAGGCTTATGAGCAATGTGCAGGCTTTTTAAGAGTTCCTGACTCTGATGAAATTCTTGACAATACAGGCGTTCACCCAGAATCATATGAGGCTACAAGAAAGCTTCTTGCTAAGTTTGATTACTCTCTTGAAAGCGTTGGCTCCGGTCTTAATGACATTAGAGCAAAATGCACAAGATACGGAACAAAGAAGCTTGCTGACGAGCTTGAAATTGGTGAGCCAACACTTCTTGATATTATTGGTGAGCTTGAAAAGCCTGGTCGTGACGTTCGTGATTCTCTACCTCTCCCTATCCTTCGTGACGATGTTCTTGGAATGGAGGACTTAAAGGAAGGAATGATTATGACAGGTACTGTAAGAAACGTTATTGACTTTGGTGCGTTTGTTGATATTGGAGTGCATCAGGACGGGCTTGTTCACGTTTCTGAAATTTCCGATAAATACATCAAGCACCCATCCGAGGTTCTTAGCGTTGGTGATATTGTAACTGTTAAAATTAAGAGTGTTGACCTTAATAAAAAGCGTATTGCTCTTACTATGAAGCTCTGATTTTAAGTAAGTTTAAGGCCATTCGTCAAAATTAACAATGAAAATGTACTTTTTGTTCACTTTGCACAAAAAGTGCATTTAATTTTTGTGCAAAAAAACTATTTATTTTTGTTTAAATATTTGTTATAATAATTTATATAAATATGTCTATTTTTGCCTTAAAAATTAGACACGGACTTGAAATAGTCCATTATTTTACGCCAAAAACGGCAAGGAGAGATTAAAATGGCAAGTTTATCACTTAAGCACATTTATAAAAAATACCCAGGCGGTGTTACAGCCGTATCAGATTTCTGTCTTGAAATTAAGGACAAGGAATTTATCATTTTCGTAGGTCCTTCAGGATGTGGTAAGTCAACTACACTTCGTATGATTGCTGGTCTTGAGGAG
>JAZQHJ010000164.1:0-21340 GCA_045540515.1 Eubacteriales bacterium
GGACCAAAGTGGGATACTCTCCCAGGCAATATGCGTCCAGAGAAGGCATTACTTGGCATAAGAGCAGCAATGGAGCTATTTACAAATCTCCGTCCTGCAAAGCTATATCCAGCCTTAAAGGATGAATGCCCACTCCGTGCAGACATTGTTGAAAACGGCTTTGACATTATGATTGTACGTGAGCTAACAGGTGGAATTTACTTTGGCGAAAGAGGTATGAGACAGGGCAAGTATGGTGAGGAAGCATACGATACAGAATGCTACTCCCGTATGGAAATTGAAAGAATTGTAAAGGTTGCCTTTGAAACAGCACTAAAACGCAGAAAGAAGCTAATAAGCATTGACAAGGCAAACGTGCTTGATTCCTCACGTCTTTGGAGAAAAATTGTTCACGAAATGGCAGAAAAGTACCCAGAGGTTGAGGTTAGCGATATGCTAGTTGACAATGCCGCTATGCAGCTTGTACGTAACCCAGCACAATTTGACGTAGTAGTTACAACAAATATGTTTGGTGATATTCTTTCCGATGAGGCATCACAAATCACAGGCTCAATCGGTATGCTACCATCAGCATCACTTGGCAACACAACAAGAGGACTATATGAGCCAATCCACGGCTCGGCACCTGATATTGCAGGACAAAACAAGGCAAACCCAATTGCTACAATCCTTTCCGGTGCTATGATGCTTTTATACTCATTCAATCTAAAAGCAGAGTCCGAAAATATCGTAAACGCAGTTGATAAGGTTCTCAATGCTGGATACAGAACAGCAGACCTTGCACACGGTAAGGAATACCTATCAACAGTAGAAATTACAGACAAAATTATTGAAAATCTTTGAGGCGTAAAATGTCTAAAATAGAAAGAATTTATAAAAGGCTTTGTGCATTTAGTGTATTAAGAGAGCTACTAAAAAGGGACTTAATTAAATGCTTCCTTGAATTTGCAGAATGTGAAAATCAGGACCAAGCTATAAAAACCTATGGAGCTCTTGTAAATGAAATTTACGAGGGTGGCGGTAATTTGGCAGACTGTATTCGCAAAATGCTTTTTGAAAACGAAAATGTATATGTAAGAGCAGTTGCAAAAAAGACAGAAATTAACAAAAATATCGAAAACGCAATAATTAACGAGCTAAATACTCTTAGCGACCTTGCAATGCTAACACCAAGCGACTTTTTTGACACTAAAAGTGACATACAAGTTCCAATGTACGACACTGAAAGCGTTGACTTTAAGAAGGAATACCTTGAAAGAGCAAGGAACATTGAAAAATACGGCTATGGTATTTTTGCATCGCATTGTATGTTTTCTGTTGATGATAACGGAGAAATTCACGTTATCGAAAGTGCTGACAAAATAAGCCTTGATAAATTTGTAGGCTATGAAAACGAAAGACAAAGGGTAATTGACAACACCATTGCATTCATTGAGGGACGTCCTTGTGCAAATATTTTACTATATGGTGATGCAGGAACAGGAAAAAGCTCAAGTGTAAAGGCTGTTGCAAACCATTTCTTTGACAGTGGAATTCGCCTTATTGAAATAAGGAAAAATCAGCTTCTGCTTCTACCTAAGGTAATGGCAGAGATAAGCAAGAACCCACTAAAATTCATAATATTTATTGATGACCTCTCATTTAATAAAAACGATGATAATTTCAGCATGCTTAAGGCAACCCTTGAGGGCTCTGCATCAGTTAAGTCAAAGAATGCAGTTATTTATGCAACAAGCAATCGTCGTCACATCGTTAAGGAAACATTTAGCGATAGAGAGGGAAATGACGTTCACAGAAACGATACAATACAAGAAACACTATCACTTTCAGAAAGATTTGGCTTAACAATATTATTTGCAAAGCCCGAAAAGAAGCTTTATCTTGAAATTGTTCACGAGTTAGCTATAAGAAACGGCATAGAAATAACACCTGAGCTTGACACTAAGGCAGAGGCGTTTGCCTTAAATCGTGGCTACCGTTCAGCAAGATGTGCAGAGCAATTTATTGATAGCTTATTATAAAACCCTAACAAGGAGAAAAATATGTTGACCTTAGATAATGTATATCGTGCAAGCTATGCACTAAAGGGAGTAATCAGAAAAACAGACGTAATAAATGCACCAAAGCTACGTTCTGATGCAAGCATTGTTTTAAAAACCGAAAATCTTCAAATCACAGGCTCATTTAAGGTAAGAGGTGCTTACTATAAGATGTCAAATCTTAGCAACGAGGAAAAGGCAAGGGGCGTAATAGCATGCTCGGCTGGAAACCACGCACAGGGTGTTGCACTTGCAGCTCAGAAGAACGGTATAAAGGCAGTAATTTGCCTACCTGACGGAGCTCCAATTTCAAAGATTGAAGCAACTAAAAGCTATGGTGCCGACGTTTGCCTTGTTGAGGGAGTTTATGATGATGCATACAAAAAGGCTCTTGAATTAAGAGACGAATGTGGCTATACCTTTATTCATCCATTCAATGACGAGGACGTAATTGCAGGACAGGGAACAATTGCCCTTGAAATAGCGGATCAGGTTCCAGACCTTGATGCAATTATTGTACCAATAGGTGGTGGTGGACTAATTTCAGGCATTGCTTACACAATAAAGCAAATCAATCCACACGTAAAGGTATATGGCGTACAGGCTGCTGGCGCTCCTTCAATGTATCAATCAGTAAAAAACAAGGAAATACAGGAGCTTCCAAGCGTATCAACAATCGCAGACGGTATTGCTGTTAAAAAGCCAGGAGATTTAACCTACGAAATTTGCACAAAATATGTTGATGAGATTGTAACAGTTACAGATGATGAAATTTCAGCCGCAATTTTAACTCTTATGGAACAGCACAAGCTAGTAACAGAGGGCGCTGGAGCAATTGCAGTTGCTGCTGCAATGTTTGCAAATCTTGATATTGCTGGCAAAAAGGTTGTTTGTGTCCTTTCTGGTGGTAATATTGACGTTACAATTCTTAGCAGAGTAATCAAGCGTGGACTTTTAATGTCTGGCAGAACCTGTCAGCTTATGATTGAGCTTGCCGATAAGCCAGGTCAGCTCAAAAATGTATCAAGAATTATTGCTGACCTTGGTGGTAATGTAATTTCCGTTCACCACGAGAGAGCAAACGAGGGCTCTGACGTAACAGGATGCTACCTAAGAATAATGCTTGAAACAAGAAACTATGACCACATAAACGCAATCAAAAAGGCACTTTGCGATTTTGGCTTTAAGCTTCTATAAAATTAACAAAGAGGAACGAATATGAAAAAAATTTCAACAAATAAAGCACCAAGTGCAATAGGACCATACTCACAGGCGGTTGTATATAACGGAATCCTATACACCTCTGGTCAAATAGGAATAAACCCACAAACTGGAAATATTGACGGCAAGGATATAAATGAGCAAACAGAGCAGGTAATGCAAAATCTAAAAGCAGTTTTAGAGGAGGCAGGAACCTCCTTTGAAAACGTAATCAAAACCACTTGCTTCCTTGCGGATATAAAGGATTTTGGCGCATTTAACGAAATATATGGAAAATATTTCACATCAAAGCCAGCAAGAAGCTGTGTTGCAGTAAAGGACCTACCTAAGGGGGCACTTTGCGAGGTTGAGCTTATTGCTAAAATCTAATATTTATTATTTATTGTAGTAAGCTATTGACAAACAGAGAAATTTAATCTATAATAATATCGCTTTAGTGCTTTAACACTTTAACACGATAAAGTAAAATAGGAGAGAGAATGAAAAAATTACGTTGTAAGGATGTTGACACCTTATTTGAAGCAATTTTATCCTTAAAGACCGTTGAGGAATGCTATTCGTTCTTCGAGGATGCATGTACAATCAAGGAAATAATTGAAATTGCACAAAGACTTAAAGCTGCAAAAATGCTAAGAGATGGTGTAAACTATGCTGTAATCAGCAAGGAAACAGGGATGAGCACAGCTACAATAAGCAGAGTAAATAAATGCTTAGAGTACGGCAATGGTGGATACAATATCGTGCTTGACAGATTAGAAAAAAACGATTAAAAAGAGGAAAAGGCAATGCTTGATAAAAAGCTCTTAAAGGGAGAAGAAATAGCTATATATAAGCTACGTTCATTATATGGTAAATATGGCTATTTACCTTACAAAATGAGCAAGTTTGAGGAATATGACCTGTATGTAAGAAACAAGGATTTCTTAATTTCAGATAGTGTAATTACCTTCAATGATACACACGGAAAGCTACTTGCATTAAAGCCTGACGTAACTCTATCAATTATCAAAAATGGTACTGATGAGACAGGCGTAAAGCAAAAGGTTTACTATAACGAAAATGTATATAGAATATCTGGTAGCACAAGAGAATTTAAGGAGATTATGCAAGCAGGAATTGAGTGCATAGGCGACCTTGATAATTCTGACGTATTAGAGGTAGTGTATCTTGCTTTGAAGAGCCTTGATACAATATCACCGGACTTTGTTTTAGATATATCCCACCTTGGAATTTTAAGTGCAATATTTGATACAATAAGCCAAAATGAGGGCTTCAGAAACGAAATAATGGCACTTATCAAGCAAAAAAATGCTCACGAAATTGCAAGAGTGTGCGAAAAATATGAGGTGTCAAGCAGCAACTGTGAATTATTACAGGAGCTTGTTGAGCTTTATGGTGAGCCAATGAGTGTGCTTTCTAACTTAAAGACAAGGAATATAAGCAACGAATATATGAACGCAGTGCTTGAGCTTGAGCAAATTTGCAAGCTACTTGCAAAGACAAGCTATAAGGATAAAATCCGCCTTGACTTCTCAATAGTAAACGATATGAATTACTATAACGGAATAGTATTTAACGGCTTTTTAAATGGCATTTGTGAGTGCATTCTATTCGGTGGCAGATATGACAAGCTACTTAAAAGAATGGGAAGAAAAAGCGGAGCAATCGGCTTTGCTCTATATCTTGATTTGCTTGAAGCAATTGAAAATGATACAAGAGAATATGATGTTGATGTTTTATTGCTATACTCATCAAGCACAGATGCAGAGGTAGTAAGCAACACTGCTTTCGAGCTTATATCACAGGGCAAGAGTGTTAGTGCACAAAAGGCTATTCCTGAAAAGCTAAGGTTCAAGGAGCTTTATGATATCTCAGGAGGTGAGCAAAAATGATAAATGTTGCATTACCAAAGGGAAGACTTGGTGAAAAGGTTTATAAAATGTTTGAAAAGGCTGGCTATGAGTGTCCATCACTTATGGAAAGTTCACGTAAGCTCATTTTTGAAAATGCCGAAAAGGGAGTAAGATATTTCTGGGTAAAGCCCTCTGACGTTTCTATTTACGTAGAAAGAGGTAGTGCAGATATCGGTGTTTGTGGCAAGGACATCTTGCTTGAATATGAGCCAGACGTGTACGAAATGCTCGACCTTAATATGGGAAAATGCCATATGGCAGTAGCAGGCAAGAAGGATTTTTACGACAGTGGAGATAAAACCCTAAGAGTAGCTACAAAATTTCCTAATATTGCAAAAAGATATTATTCATCAAAATGCAGAGACATTGATATTATTAAGCTAAATGGTTCAATCGAAATTGCACCAATTTTAGGCTTATCCGACGTAATTGTCGATATTGTAGAAACAGGAACAACCTTAAAGGAAAATGACCTTGTGGTGCTTGAAAAAATTATTCCAATCTCTGCAAGAGTAATTGTGAACAAGGCAAGCTTTAAATTCAAAACACAGGAAATAGAAAAAATTAACAAGAGCCTAAGGGAACAAGTAAATGATTAAGATTTATAAATACGGACAAGTGCCAAATAGTGAAATATTTGCAAGAGACAATATTGCCTCAAATGTAGAGGGAATAGTTACAGATATTATTGCAAATGTAAGAAAAAATGGCGACACAGCACTATATGAGTACTCAAAAAAATTCGATAAGGTTGACCTTGCATCCTTAGAGGTAAGCAAGGAGGAAATTGACGAGGCATTTGCCATTGTCGATAAGGACTTTGTTGAGGTAATCAAGGAGGCTGCACAAAACATAACCGACTTTCACAAAAGACAGGTTAAAAACAGCTTCATAATAAGTGAAAGGGACGGAGTTATCACAGGACAAAAGGTAACACCAATTGAAAAGGTAGGACTTTACGTTCCAGGTGGAACTGCTGCGTACCCTTCAACTGTTTTAATGGACAGTATTCCTGCAAAAATCGCAGGCTGTGAAGAAATTGTAATGGTAACCCCACCATCTAAGGATGGAAAGGTGAATCCGAACATTCTTGCAAGTGCAAAAATCGCAGGCGTTGATAGAATTTTTAAGGTTGGAGGAGCACAGGCAATTGCTGCCCTTGCATATGGTACGGAAACAATTCCGGCGGTTCACAAAATCGTAGGACCCGGTAATGCGTTTGTAGCAGAGGCTAAAAAGCAAGTATTTGGTAAGGTTGCAATTGATATGATTGCAGGGCCAAGCGAAATTTTAGTTGTCGCAGATAGCACCTGTAATCCAAAATTTGTAGCTGCCGACCTTCTTTCACAGGCAGAGCACGATAAAATGGCAAGCGCCGTTTTAGTTACCGACACTGATGAATTTGCAAGTGCGGTATCAAATGAGCTTGAAAGACAAATTCCAATGCTCCCAAGAGCAGAAATTGCAAGAGCATCAATTGATAACAACGGAAAAATAATTGTTGCAGAAAATTTAATGGTCGCAATAGATATTGCAAATGAAATAGCACCAGAGCATCTTGAAATTTGTGTTGATAATCCATTTGACTATCTTGACAAAATTAAGCATGCTGGCTCAATTTTTATGGGCAAAAATTGTCCAGAGGCACTCGGCGACTATTTCGCAGGACCTAACCATACATTACCAACAAGTGGCACAGCAAAGTTTTCATCACCACTTTCAGTTGATGACTTTGTAAAGAAGTCACAGTTTACTTATTACACAAGCGAGGCACTTGGTAGAGTCGCTGACAAAATTGCATTATTTGCATCTAAGGAAGGGCTTGACGCACACGCAAAAAGTGCAACAATTCGCTTTGAGGACTAAAAAGGGATTTTAAAATGAGCAGATTTTTCACATCTAAGCTATCAAGGCTAGTACCATATACCCCAGGCGAACAGCCAAAGGATATGGAGTATGTAAAGCTTAATACAAATGAATCTCCATTTCCACCATCAAAAGGTGTTGAGGAGGTAGTTAAGAGGGAGGCAAGCAAGCTTCAGCTATATTCTGACCCTACCTGTGCAGAGCTTACAAAAAAGCTAGCACAGACATATGGAATAGAGCCAAGTGAGGCTCTTGCAACCAATGGCTCGGATGAAATTTTAAACTTTGCATTTATGGCGTTTTGTGATAGTGAAAGACCAATTGTATTTGCTGATATAACCTATGGCTTTTATCCTGTATTTGCAGACCTTAATTCTATTCCATATGAAATCATTCCTCTTGCTGATGATTTTAGCATAAATGTAAATGATTATATAGGAATAAATAAAAACATAGTTATTGCAAATCCTAATGCACCAACAGGAAAGTATCTTGAAAAATCTGACATTGAAAGAATTGTAAAATCAAACCCAAATAATGTAGTAATAATTGATGAGGCGTATATTGACTTTGGCGGAGAAAGTGCAGTTACCTTAATAAATAAGTACGATAATTTGCTAGTAACAGGCACATTTTCAAAATCTCGTTCACTTGCAGGTGCACGCCTTGGCTTTGGTATTGGAAATAAGGAGCTAATTGCTGACCTTAATACCATAAAATACTCAACTAATCCATACAATGTAAATCGTATGACACAGGTAGCGGGCTTACAGGCTCTTTGTGACAATGATTACTATATGCAAAATTGTAAAATAATTATAGAAAACAGAGAATTTACCACCGCAGAGCTTGAAAAGCGAGGCTTTGAGGTCATTCAATCAATGGCAAACTTCATATTTGCAAAAAGCAACAAAATCGGTGGAAATGATTTATACCTAAGACTTAAATCAAAGGGAGTTTTAATTCGTCACTTTGAAAAGGACAGAATTAAGGACTATAACAGAATAACAATCGGCACAAGGGAGCAAATGCAAGCTTTACTAAATGCCGTTGATGAAATTTTAAAGGAGTGCTAATTATGAGAAGTGCTGAAATTTCAAGAAAAACAAATGAAACAGATATCAAGCTATCACTTTGCCTAGACGGTAAGGGTAGTGCAAAAATAGACACAGGCTGTGGCTTTCTTGACCATATGCTAGAGCTATTTGCAAAGCATTCAGGCTACGACCTTACAGTTAGCTGTAAGGGAGATACAAGAGTTGATTATCATCACACAACAGAGGATGTTGGAATTGTTCTTGGTCAGGCATTTGCAAGGGCACTCGGAGACAAAAAGGGAATTTATCGCTATGGAGATATAATTTTGCCAATGGATGAGGCACTTATTCTTTGTGCAGTTGATATCTCGGGCAGAGGCGAAAGCTACTACGGCTTACAAATTCCATCATACAGAGTAGGTGATTTTGATACCGAGCTTGTAGAGGAGCTTTTCAGAGCCTTTGCACGTGATGCAGGAATCACATTACACACAAAACAGCTTGCAGGAAGCAATTCTCACCACATAATTGAGGGCGCATTTAAGGCTCTTGGTAGAGCACTTGCTAAGGCGACAGAAATAAACGAAAAAGCAAAAGATACAGTACCATCAACAAAGGGAGTACTTTAATGATAGCAATAATTGATTACGGGGTTGGAAATCTTTTTTCACTAACCTCATCATTTGAATTTGTTGGAGCAGACGTAATTGTTACCTCTGATCCAAGCGAAATTAAAAAAGCGGACAAGCTTATTTTACCAGGCGTCGGAGCCTTTGGAGATGCTATTAAAAAGCTAAGAGAAACAGGACTTGATAAGGTAATCACAGAAGAGGCTCAAAATGGTAAGCCCCTTATGGGAATTTGCCTTGGTATGCAGCTTTTATTTGAAAAAAGCTACGAATACGGAGAGCATAATGGACTTGGACTCTTAAAGGGCAGTGTTGTTCCAATGCAGGGCTACATTGATAAGGAGCTTAAAATCCCACAAATAGGCTGGAACGCATTAAAATTCAAAAAGGAAAGCCCTTTATTTAAGTACATAAATGACGGCGACTTTGTTTATTTTGTTCATTCATATTTTGCAACCGATTGTGACCAAAGCCTACTTGCAACAACCGAATATGGCAAGGAGCTAACTGCATCAGTTGCATATAAAAACATTATGGGCTGTCAATTCCACCCAGAGAAAAGTGGAGACGTAGGCCTTAAAATTCTAAAAGCATTTGGAGAAATGTAATGAATATTTTCCCAGCAATAGACTTATACGATAAAAAGGCAGTACGTCTTTACAAGGGCGATTACGACCAAATGACCGTATATTCAACCAACCCGATTGAAATTGCATACGATTTTGAAAAAAAGGGTGCAAAATTCATTCACGTTGTAGATTTAGAGGGTGCAAAAAATGGCACAACTCCAAATATTGATATAGTAAAGGAAATTGCAACCAAGACAGACCTTTTTATTGAAATTGGTGGTGGAATACGTAGCCTCCAAACTGTAAGGGCATACCTTGATGCAGGTGTTGACAGAGTAATTCTTGGCACCTCCGCTGTTACCGATGAGGAATTTTTAAAAAACGCAATTTCTGCATATGGTGATAAAATTGCAGTTGGTGCAGATGTTAAGGACGGCTTTATTGCAATAAAGGGCTGGACTCAAAAATCCGAATATTCCCTTGACGCTTTTCTTTGCAAAATGCAAGGGCTAGGAATAAAGAACGTAATTTGCACAGATATTTCAAAGGATGGCGCTATGCGTGGCACAAATCTTGAGCTATACAAGGAGCTTTCTCAAAGGTATTCTCTTGATATAACAGCCTCTGGTGGAGTGTCAAGCATGGATGATATAATTGCCTTAAAGGCTCTTAACATTTATGGTGCAATAATCGGCAAGGCATATTATACAGGTGCAATCGACCTTGTAAAAGCAATTGAGGTGGCAAAATGATTACAAAAAGAATAATTCCGTGCCTCGATGTAAAGAACGGAAGGGTTGTAAAGGGCGTAAACTTTCTTGGTCTTAATGATGTATCATCACCAATTGACCTTGCAAAATTTTATTCTGATAATGGTGCAGATGAGCTTGTATTCTATGATATTACAGCATCAGCAGAGGAAAGAAAGCTATTTACTGAAATTCTTACCGAGGTTGCAAAAAACGTATTCATTCCTCTTACTGTTGGTGGTGGAATAAATACAGTTGATGATTTTGATAGAGTGCTAAAATGCGGTGCCGATAAGGTAAGTGTAAATTCAGGAGCAATCAAGAATCCAATGCTAATTAAGGAAGCCGCAATGAAATATGGCAACCAATGCGTTGTAATTTCAGCAGATATAAAAAGAGTAAATGGTCGCTTTCAGGTTTTTGCCAAGGGTGGCAGAGAAAATACAGGAATGGAAGCAATCTCTTGGATAAAGAAATGCGTTGACCTAGGTGCTGGCGAGGTTGTTGTAAACTCAATTGATACTGACGGAGTTAAGGGTGGCTTTGATATTCAGCTGCTTAAACAGGTGGTTGAGGCAGTAAACGTGCCAGTTATTGCATCTGGTGGTGCGGGTAGCATACAGCATTTTGTTGATTTGTTTAAGAAAATTCCTGACATTGATGCAGGTCTTGCAGCATCAATTTTCCATTTTGGAGAGGTTCAAATTAAGGATTTAAAGCAAGAGCTTAAAGCAAATGGTATTACTGTGAGGTTATAATATGTTTGATATAGAAAAGCTAAAATTTGACAAGGACGGCTTAATCCCTGCCGTTGTTGTGGATTCAATAACAAAAAAGGTTTTAACTGTTGCATATATGAACAAGGAAAGCCTTAAAATTTCAATGGAAAAGGGACTTACATGCTTTTATAGTCGTTCACGCAAGGAGTTATGGTTAAAGGGCGAAACAAGTGGAAACTATCAGCACATAGTATCAATTACGGCTGATTGCGATTATGATGCACTGACAATAGTTGTTGAAAAGGATGGACCTGCCTGTCACTTAAATACAGATTCCTGCTTTACAAACGAGGTTTATCAAAGTGATGAGCTACACGAGTTTACATTGCAAGGGCTCTATGATTTATTAGTAGGCAGAAAGCAAGATAAGCCACAGGGCTCATATACAACCTATCTTTTTGAAAAGGGAACTGACAAAATTCTTAAAAAGGTTGGCGAGGAGTGCACAGAGGTAATTATTGCAGGTAAGGCAGATGATAAAAAGGAAACAATTTACGAAATTGCCGACCTTGCATACCACGTAATGGTGCTTATGGTTCAAATGGGAATAAGCGTCGAGGACATTCATAAAGAGCTTGCCTCACGTCACATTATTGACCACAAGGTTAAGCAGGAGAAAATGACAAAATGATAGTCTCGACATATCATGCTCATTCAACATACAGCGACGGCAAAAGCTCACTTGAAGAAATGATAAAGTCAGCAATTGATTGTGGAATGAAGGAAATAGGCTTTTCTGACCACGCACCGATGCCGTTTGATTGTGAATGGAGCATAAGGGAGCAGGATGTAAGCAATTATATTAATGAAATCCAAGCCCTTAAAGAAAAATACAAGGATAAAATTACTATTTATCTTGGAATTGAGCAGGATTATTATTCAACCAAGCCCCGTAGCTATGAATACATTTTAGGCTCAGTGCATTACGTTTACAAAAATGGCGAATATTTACCTGTCGATTTAAGCGCAAGGGCAATGCAGGATTTTGTAAATAATCACTATAATGGTGATGTTTATTCCTATTGCGAGGACTATTTTGAGCTAGTAGGAGATTTATATAACAAAACAAAATGCCAAATCATAGGACATTTTGACCTTGTTACAAAGTTCAATGAACAGCTACCAATTATCGACATAAATCACCCAAGATATGTAAAGGCATACACAGGAGCACTTGATAAGCTACTTGAAGCGCCTGTAATATTTGAAATAAACACTGGCGCTATTGCACGTGGCTATCGGTCAGCTCCATATCCGGATAATAATATTATTGATATTATTGCTAAAAGCGGAAGGCCCTTTACAATTTGCTCGGACTCTCATTCAACAAGCACGGTTGATTTTGACCTTGAAGCAGAAAGAGAAAGACTTGATAAAAAGGGTTACAAATATATAAAATCCTTAAAGGAAATACTATAATAAAAAAATCGGGTAGAAATACCCGATTTTTAAATTTTCTTAATGTATGCACGTCTGCGCTTATGCTGTCTAGAATTTACATATACCCACTGAGACATAACAGCAGTATTTGTTTCAAGGTTTAAATTTGTTTCGCATTTGGAAATCTCACCGCTACAAAGTCTTTTTATAAAGGTATCAACAAAAACGGCATTAACCCCTGTGTTTTGATATTCTGGAAGAACAGCAATGAGACCAAGGTCAACCCATTTAGGTTTCTTTACAAGCCTTAGAAGCTTGATAATTGTCGAAAGTGTAAGCCTTCCGCCACTTTTCTTTAATGCCTCACCGATATTTGGAAAGGCAAGAGCAAAGGCAACAACCCTTTCGTTTTCATCACAAATAAAATCAATGTAATCCATATTTAAAATGGTTATAAATTGAGAAATAAGCTCATCTCGTTGAGCCTTATCAATGGGAACGGTGCCATAAAGCTTACTATAACAAGCATCAAGACAATCAAAGAAGCCGTCACTATATTTTTTAATATAAGCCTTTTTTGACATGCTTTTACTTGCAATATGTAGCTTGTTCATTTCCAGAGAACGCTTTGCTACCTTTGAAATTATTTCATTTGGCTTATTTGGGGCTGTTAGCTCAAATTCTAGCCAATCAATTTCCTTTGTATAGCCAAGACCCTCAACAAGCTCTTGATAATAATCATAATTGTACTGCTCCTCAAAGGTTGAGTTTTCATCAAAGCCCTCAATCAAAAGCCCCTCACGTTCAAGGTCATTGTAACCAAGCGGACCGCAAATTGTATCCATTCCTAATTCCTTGCCCCAATTTTCCACAGCAGAAAACAGAGCACAGGCAACAGCCTTGTCATTTATAGAGTCAAATCTGGTAAAGCGAATACGTCTTTCGTTATTGATTTTATTATATTGCTCCTGTAAAATACCTTGAATTCTACCAACAACTAAGCCGTCGTTTATAGCTAAAAAGAAAATGGTATTTTTGTCATTTGAGCTAATTTTTGATTTTAATAGCTTTTTTTCATCAGAATAAATAGGGGGAACAAAATTTGCACAATTTTTATAAAGCCTTAAAGGGAATGTAATAAACTCACTAATATCCTTATTTGTCTTGACTTTCTTAATAGTAATCATACAAGGTCCTTTCAAAACTAATATATCTTATTTAGGGTTATACCCTAAAAAGATAAACTGAATCTAAATAACAAGCCCCCGCCTGTGTACTTAAGACGGGGGCTTTTAATGGTAGTTGCCTACCCCTCACACTTATACATACGCAGTGTGAGTTAAAGAGGAAAAATCCTCAAATTAGCTTAATTGTTTGGCTTTGAGTAGTCAAGAGGCATATCGTACTCTTTTTCATAAATTTCCTTCCATACCTCATAGTTTTTATCAGCCATATATTGCATATTTGCCTTTTGGTCAAGGTCGTCCCTTGGATAAATAGGCTTTCCAATATGTATTGTGTATTCTTGAACATAATATCCGTCAGGAATAAAGTTTTCACTAACATCGAAGCCCTTAATTTGACTCCTTAAATCCTGACCGAGAATATCTGAATCCTTCATTGTTATAAAGCAAGGGAGAACAGGAACATTATTCTTCACGGCAAACTTGTAAGCACCTGGCTTTACAGGTCTTGGCTTGCGATAGTTCCACCACATTGCCTGCTCAGGATAGAAAAGAACATAGTTTCCGTCTTGAAGTAGCTTATTTGTCGCACTGGTAAACTTAACCATAGTCTTAACATTTGAAGAAAGAGGCAAGGTGTAAAAATGGCGCATAAGCTCACCAAAGAAGCCAGGGAACGAGGTATAGTTACCCTCCTTGATTACTCTGTAAAACTTATTCTTTGGCCATTTATTTGATGCGTGATAAGCCTCTTGAATAGCAAAGCTATCAAAGGCATTGAAGTGATTACAGGTAATAATAGCGCCAGAGTCAAGGCTTTGCCAGTTCTCAATGCCCTTAATTTCCTTAATCATCATAATTTTATGCTTTAAAATTGTTTTTAAGAATATTTTTGCCTTTTTATGAGCAATTTTAGTCTTAATTTTGGAGCTTAGCTTTTCTCTTAAATAGTCAACCTCGTCAGGCATAATCTGTCTTGAAGGTGGGTCGTCCTCAACGTCCTCGTCAAAGCGACCAGCAAGCTCATATTCTCTTATTTTATCAACAAGAGCTACTCTATATGGAGAGCGCTTCTTTTTTTTTTGAATTTTTAAGAAATTGTCGTCTCTGTCAATTTCATTTTGTGCCATTTGTGCAAGTGCACGACCTGACTCTGCATCTCGTTCACGGTCTGCCTCTGTGTAAGAATTTAGCTCATCCATAAGAGCATCATATACGAAGGTTTGCTTAGCGTATGACCAGAAAATGTCAGCGCATCTGCAATCGGCATAGTGCCAAGGCTTGTTTACCATCATGTAGTGGAGAATATAAGCATCCTTCTCATCATAAGGATAAACAAATGTAGCAAAAAGCTCTGTATTCCACTTTTGGTCAAGCCAATAAACGTGGTCCTTACATATTACATTTAGATAGTCCTCATCCTGTGTAACAATAAAATTGTATTCACCAAGAAGAGTAACAAATCTTTCAAGAATTTTCTTATCTCTGAATTGCTTACAGTTAATAAGCATCATTCCTGCATTGAAGAAGCTGTGCCTTGAAATTCCCATAACCTCTTCAACATAGGTTCCATAAATATCCATTTGCTCCATTGCTTGCTCATGACAGCCAGCAAGATAACAATCACCAATATCAGTTTCATAAAGCTTGCTAATATCACCAAGAATAATAAGGTCGCTGTCAAGATAAACAGCCTTATCATATTCTGGGAACATTTCAGCAATGAAAAATCTGAAATAGGTAGTATTTGTGTAATAATGACGAATTGGAAGCTTGTCAGAAATTGATTCAAGATAAGGAGTTACATCAACAAATTCAATGCTAAAGCTTTCGTTTTGCATCAAAGCAACATTTTTTCTCATATCATCGGAAATAACAGTGCTAAGAATACGAACCTTATAGTCATAGTCCTTTGATGCGTTTTGCATCATCGAATGCAAAGTAACTACTGTGTATTTTGCAAAGTTATCATCAACTGCAAAAAACACTGGAATAACTGGTTTATTCATAATACCTCATATTTGGTCAAGCTAAAAGAGAAGCTCTTAAATGTCTTAACCCTCATTAAATTTATTTGTAAGGATAAGGTGAAAAATCACATAATATCAAAATGCAAGGTAGCATTTTGTATTTATTTGCTCAAATAAACAGAGCATGCCGTACAGGAATGACACGAACCAGTTTTTGAACGGACAAAAGTCCCGTCTCCTTCGTTAAAATTTCTTGTAATATTTTTATATAACGGCGAAATTTCGCCTTGAATACAAGCCTTTTGTCTTGTTCTAAAATGCCTTGCACCTAAAGCCTAGCTATCTTATAGATAATTTTGGGTGCGAAGAAGGAAGGCTTACTGTATGTAAGGCAACGCCGACAAGCCCAAAAGTGCTTTAAATAGCAGGTTTTAGGCTCGTTCGTATCGCTCCTGTACGGCATAACGGAAAAAGAGCAGAGGTTGGTTCTTGGCTCCTTTACCACCTTACAAGCAATATAATACCACAAAATCGCAAAAAAGTAAACAGACAAACCTTCAATATTACTCTAAAGAAAATTCTCACTATTCTAAAAATTGTAGAAATGTTACTCTACAAATTGTGGAATTGCAAAAAACACTTGATTTTTACAGTTTTATAGTATATAATATAAAATATTAGAAGGATAAAAAACGTACACGTACCCCACTTTTTTCAAAAAGGAGCAAAAATGAAGGACGTAAGACCGATTATATCAAAAAATCTTGCCAAATTAAGGAAGGATAAGGGCTTGACACAGGCTGAGCTAGCAGAGAGGCTTAATTATTCCGATAAGGCTGTATCACGTTGGGAGCACGGCGACACTCTGCCCGACGTAAACGTTTTATATGAGCTTTGTGAGTTTTATGGTATCACCCTGAACGACCTTACAAGCGAGGAATGCTATATTGAAGAGGCTAAGCAAAAGAAAAGGGAAATACAAGAAATGAAGGTATGGCGCTGTATTCTTGCAGGCTCCATTATTTGGCTGCTTGCCACAGTGGTATTTATGTATATGCTCGCTATGGACATTGGCGATAATATGTGGATTCTATTTATCATCGCAGCTCCTATTTCAGTGCTTTTCTTCTGCATTTATGGAAAAGGATTATTGAACAATTTGACACTGTTTATTTTATCCTCATGCATAATGTGGCTAACGCTTGTAGCCTTTTATTTATCAATACTGGTTTTCCTTGGCTTTAACTTCTGGCATATATTTATAGTCGGAGTTCCAGTTGAGGTTATAATATTCCTCACCTTCAAAATGAGAGGACTACCAAAATTAAAGGAGAAAATGAAAAAATGAAAATAGGAGATACCTTTGAGGTAACTATCGTAGTTACAGAAAATGACACAGCAAGAGCACTTGGCAGTGGAACTCTTGACGTTCTTGCAACACCAAAAATGATTGCACTTATGGAAATGTCCGCCTACAAGGCACTTGAAAACAGCTTGGAGGAGGGACAATCAAGCGTTGGAACATATCTTGACGTAAAGCACGTTAGCGCAACACCTGTTGGAATGAAGGTTACCGCAAAGGCAGAGGTAACACTTGTTGACGGCAGAAGAGTAGAGTTTATGGTAAGTGCTTATGACGAGGCTGGCTTAATTGGTGAGGGAAAGCACGAAAGATTCATTGTAAGCAGTGAAAAATTTGTCGCAAAAACATACCAAAAGCTAAAATAAGCCGAGATAAATAATAAAATTTGTAGTACAAATAATCAATGAGAGCAATTTTGCTCTCTTTTTTTACCGCAAATGTGAACAAATTTTAAAATCTGTTCAAAAACCATTAAAAAAGTTTACAAATTCATTGACAAATACTCATATAGGTGTTAAAATTCAAGTAAATCAAGGCAAGGAGGAAATGCTTATGATAATAGAAATGTTTAATGGCTGGTACTTCTTTTGGCTACTAGTTTGGGCAGGAATAACAGTCGGAATTTATTTTATATTTAAGGATAAAAGCCAAAAAACACAAAAAATAGTGCTTTTTTCATTACTTGTGCTTGGCTTTATAATGCACTTTACAAAGGTGTTTTATCCACCATATTCAACCGATTATGACAGAATGCTAAGGGATTCATGGTTTGTTAACATTTGCGGTGCAAATATTGCATTGTTCCCATTTCTATTTTTTTCAAAGAACAAGCACGTAAAGGACTATATGTTCTACATAGGGCTAATAAGTGGTTTAATAGCTCTGTTTTATCCACAGGAGCCCCTTGCAAAGAGCAATCAGCTAGGAGAGCTACTTGACATTATCAGATTTTACTATCACCACTGGATGCTTCTTGCAGTGCCTCTGCTTATGGTTCTTTGGAAGCACCACAGGCTTTCATATAAAAGAGCATTTACCCCAGCAACAGGCTTAATGCTTCTTGCATTGTTCATAATCTTAAATCAAGTATTCCAAAGTGAGCTTGGCTTCATTCCATTAAGAGATGGCGACATAGATCCAAACTATAAAAACTCCTCATATCTATGGGGACCGGGCTATGACTACGCAAAGGGCGAAATAACGGACGGAATAGGTAAATTCCTAGCAATCTTCACACCCGAATGCTTTACAAAGCTACCAGTTGCTTGGACAGGAAGTAAATACCCTGTTGGCACAATAAAATACTGGCCATGGTTCTGGTTAATTTGTCCTGTTTATATAATTGTTACACCACTTTGCTTCTTAATAAGTCTAATTCAAGACCACAAGAATTTCAAAAGTGATATGATAATATTGAAGGGCAAAATTGTGCTTTACTACAATAAGGTCGTTGATTATTTCAAAAGCAAAAAAGCTAAAAAACAGACACAGGTAGAGCAAAATCAAGAAAAAGAGTCAGAAAAAGAACCAGAAAACGAATTGACTAGCGTATAAAAAAGGGCACACGATTTGTGTGCCTTTTTATTATAAGTAATTTTCATAAAGTGGTTCAAGATAGCAAAGGTCCTTTTGGGGAATAAGGTGCTTATATTTGTTGTAGTATGCCTTTAATTTTTCCTTGCTTATAGGCTTTGGCTTTCTTGAAACCCTATTTACAAAGTTGTTATAAAGAATATTATCACAAGCTGTATCACTTAGGCAAAGTCCTGTTAAAATACTGTCATCAAATGCCATCATTTTATCGTCAGTTGTAATGAATCGTGAAAGGATATCAAAGCACCAGGAGTGAGTGTGGGAAAGCCATGGAAACGTGCCGTCAGTGCCAACTAAAATCCTTGTTGAATACTTTTCAAAGAACTCCTTGTAAAAGTCGTGATGTCTTTCAAAGGAGTGATACATTTCGCATCCAGGTGTTAAATCAACACACAAATTAGGATACCTTTCAAAAAGCTCCGCAAGCTTTCTTGGATTTTCTCCGCAGAAGAAAAAGTGTGCAAGAGTAGCCTTTAAATTTGGATGCCTTTCAAAAAGAATATCTGCTTGCTTATAAATCTCCTCTTGCGTTGGATAGGTGCCGTCACCGTACCACCAGCCCTTTTCAATCGTTTCCTTATTAAGACTATTTTTATCCCAAAAATAATCAGGGTCATTTATATGGAAAACAATATGCGTTTGGTCCTTTTCCATTTCATCAAGCACCGCATCAAGAGATGGCACATTTAAATTATTTCCAAGTGGCTTTAATGCAGTTGGCTTGCCCTCAATCATTTTAATTCCGTCAAAGCCTATTTCCATAAGCTCTCTGTATTGAGTAACAAGGTCCATTCCCTCGGGCATATTTTCCGTAATCGGATAGAAAATATGGTCAAATGCACCGTGAATATACGTATCTGGGTGAGCAAGCTTATAAAAGGCTGCCATTAAATTATTACAAAAGCATCTTTGCTTGGTTGGAACAACGCAAATATTTACACCTTCAAGACCTGCATCAGCCTTGTGTTTTTCAAAGCAATCAATAAAGTTAAATTCCTCATTTTCCCAAGCCTCAATATGCATATGGGTATCAATCATTTTTCTCTTAATCATAAATTATCCTCTCCAATCGTGTAAAGACTACCACGAGGCACAAAGCCAATTTTTTTATAACACGAATTTGATGCCTCATAATCATAATCAGCATAAAGAACAGGTAAAGCGCCAAGCTCCTTAATAATTTTAGAAATCTCATAAACTAGCATAGCGCCATAACCGCACCTGCGTTTGCCTGCTTGAACAAAAACAGAGTTAATTGAGCCAAGCCCGTCAACGATTCTATAAGCACAGGTAGCAACCTTATCTCCATTTTTATCAACCCAAAAATAAAGCATTTTGTTGTCAATAAGCATTCTTGCTTTTTTATATGACTCATCCTTGGTAAGAGGCTCAATTCCAACCTCATTTGAAAATTCCTCTAAATATGATGCAAGTAGCTCGTAATCCTCATTACTAGCAAGGGCAATATGACCTGAAGCTGTCCTTTTTGGCATAATAGGCGATGAGCAAGAATATGATAACAAGCTTTTGATAATTTTGTAGGAGGATCTTACACAAAAATATCTTGCCATAAAATATTTGGTATTGAAGGTATATTTGCCGTCAAAGCCAAAATTGTCCTTTACTAAATTATATACAAGCTCCATATCGCCATAGGTTGCCTCATCCCGAACCCAAACCCAAACAGGGTGGGGCTCGCAGGAAAAGCAAATAATAAACGTCGCTTTATCTGTAATAGTCAATTTGGAATTTTCTTTAAGAATTCTAGTGAGCAAGGAAAAGCAAATTGTATCATCACCTAAAATTTCCAAATTGATATCACAGGACGAATTTTCGTATCTATAAATCATAGCATCACCTTTTTATAAACAAAATAACAGGGTTAAGCGTATCACAAGGTATATCAAGAATGTGTTTTTTGTTTTTAAGCTTGAATCCAACCTCTTGTGTAGAGCCGTCTGGCATTAGCCTTTCAAATTTTTTAGCCTCAAAATCGCAAACAAGCTCAAGTGCCTCAATATCGTCAAGACCAATATTGAAAATAGCACAGAAAAGGTCGCCATTTTCCATATCTGCACACCTTAAATAAACCTCTTCATCGTTTGGATAATAAACAGGACATTCATCCACTTGTCTTAGCATATCTGTAAGCTGAAGCTTTCTTGAATAGGTAAGGAACGAAAAGGCAGTATCAATTTTAAACTCAGCAACAGGAGTGCCACAAAAAACAAATATAGTACCACCAAGCTCATTTTTATAAATTGTACTTGCAGGGAACAGATTTTCATAGCTTGCTTCATCACAGGTATTACAAGCATACGAGCTAATAATTACATCATTATTAAGTGGGACAAGCTCCATTGCCCTTTGCTGAGGCTTAGTAAACGCACCATTTATTAAAATTCTTTCTCTTACAGGAATTTTACCATTCCACCTTCTTACATCAACACCTAAATACTTGCCAAATCCACGATTTATAAGGTTAAGCGCTGTATCAGAGGCAAGAATAACCTTGCCTGAAAGAGTCTTTAAAAGCTCATCATCGCTAAATCTTGTGTCGGCATCACCCTCAAGGCAGAGAAGACCACCATTTTCGCTTGAAAAATACATAGGAAGCCCCATTCTTTCAAGCACACAATAGCTCCATCCGTCCCACTCCTCCTTAACTCTACCATAGGTAAAGTCTGGGGTTGAAGGTGTAAATATTCTAAATCCACGCCATTTAAGGCTCGGTTGTATCTCAGCTAGCTTATTATAAAAACCACAATTTTTGCTGAGCACACGCCTGTATGCTTTGCCACTTTCTGGCTCATATGAAATAAGACGAGTAATCCAGTGCTTTGCACCACTGGCACCCTCTAAAATTGTACCAGTAAAATGAGTATGTAAGGACATAGCACTAGTACTATATCTATTTTGTGGACAGGTATCAGTCTCGGCAAGAATTATATCAACCTTGCCACGTAGCTTTGCAATTTGTGTAGATGCACGATGAAATACTCGGCTTACAAATCTTGCTCCGGCAGGGGTGTAGTTGCCATTGTTTAT
>JAZQHJ010000165.1:0-6087 GCA_045540515.1 Eubacteriales bacterium
TCCGCTTGATGCCTTGGTTGGTTGCTTTACATAGCTTACTAGCTTTGCATAAATATGTCCCTTGGCTTCAAGGACCTTGTCCTGTGTTTTTCCACATACACAGCTATATGTTGCTACTCCGTTCTCGGTACAGCTAGCCTCACGAACGGCGCTTAAGGTATCGTAGCTATGCTCCTTTACTGGTGTTTCAACCTCTCCGCTTTGACCACAGAAGCAGTTATAAATGTCCTTACCTGTTAAAAGACAGGTTGAGTCATTAAGAGTTTTTACATATTCTCTGTAAACGTGGTTATGAGGTAGCCTTGTATCTGGCTTTGCACCTTGAATTTCTACCTCTGCTAGCTTAAAGGTATATGCACTTGTCCATTTTAGCTCTGTTATCTTAATCTCAATGGTGTATGCCTTTATTTCCTGCTTTGATGCTACTGGTATTGTTTGATTTGCTTCTTCAGCTAAAACACCCTTTGTAAGGGTTGTCTTACCAGAGGAGTCCCTTACTGTTACGGTTACCCTTGTGTAGTTTCCTGTTACATAAAGCTTCAAATCGGTTAAAATAATTTCTTGCTTTAATGTAATAAGTAGGGTATCTCCTACATTACCGAACCAGTCGTTTCCTGCTGTATATACGCTTCCTGGGGTTTTGTTTCCGTCAAATACCTTCCATACATTGTCAACGGCAGGATTGTATTCACTTGCCTCCACGGAATAAATATCACTCTTTGTAAGTGTTACCTTGGTGTATTGGCTTATTGTATCAGTTGTGCTTGTTCCACATTTTTGACACTTTAAAACACCCTTTCCACTTGATGAAAAGCTTGGCTGTGTGCTTACGCTATCAAACACGTAGCCATAAACGTGTGTTCCGCTTATTGGGGTTACGGTCTGCTGAACTAGAATTTTATCACATACAGAGCATTTTTTGCCCTCTGTTAAGCCTGTGCTTGAACAGCTTGCACTTACCGCCTCTAAAACAACCTCTGTATGTCCTGTTTTTGCAATTTTTAGCTTTTCAAGAAGCACCTCACCGCACACTGAGCAATATCTGCCCTCTGTGCTTCCCTCCTTTTGACAGGTTGGTGCTACTGGCTGCTCAATTACGATTGAGTGACTTAGCTTACCTAATGTTATTTGTGCAAGGAGCTCCTCACCACACACGGAGCAGGATTTACCCTCTGTAAGTCCTGTTGAATTACAGGTTGGTGCTACTGCATTAAGTGTTTTTTCAGTGTGTCCTGTTTTTGGTATTACCTGTTGGTCCATTAAAATAGTTGAGCACACTGAGCAATATTTACCCTCGGTTAAGCCCTCCCTTGAACAGGTTGGAGCTACTGCCTTTAAGGTCTTTTCTGTGTGAGGCTTTACTGGAATTATCTCCTGCTTTAAGAGCACATCACCGCAAATGCTACATTTTTTACCCTCGGTAAGCCCTGTTTTTTCACAGGTTGCCTCCTTTGCGCTTATAATCTCCTCCACGTGCTCGGTTTTTGGAGTCACCTCTTGCTCAACTAACGTTTGACCGCATCTGTTACAAGCAATTCCCTCAGTAAGTCCTGTGTTATGGCAATCTGCCTTAACTTCCTTTAATGTATATTCGTCGTGCCCCATTGGAATGATTTCCTGCTCTTTTAGGATTTCTCCACAGGCAGTACATTTTTTACCGTCTGACAAGCCGTTTTCTGTACAGGTTTGCTCGTAGCCCTTTATGATTTCTTCCTTGTGTGATGCTGGAATTACCTTTGGTGATACAAGTATTTCCTTACAAATTACGCATCTTTGTCCCTCGGTAAGTCCTATTTTTGTACAGGTTGGCTCAACTGCTGGAATTATTTCAATTTGATGCTCGTGCTCACCGCTTGTATCGGTGCTGGTATCAGTATTGATGTCAGTACTAGTATCTGTGTTAGTATCAGAGCCTGTGTCCGTCTCTGTATCTGTGCTAGTATCAGAGCCTGTATCCGTGCTTGTGTCTGTGCTAGTATCGCTATTTGTTGACGAGTCGGAGCCTGTGTCCGTTGGTGGCTCAGTAAGTATGGAAAGAATCTTACAGGAGCAAAGACACAGCGCTAGTATTAAAACTATAAGTATTGGTAATAATTTTTTCATTTTTGCCCCCTTATAAGTCTCATTGGTGTGTATATAATACCATTTTTATTTTGCTGTGTATCGGTTGGAGTAAAGCCAAGTCGCATATATACGGGTACTCCGTACGGACAGGCATTGACTGTTATATCACCAGAGTAATCGTTTAGCATTGCATTAAATAAAGCCTTACCGATTCCTCTTTTGTGGTGAGTTGCCTTAACGTAAAAATATCCGATATGGTTATTTTCCCTCATTCCAAGCACTCCGACAACCTTGTCCTTTTCAATTGCAGTATAGAAAACAATGCTACTATCCGTTTCTGCAATATCGAGTATTCTTTTATATTCCAAAACTCCATTTTCGGGAAAATCCGGAACCTCAAATTCCAAAAACACCTCCCAAATAAGAGCCGTTGCCTCGTTGTACCTTTCAAATGGTAGCTTTATTATCTCAATGCTCATATTTTCTCCTTTTGTGCCTTTTTACAAAGGCTTTTTAGCGGACACGTGTCGCATTTTGGATTTTTTGCCGAGCAATACTCTCTGCCAAAAAGCACAAGCCTGTGACAAAAATCGCTTTGCTCATTTGGCTCAATAATCTCACTCATTATCATTTCTGTTTTAAGAGGGTCCCTTTGACCGTCCTTATAAAAGCCGAGCCTTCCACAAATTCTCATACAATGAGTATCGGCAACAATTGCCGGCTTTTTGTACAAATCTCCAAGAATAAGATTTGCAATCTTTCTTCCTACTCCCTCAAATTTCAGTAGCTCCTCCATTGTGTCAGGAATTACTCCTCCACACTCATAAACTAGCCTTTGGCACATGCTTTTAAGGCTTTTTGCCTTTGTTTTGTAAAGTCCACAGGGTCTTATTATTCTCTCTATTTCTAAAATGTCAGCATCTGCAAGGTCCTTGGGCGTTGGGTACACTACAAAAAGCTCCCTACAAACGATATTTACTCTTTCGTCCGTGCATTGTGCACTGAGTCTGCCCATTACAAGTAGCTTGTAGCCCGAGCCGTCGTATTCGAGTGAGCATTTTGCCTCTGGGTATAGCTCCTTCAATGCTTGAACAACGCTTTTGCCAAGCTCCTTTTTTTTCTTTTTGTTCATTCTCTTTTCCTTTTAATAGGTGATTGGGAGACTAAATTCATCCCTTAAAATTTCTGAAAGCTTACAGAGTGGTAGTCCTACAACATTGAAAAAATCTCCGTCTATTTTTTCAACAAATGCCCCTGCCATTTCCTGAATCCCATAAGCTCCTGCCTTGTCAATTGGAGCAAATCGGCTTACATAGTAGTCAATCTCGGCATCGGACAGCTCCCTCATATATACGGTTGTTACAACACTTTCCGAGTACACCTTACTCTTGCTATGCACGCAAAGACCGCTTATTACCTCGTGGGCTGTGCTTGATAGCTCTCTTAGCATTCTTTTTGCATCTTCCTTATCCCTTGGCTTACCCATAATTTCACCACTTGGTGATACAACTATGGTATCACAGCCGATAATGATTTCATCATCCTGTAAAAATGGCACAGCCATTGCCTTTTTTGTTGCGATTGCTCTTGCAATCTCCTTTGGAGTAAGGCTACTATCGTAGCTCTCGTCAGCATCGCTTACTCTTACCTCAAAATCCTTTGAGCAAAGGGACAAAAGCTCCCTTCTTCGTGGTGATTTTGATGCCAAAATCAGCTTCATAGTTTTCTCCTACTATTTAATTCTTTTTACGTTTTTTATTGGCTCCTTGCCCTTTTTATACGCCTCTATGATTTCTTGACACTCTCTTTGGCTCTCGCTTGTGAATATGAAATGCAAGGAATGTCCCATTAGCTTATCAAGACGGTCAGCCATATAGATTGGAACAGAGTTATAAATTATGCTTCTATGTCCGAGTGTTCCCTCTACATAGAATTTTGCACCCTGTCTGTCGGTTAGCTCGCCACTGCATTTATCACAGCCCACAGTGTCCTTTAAAATGCATTTATGAGTTGTCATTACTGGAATTTTGCCATATGCGATAACGGCTGTTCCTCTTAAATCATTTATTTGTGGGAGTGTTAGCTCTGGTGATAAAATAACATTTGATGCTCCATTTTCAAGCAAAAGCTCGACACAGGGGCCATTAAATGCATTAAATCTGAAATCAGCCATAATTTCAAAGCCATATTTTTTAAGTGTCTTGATTTGACCGATATTTGATGCAAGTGCATATTTGACTCCGTCACTCTTTGCCACCTCAAGATAGGCATTAACCTCATTCCATTCGCTATCGAGCACAACGGGTGGCATATAAATTCCGTTTGCACCACAGCCGTGCGTGTATCTATTAAGCGGAACGTAAATTATGTCAAAATAGTCCTTGCTTTGAGGAATTTGCTCGGGCTTTAAAAATACCGCTGTGCGTCTTTTTGGCAGATTAAAGGTATGTGCCCTTTCGGTGTATTTGTAGCTTATTTCCTCTCTGTCAACCTTGATTAGCTCCTCATAGGCACTACGTCGCAGGGCATTAAGCGATGAAACCCTTAGCATTATTTTCTCGCTTTTTTCAATTTCGATATTTTTCACCTCATATGGAGTGTTACCAAATTTTGAAAGGCTTTTTGTAATATCCTCATTTGATAGTGGTGCATTTATTGCCCCTTGAACAATATCGCCATACACTGTTGCACTTCTGTACTCACTTTTTATTGATAGCTCCGCCCTTTGTCCTATAATTAACCTTGCAAAAAGCGATACTGGTGCTTTTTTAAGCTTTGTTTCTGTTACCTTTGCATCACGTGAGCTTTCCTTGTTCTGCTCAGTTCTTATGCCAAGCATTTTGCTTGTGATATTGCTTGTAAAATATCCATCAGTAAAGCCCTGACGTGAAAATAGGTCGGATAGTGCTTTTTTCTCACCGTCCGTTGCATTTCTTTTTTCATCAAGCAGACGTCTATAAATTGCGACAGTGCCACCTACATATTCCTTATCCTTCATTCTGCCCTCAATTTTTAGCGAGGCAGTGCCCGAGTCAATTATTTCAGTAATATGGCTTGATAAGGACATATCCTTTAAGCTAAGGTGGTAGCCACTCTTATTTGCGATTTTGTATTGTAGCCTACAAGGCTGTGCGCACTCTCCCCTGTTTCCACTTCTGCCACCCATTGCATAGCTCATAAGACACTGTCCCGACACGGACATACAATGTGCACCGTGAACAAAGATTTCTGTTTCTGCAATGCCATTTTTTGAAATATATTCAATTTCTTTTTTTGGTAGCTCCCTTGCCAAAACAACTCTTTTAAAGCCAAGAGTGGTTGCAAGAAAATCTGCTCCGTCAAGGTTATGTGCTGTACACTGTGTGCTTGCGTGAATTTCAAAATCCGGAAAATGCTTTCTTATTAGTGATGCAACACCAAGGTCTGCAACAATAAGCGCATCTGCTCCACTTTTCCAAATAACCGAGGTGTATTCAAGCATTTTTGAAAGCTCCCTGTCGTAGAGCTGGGTGTTTAAGGTAACGTACACCTTAACTCCGTGCGCATGGGCAAGTGCTACGGCATCTGGTAGCTCTTCTGCTGTAAAGTTTTTAGCTCTTATTCTTGCATTGAAAATGTCAAGCCCTAGGTAAACAGCATCTGCACCACCTGCAATTGCGACCTCAAGTGCCTCCATATCCTTACAGGGGGCTAAAAGCTCTGGTAAATTTTTTCTCATTTTATTTGCCTTCGAGCCTTGCTCTGAGCTCTTCGTTTTCCTTTTTTTGTCTATTAAGGCTTGCTTGATAGAGGTTTACCTGTGTTTCAAGGTTTTTAACCTTCTTTTCGTTTTCCGTTGCAAGGCTATAATATTTCATTGCTGTAAACAATGATGCCTCAACAAGCGAGCAGTTCTTTTTTGTTTTTATCATTGCTTTTATCTCATTTTCGATTGCACCTGCAACACCCTGAACGTATGCTGCACCCTCCTCAGTAACAATACCGAGTCTTATTCCTGCAATCTCTACATAAATCTTTTCTTTC
>JAZQHJ010000166.1:0-20552 GCA_045540515.1 Eubacteriales bacterium
CAGGCTCTCGCTTTCATTACAAAGGAAGACGTAGTTAAGAAGCTCTTCGACGAAATCGCACCAAAATATGCAGATAGAGTAGGTGGATACACACAAGTATATAAGCTCGGTCCAAGACGTGGAGATGCCGCTGAGATGGCACTCATAAAGTTGGTTGACTAATAGCAACGAAAGCCTTCCGTAAGGAAGGCTTTTTTTATTATATTTTTTGGTGTATATTTAGAGCTTGGTTTTTTAATGCGGATTATAATATTTATCCGAACACAGAAAACAAATGCTTCAAGCTACATTTCGCAATAAAAAAAGGGGCTAAAAAGCCCCTTAAAATTAGCAACCGATTGCGTTTATAACTGCGTAAATCTCGTCAAAGTATTCACGTCTTTCCTTGCAAATGGCCTCCATTGTAGCAATTTGCTCTGGTGTGAACTTGTCAAGGTCACCGTCCTTTAGCTTACCCTTATACATTCTATCAAGAATTAGAGCAAACTTGATTTCCATAGGAACGATTTTGTCGTGTCTTGAACAGATAACAACGTCTGAAACACCTTGAAGAAGTTGTTCAACAGCCTTGTAGCCACTTCTTGATGCAAAGTTTCTGTCTGCCAAGGTAGGAATACCTCCACGAACAATGTGAGCAGGACGAACAAAGCGAGTTTCAATACCTGTGTTTGCCTCAATCTCATCAACAAGGCTTTCGCTAAACTCAGCACCGAGTCCCTCGGAAACAACAACGATAAAGCTTCTTTGTCCCTGAGCTCTCATTGCTTTCATTTTCTTAAATAGAAGCTCCTTATCAAATGGTTTTTCATTGATAGCAACGCCGATTGCGTTAAGTGCAAGACCTGTTTCAACAGCAATATAGCCTGCATGTCTGCCCATAACCTCAATAACATTACATCTTGCGTGGCTCTCACATGTATCCCTTAATCTGTCGCCAAGAGCAAGAACGGTGTTCATTGCTGTATCGTAGCCAACTGTAATATCAGTTGCAGTAATATCGTTATCAATAGTTCCAGAAACACCAATGCAAGGAATACCACGAATGCTAAGGTCAGTAGCACCTCTAAACGTGCCGTCTCCACCAATTGCAATAATTCCATCAATGTTGTGCTTCTTGCAGGTCGCAATAGCCTTTTGCATACCCTGTTCTGTTTTGAACTCATCGCATCTGTCAGAATAGAGGATTGTGCCACCCTTTGAGACAATGTCAGCAACGTCAAGCTCGGTAAGAGGGCGAATCTTGTCGTTTATAAGACCAGAATATCCACCAAGAATACCAACGACCTCAACACCATGATCAATGGCAGAGCAGGTTACAGCCTTAATTACTGCATTCATACCAGGCGCATCGCCACCAGAGGTTAAAACTCCAATTTTTTTAAATTTCTTTTCCATATTTTTAAAACTCCTAAAAGCTGTAAGATTTACCAAATTATTCAAAGTACATTTTATCACAAAAGGCTTGTAAAATCAATACCTTAGCCCAATTTTTAAAGCAACAAATTGAGTAATTTTCTTGTTGTAGCTTTCCGTATTTCACCACTTGAAAAATATTTTTCCAAAAAGTGAAGGATATTCAATTCTTTGTGCATATAAAATTAAAAAAGGGGAACAATTATTAAGTAAATCAGCCACTAAAATAAAAATTAAACAAAGGAGAAGAAATGAAGGCAGGAATATCAATAATAATTGCAGTAATATCCTTTTTGGTTCTTAATTCTATTATACCCACAAGAGAGGAGGCTGACATATATAATTCAACAATAAGGCTTCACGTGATTGCAAATTCTGATACAGAAAAGGATCAAGAGGTTAAGCTAAAGGTAAGAGATGCTGTCCTTGCACATATGAATACCTATGAGGTGAACAGCAAGCAGGAGGCGATGTTAGCAATCGAGGAGGATAAGGAAAATTTAGAAAAAATCGCTACCCAGTGTCTAAAAAACGAGGGCTTCGATTATGAGGTAAGAGCAGAGCTGACAAGCGAGACGTATCCCACAAGGGAATATGACACCTTTTCGCTACCCGCAGGAGAGTACACCTCACTTAAAATCATTATCGGCAGTGGCAAGGGACAAAACTGGTGGTGCGTTTTATACCCGCCTCTTTGCACCTCTGTTGCACTTGAATACGATGATGATACATCTGTTGAGGTGGGGTTAACAAAGGACCAATATAACCTTATAACTGGTGCAAGTGGTGAATACAAAATCAAGCTAAAAATACTTGAAATGGCATCAAGAGCATTTGGCTTTGACTACTAAAAAGCTAGCCTTACGGGAGCGATACGAATCCCGTCTTCTGCGTTAAAAATTCTTGAAATATTTTCACAGGGTACACAAAGCCCTGTGTTTTTTAAGAATAAGAGCATATCCCATAGCATTTTAAAAAATATTCCTTGCAAAAGGTCAAGTTAAGTAGTACAATATAATATATATTATGAAGGTAGCATTTTGATAATTTGCTGATTTTATGGGAGGTGGCAAAATATGTTTGGATATGTAAAGCCAAATATTCCCGAGCTTAAAATTAAGGAGCACGAGATATATAAGGCTACATACTGTGGGCTTTGCAAGACAATGGGAAAATGCACAGGATGCTTTTCAAAAATGACACTGAGCTATGACTTTGCTTTTTTGGCACTTCTTAGAATTGTTGCAGATGATGCAAAATGCCAAATCAAGTCGGGACGCTGTCTTTCAAATCCATTTAAGAAAAGACCTATTATGCAAATAAATGACTCCCTAAAATATAGTGCAAGGACAAGTGTAATTTTGACAAGATTAAAGCTAAAGGACAACATAAGGGATAGTCGTGGCTTTGCTAGGCTTGGAGCAAGAATTGCCGCATGCGTGTCTATTTTTCTTAAAAAAACCGACAAGGATTTGAAGGAACTTGAAGCTAAAATCCAAGACTGTATAGACGAGCTTACCATCCTTGAAGAGCAAAGCTCCTCGTCTATTGATGAAACAGCACAGACCTTTGGTAAGCTACTTGGTGCTTGTGCATCACATAGCTACAAGGGAACAGTTGAAAGAATTATGTATGAAATCGGCTTTCACCTCGGCAAGTGGATTTACGTAATTGATGCAATTGATGACCTGGCTAAGGACGTTAAGAAAAAGACGTTCAATCCTATTAAAAACGCAATAGGTACAGAGCTCGATGAGAATAGCAAAGCAATGCTGTATAGTGCTACAATGCTTGAATTGAATATGCTAAGCAAGAGTGTTGAGCTACTTGACTTTTCACACCACAGAGACATTGAGCCGATTATAAAAAATGTTGTGTACGACGGACTCGTTTCAGAAACCACAAGGGTGCTAGCCCTTGAAAACAAGAGTAGGTCTTAACTTCTCGCACCTACCGTTTACACAGAATTAACATATATTACTTTACTTTTTAATAGATTTATGCTAAAATGAGTTATAGCAAAAACCCAAGGGAGGGAAAACGAATGAAAAATCCTTATGAGGTGCTTGGTATTTCACCAAATGCAACAAACGAAGAGGTTAAAAATGCGTATAGAGCACTTGCAAAGAAGTATCATCCTGATAATTATGCAGATAGCAACATGGCTGATGTTGCAGCTCAAAAGATGCAGGAAATTAACGATGCATATGATGAAATTTTAAGAGAAAGAGCTGGCGAAAAAACAGGAAATTCGTACACAGGTACGGGCGAAACCAACGGATTCTATGGAAAAATCAGAGAAAATATAAACAAGGGCGACTACAATGCCGCTGAGTCAATGCTAAATGATGTTGAAATGCACGAAAGAAATGCCGAGTGGAACTTTTTAAAGAGCTGTGTGCTTATTCATAGAGGACATTATTTTGATGCAATGAAGTATATTGACACCGCTTGCTCAATGGATCCAGGTAACCCAGAGTATGAAAATATGCGTCAAAATTTAAGAAATCAAGCTAATTCCTACGGAAATCAACAGCACCACACAACGGGCGGATGCTCCTGCTGTGATATTTGCACCTGTCTTATGTGTATGGACTGCCTGTGTGGAAGGTGATGGCTTGAAAAAAACTAAATACATTGCCTTTTGTGGAATTTTTTCTGCTCTTGGCATAGTGGCACTTTTTCTTGGTGGTATTACAAGAATTCTTGATCTAAGTGCGGTAATAATTGCAACAGCACTTATGCTGATTGCCTTTGAGGAATTAAAATTCTATGCCCTTGCAATCTATTTTGTAACAGGTCTACTTGCATTCATTTTACCAATTGATACCTCGGTTGCAGTCGAGTATCTCCTTTTTGCAATTTATCCTGTGTTCAAGCCATATATTGAAAGACTACCCAAGGTGATTGCTTTTATAATCAAGGTGTTGTATATGTCACTTGCCTTTGTGGGACTTACACTGCTTTTGCAATTTGTGCTTGGCTCACCAGATGTATGGTACATTAATCTTATATTCTGTGTTGGTGGAGTTATCTCCTTCATCCTTGTTGATGTGCTTCTTTCAAGATTGAGCCTTTACTACAAGTACAAGCTAAGACGTCAGCTAAAAATAGATAGGTTTTTTAAATAGTTAAGATTATAACGACAAGCCGTTGACACTTAAAATAATAGGCTTAAAGGGTGCTCGGATATTGTGCAATATAACCAAAAACGCAACATTTTGTTGCGTTTTTTTGTATATTTAACCAAAGTTTTGCCAAAAAAGTTGACAATAATTTTGCACGTGCGTTACAATTTATATATATAATATTACGCACACGTAAAGGAAGAAAGAATATGTTTAGAAGCATGACTGCATTTGGTAGAGCAAGAAAAACAGTTTCTGGCAAGGACATTACAGTTGAAATAAAGTCCGTGAACAACAGATATTTTGATTGCTCTGTTAAAATCACAAGGCTATATAGCTTTTTAGAGGACAAGATTAAGCAATACCTTAATGAGCAGGGCATTTCAAGAGGAAAGATTGAGGTTTTTGTAGGCGTTGATTTGCTAGAACAGGACGGAATTGAAATCGGCATTGATACCGCATATGCAAAATCCTATATTGAGGCCCTTTATAGGTTAAGAGACACCTTTGATTTAAAGGACGACATCACTGTGTCAAGGGTTGCATCAAACAAGGACATTTTTGTAACCAAAAAGCCAGAGGATGATTTAGAGGGCGACTGGGCTGATATTAAATTTGTTCTTGATGAGGCACTTTCCCACTTTATTGATAGACGTATCACCGAGGGACAAAGGCTATATGAGAGCATTGATGAAAAGATTTGCAATATCAAGGAATACTTAAAGGTTATTGAGAAAAACTCCGAAAGCGACACAAGGGGCTATGCCGAGAAGCTTGAAGGCAGAATTTTGAAATTCCTAAATGATAATTCCGTGCAAATTGATGAGCAAAGAATACTTACCGAGGTTGCAATTTATGCAGACAAGATTGCAATTGATGAGGAGCTTGTAAGATTAAGAGCTCACTTTGATGCCTTTTATGATATTGTAAAGGCGGACGAGCCGTCTGGCAGAAAGCTTGACTTCCTGCTTCAAGAAATGAACAGAGAAACAAACACAATCGGCTCAAAGGCGTCAAACACAGAAACTGCTCACTTAGTTGTAAGTATTAAAAATGAGCTAGAAAAAATAAGGGAGCAGGTGCAAAACGTAGAATAATGAAATTTGTAGATTTAGGCTTTAATAATATGGTGCTTGATGAAAGAATTGTGGCAGTTGTATCGCCTGATTCTGCACCTGCAAAGAGAATTGTCGCAGAGGCAAAGGATTCATCAAGAGCAATTGACTGCACGGGTGGCAGAAAAACCAAGTGCGTAATTATTACAGATTCCGATCACGTAATATTATCATCACTCACCCCACAGGTGCTAGGTCAAAGATTGAACGGAACGGATGACAACGGAGGCAATAAATGAGTGGACTACTAGTTATTATTTCAGGCCCTGCTGGAAGTGGTAAGGGTACGGTTGTTAAAAGGCTGATAGAAAAGCATAGTGAGCTAAGGCTATCAATCTCCGCAACCACAAGGTCCCCACGTCCAGAGGACAAGCACGGCGTTACATATTATTTTATTACCGAGCAGGAGTTCAAGCAAAGAATAAATGACGGAGAAATGCTTGAATATAACTACTTTCAGGGTAATAATAATTATTATGGCACACCTAAAAAAGAGGTTGAAATGGCGCTTGCTAGCGGAAATGACGTGATTTTGGAAATTGACGTAAATGGCGCTATGCAAATTAAGGAAAAAATGCCAGATGCTGTAACCATTATGCTAACTCCGCCGAATGCTCAAATCCTAAGGGAAAGGCTTGAGGGCAGAGGAACTGAGGACATAAAGGAAATAAACGAAAGATTACTAACTGCAAAAAAAGAGGTAATGCGCCTACCCGAGTATGATTATTCAGTAATCAACGAAAATGGCAAGGTCGATGAGTGTGCAGATGCAATTTATTCAATAATTGTTGCAGAGCACCACAGAACAAGGTACACAAAATCCATTATGGAAAAATTTATATAAGCAAAAGGAGAAAATAAAATGCTTTATCCATCAATTCAAGAGCTATTAAAGGCAACATCAAAGGAAAACGGAGAGGAAAAATTAAATAAATACTCTTTGGTTATGGCAACAGCTAAGTGCGCAAGAATTATTACAAATCAATACATTCAAGAGCGTAGAGAGGCAGAAAAAAAGGTTGCAAACAAGGAAACAGACAAGGACGTTTCTTCACTTATCAACAAGGATTACAGAGATGAAAAGGCTGTAAAGAACGCACTTCGTGAAATGAAGGACGGAGAGTTCGAGGTTTATCTTCCAGGTGAGCAGGGCTACGAGGATTCAATCGTTGTTGTAGAGGATTACAAGGAGCCAGAAAGAGAAATAGCAAGATACATTCCAGTAGCTGATGAAAAGAAAGAAGAAAATGCCGAGGAGGCTGAGTCAGAAAAGGACTATGACGACTTTGATGACGACGATGACGAAAATAACACAAGCGACCTAATGGGTGCAACAAATGTATTTGACACAGACAGTGGCTATACAATTGAGGACGCAGAGGAATAATTAAAAAATTCAAGGAGAGGGAACGCAGTGAACGGCAAATATATAAAAGCTCATATAATAGACGTGCCGTATCATGCGGACCACGAATATACGTATTTTGTACCAGAGATATATTGTGAGCAGGTAAGAGTGGGTAGTGCTGTAAGCGTACCCTTTGGAAAAACAAATCGTGCAAGGCTTGCAATTGTTGTAGCAGAGACAAAAGATGATGAAAATCAGGAAATAAAGCCTATTACCTCTGTGCTTTCAGGCTATTTTAGTCTAAACGAGGAAATGCTAGAGCTTTGCAAATATATGAAAAGCACAACCCTTTGCACAATCGGTGAGGCTGTAAAATGCATAATCCCATCGGCTCTTGTTTTTAAAACAAAGGAAGCCTTTACAATAAATTCTTATGAGCACACTGATACAAAATACAGCCATATTTATGAATTTATAGGTGCAAATCCAGACGTAACAATGGATAGGCTCGAAAGCACCTTTGAGGATGCACACGCAGGGGTTAAGTACCTTGCTTCCAAGGGACTTATTACCAAAAAAACCTACATTGACGAAAGGGAAAAAAGCAAGTACGAGACAAGGGTGTCTCTTGCTATCCCACGTGAGGAGGGTGCAAGAATTGCAAATGGCGAGGGAAAAATCAAGCTTCGTGGCAAAAAGCAAGCAGAGATTTTAAGGCTCCTTTGCGAATATGATGAGCTAACCAATAAGGAAATTTACGAAAGCACTGAAAGCTCAAAATCCGCACTTGATGCACTCCTTGAAAAGGGCTTGATAAAAATTCGCAGAATTGAGCTAACTCGCAATCCCTATAAGGACATAAAAAGGCTTGATAAGCAAATTACCCTAAACGATACGCAAGAAAAGGCATATAGCACCTTGAAGGAGCTCTATTTATCAAATGAGCCAAAAGGGGCATTGCTTTACGGAATTACAGGAAGCGGGAAAACCAGTGTTATTAAAAAAATGATTGATACGGTTGTATCAAATGGACAGGGCGTAATAGTCCTTGTGCCAGAAATTTCGCTAACCCCTCAAACGGTTGCTGTCTTTTGTGGCTACTATGGGGATAGGGTTGCTGTAATTCACTCAGGACTTTCAGTGGGTGAGAGATTTGACACCTACAAAAAGATATTTGACGGCACGGCTGACATTGTTGTCGGCACTCGCTCCGCCATATTTGCACCAGTAAAAAATCTAGGTATGATTGTAATTGACGAGGAGCAGGAGCATACCTATAAATCCGATACAAGCCCAAAATATTTGGCGCACGATATTGCCAGATTCAGATGTGCAAGGTCAAATGCGCTTATGCTACTTGCATCGGCAACACCATCACTTAGCTCCTATTATAAGGCAAAGAGTGGAATTTACACCCTCGTTAAAATGGACAAGCGCTATGGAGATGCAACGCTTCCCGATGTTTTAGTTGTGGATATGCGCAAGGAAAGACAAATGGGAAACACAAGTGCGTTTAGCCATAAGCTCGCAAGGGAGCTTTCAAGTATTATTGAGAATGATAAGCAGGCTATTTTGTTTTTAAATCGCCGTGGCTACCATTCGGCAGTTAGCTGTGTTAGCTGTGGCACTGCGCTTGAATGTCCAAATTGCTCTGTTGCCCTCACATATCATTCATATAGAAAAATAGATAATGATACTCAAAAAACAAACGAGATAATGGACAAAAGTGGCACACTTCGTTGTCACTATTGTGGCTATAAATCAAGGCTCCCTCAAAAATGTCCAAGCTGTGAAAATGAACGCTTTGAGTATGTCGGTCTTGGCACTCAAAAGGTTCAACAGGATATAGAGGAGCTGTTCCCAAGCATAACAACGCTTCGCTTGGATGCGGATACAACCACCTCAAAGACGTCGTATGACAGAATACTTGGTGATTTCAGAAGCAAAAGGGCAAATGCCCTTATCGGCACTCAAATGGTAACAAAGGGGCACGACTTCCCACTAGTTACGCTTGTTGGAGTTTTAAATGCCGATATGATGCTATATACAAGCGACTTTCGTGCATCGGAGCGTACCTTTTCAATGCTTACACAGGTAATAGGTAGGGCGGGAAGAGCAAGTGACCACGGAATTGCAATAATTCAAACAAGCTCACCAAATGAGCAAACAATTCAGCTTGCAGCACGTCAGGACTATGAGGCATTTTATCAAAATGAGATTTTGCTAAGAAAATCCTACCAGTTCCCACCGTTTTGTGATATTGCCTTAATTACACTTTCGTACACAAATGAAAGTGAGCTAAATGATGCCTGTTCAAGGCTCATTAAGGAGCTTGAGGGGGAATTTAGAAAAGCAGAGCTACCTGTTATTGCATATGGTCCGTTTGAGGCACCAATATATAAGGCACAAAACAGGTATCGCAAGAGAATTATTGTTAAATGTAAGCTAAACAACAAAATTCGACAAATTTTTGCAAGGGTATATTTTGAATATTCAAAAAAATCCACAAAGGATTATTTATCAATAGATTTCAACCCGTCTAGCTTATAGAAGGAGGAAAAAATGGCAATTTTAAATATCGTAAAAAGAGCAGATAACGAGGAGTTTTTAAGAAAGGTTAGCCGTGAGGTAACTGAAATTACTCCAAGAATTTTAACCCTACTTGATGATATGGTTCAAACAATGAGAGCTGCACAGGGCTGTGGACTTGCGGGTGTACAGGTTGGTGTACTCAGAAGAATTGTTGTAATTGAAACCGAGGAGGGACTCTTTGAGCTTATAAATCCAAGAATTGTTGCAGTGTCAGGTGAACAGGAGGGACAGGAGGGCTGTCTTTCACTACCTGGTGAATGGGGAACTGTAAAAAGACCTATGCACGTGACAGTTAGGGCTCTTGATAGAAATGGAAATGAAATTGAGGTAACAGGACATGGCTTGCTTGCAAGAGCACTTTGCCACGAGCTTGACCACCTTGACGGAAAGCTCTATATCGACAGAGCCAGCGAAAAGTATAAAGAGGACTAAGCATATGAAAATATTATTTATGGGCACTCCTGATTTTGCAAGGCAAAATCTTGAAGCACTATATAATACAGGGCACGAAATTGTCGGTGTAGTAACAGCACCTGACAAGCCAAAGGGCAGAGGAATGGTGCTTACTCCTAGCGATGTAAAGAAATATGCCCAAGGGGTGGGGCTTACAGTATATGAGCCACAAACCCTTAAAAATGAGGCTTTTCTTGACACCTTAAAGGAGCTTAATCCAGAGCTTATTGTGGTTGTTGCCTATGGCAAAATTTTACCAGAGTATGTTTTGTCCTATCCAAAATATGGCTGTATAAACAACCACGCATCAATTTTACCAAAATACAGGGGTGCTGCACCAATCCAACGTGCGATTATGGATGGATGTGCCGAAACAGGCGTTAGTGTTATGAAAATGGATGCAGGGCTTGATACAGGTGATGTAATTCTTGTAAAGAGGGTTACAATTGAGGAGGACGACAATTTTGAGTCAGTACACGATAAGCTTGCTATTGCTGGAAGCGATGCACTACTTGAAGCTGTTGCACAAATCGAAAAGGGTACAGCTACCTACACCCCACAGTCAAGTGAATTTACCTATGCTGAAAAGATAACCAAGGCAGATTGCGAAATTGATTTTTGCAAGGATGCAAAAGAGGTTCACGACCAAATAAGAGGACTTTCACCAATTCCTCTTGCCTTTACTAAATTACCCGACGGTAGCATTTTAAAGGTGGTTAAGGCAAGGCATATAAATAAGGAATACAGTGGAAAATGTGGTGAAATTGTAGCACTTGATGGCGCTATTTTTGTAAAGTGCCAAAATGGAGCCGTTGCTCTTGATATAATCGTTCCACAGGGCAAGAGCAAAATGAATGCAAGGGACTATATAAACGGCAGAAAAATTAAGCTAGGAGATATTCTTGGCTAGCTTATAGGCTTGTTAAAGCAGACAAGCACAGGGAAAACCCTAAAAAACCAAGGGTGCATCAAAAAATTAAAGGGTGCCTTTAAAACAAAAGAGTACGTCTAAATGAAAGGAGAGAAAAAATGGATAATCCAAGAGAGCTTGCATTAAAATCACTTATAAAAACCGAAGAAAGCTCCGTTTTTTCAAACCTTGAAATTAACACAACCCTACAAAGAGCAAGGCTTGATGAAAGGGACGTGGGGCTTTATACGATTTTGTATCTTGGAGTTCTTGAAAAAAGGATGCTCCTTGATTATGTAATTCAGCACTATTCAAGCATACCATTTAGCAAAATTGAGGTGGTGGAGCGCAACATTTTACGTCTTGGTATCTATCAGCTTTATTTTCTTACAAAAATACCTGATTACTCTGCTACAAATGAGTGCGTAAGACTTGCTCCAAAAAAATCGAAGGGCTTTATAAATGCAATTTTGAGAGCCTTTATAAGGGATGAAAGAAAAATATCCCTACCCGAGGAAAAATGGCAACACGTGTCTGTTTTATACTCGTTCCCAATGCCACTTATAGAGCTACTTATTGACTCGTACGGACAGGACACTGCCTACGATATAGTAACCTACGAGCCAACCTCAGCAGAGCTTTCATTAAGAGTAAACACAATAAGATTAAAGCCAATTGACGTTCTTTTTGAGCTACAAAAAAGAGGCATTGAGGCACAGCTATCAGAGTATTCAGACGACATTATAAAATGCAAGACACAGGCATCAAAAATAAGCGACCTCTTTGAGCTTGGCTTTGTCTTTGTACAGGACGAGGCATCAAGAGTATGCACAAGGGCGTTAAATGCTCAGCCAAACGAAATTATTGCCGACGTATGCGCTTGTCCTGGTGGCAAAACGCTTTCAATGGCACTTGATATGCAGGGTAAGGGACAAATTTTTGCATCTGACCTACATAAAAGCAAGCTTTCCTTAATCACAAAATCGGCAAGCAGACTTGGTGTTGATATAATAAGCGTAAGAGAGCAAAACGCAAAGGAATATCTTTGCGAGTATGATAGCAAATTTGATAAGGTGCTTTGTGACGTTCCTTGCTCTGGACTTGGCGTAATTTTTAAAAAGCCCGAAATCAAATACAAGGACATAAACGACATAAAAGCCCTACCACGTGTCCAATTTGACATACTTTCAAATTGTGCAAGATATGTAAAAATCGGTGGAGAGCTCATTTATTCCACTTGCACAATTACAAGTGGCGAAAACGAAAAAAACATTGAAAAATTCTTGAAGGAAAACGAAGGCTTTGTCCCTGTTGACTTTGAGGTCGGTAGCATAAGGAGTAAGGACGGAATGTGCACCCTTTTGCCACACGAAACGAAAACAGATGGCTTCTTTGTAGCCAAGCTAAAAAGAGTGAAATGATGAAAATTGATATTCTTTCCTTGACCTACGATGAGGTGCAGGAGCAAATTATAAATCTTGGTGAGCCAAAATTCAGAGCAAAGCAAATTTATAGCTGGATAACCAAGGGCGCATGGGGTGAGCAAATGCGAAACATCCCAAGGGCACTACAAGAAAAGCTTGATGACGTGTTCGAGTTTAGGCTACCAAGGGTGAAATTAAAGCTTGTTTCCAAGCTTGATGGCACAATTAAATATCTTTTTGAGCTCATTGACGGAGAGTGCATTGAGTCCGTGTTTATGGAATATGAGCACGGAAATACCCTTTGCATATCCTCACAGGTCGGCTGTCGAATGGGCTGTAAATTCTGTGCTTCAACCTTGAACGGACGAGTAAGAAATTTAACCCCTAGCGAAATGCTAGGACAAATCATATCGGCACAGGCTGATACAGGCAAGAGAATCTCAAATGTTGTTATGATGGGTATTGGAGAGCCACTTGACAACTACGATAATACTCTGAAATTTTTAGAGCTTGTAAGCAGTGACGAGGGATTAAATATCGGCTTGCGCCATATTTCTCTTTCAACCTGTGGTCTTGTTGACAGAATAAATGACCTTAGCACAAGGGAGCTTCCAATCACGCTTTCAATTTCGCTTCACGCATACGATAATGCTGTGCGTTCAAGCATAATGCCTATAAATAACAAATATCCAATTGAGACACTGCTTAATGCTTGTAATGACTATTTTGCAAAAACAGGCAGACGTATCTCCTTTGAATACACACTAATTGCAGGAAAAAATGATGACCTTGACGGTGCAGTGGCACTTGCAAGGCTTCTTAAAAAATACATAAAGGGGCCATGCCACGTAAATCTTATACCACTAAATGAGGTAAAGGAAACAGGGCTTGGTACCTCAAAAAAAGCAAACGCATTTAAAAATAAGCTTGTATCACTGGGAATAAATGCAACAATAAGGCGCAGACTTGGCTCTGACATAAATGCATCCTGTGGACAGCTTCGACACAAGGATAAAGAGCACGGAGAATAAAAAATGATTATAGTATCACACACAGACGTGGGAATGAAGAGAAAAAACAATCAGGACTCTCACATTACAAGGAAATATTCAAGCAGAACCTGTCTTTGCGTTGTTTGTGACGGAATGGGTGGCGCTAAGGGTGGCGAGGAGGCTTCTAAAATTGCCTCAAAGCAATTCGTGTCCGCAATGGACAACTTCCTTGAACCATATATCGGTAATAAAACCAAGCAGGTAACATCACAGGAAATCAAAAAGGCACTTTTGACAGCCCTTTCAATTGCAAATGATGCCGTTTATAATTATGCAAAAACACACCTTGGAATGAAGGGAATGGGCACAACCCTTGTTGCAACCCTTATAATTAACAAAACTGTTTTTGCTGTAAACGTGGGCGACAGCCGAGTTTACTTCTTAAAGGGCAATAGAATTAAGCAAATAACAAAGGACCACTCATATGTTCAATATCTTATTGATGCAGGGCAAATCACCTCCGAGGAGGCTTGCACCTCACCAAATAAGAATGTAATAACAAGGGCGGTAGGAACAGAGTCCGACGTTGAGGGCGATGTTTACAAGGAAAATGTAACAGAGGGCACGTTTGTATTGCTTTGCACTGACGGACTTATCAATCACGTTGATGAGGCAACAATGTGCGACATTGTTTCAAATGACTATAATGCACGTACCATTGATGAAATCGGGCTCAAAATAAGAGCAAGAAAGCTTATTGACACAGCTAACAACAACGGTGGTAGCGACAATATAACAGCAGTATTAGTAAAGCTATAAGGAGGACGGGTGATATGGCAACAAAGGACAAAAACGAGGAATACAAAAAAATCGTTGGCACAATGCTTGATAAAAGATATCGCCTTGATAGTCTTATAGGCATAGGTGGAATGGCAGTGGTTTACAAGGCCACTGATATGAAGGTAAACCAAAACATTGTCGCAATTAAGCTTCTTAAAAAGGAGGCCGCTTGTGATGAAATTGTTGTAAAGAGATTTAAAAACGAGTGTCGTGCGGAAAGAGAATTAAAGCACAGAAACATTGTAGCCGTATATGAGGTTAAAACGGACGGCGACCTTAAATATATGGTAATGGAATTTGTTGAGGGAATGACTCTTAAAAATTACCTTATTAAAAACAATGGACCACTTGATATTGACGAGGCACTCAGCTTCACCGTACAGGTTTTAAGGGCACTTGCCTGTGCGCACGAGGCGGGAATAATTCACAGAGATATTAAGCCACAAAATATAATGCTACTTAACAACGGAAGAATTAAGGTCATGGACTTTGGTATTGCAAAGCTTCCCAATGCCGAAACTGTAACTGTAACTGACAAGGCAGTTGGTACAGTTTATTATATGAGTCCAGAGCAGGCAAGTGGAAAGCCAATTGACCCAAGAAGCGATATTTATTCCGTTGGTGCAATGCTTTACGAGCTTGTAACAGGACAAATGCCATTTACAGGCGATACACCAATTGCAATTTTAATGAAGCACGTAAATGAAAAGCCGGTGCCACCAAGAGCAATCAACTCAAAAATTCCATACGGACTTGAGCAAATTATTCTTTGCGCAATGAGTAAAAAGCAAAATGACCGATTTGACAGCGTTGAGGAAATGCTCCATTATGTAAAGGCGTTACAAAAGGACAAAAAGCAAAAATTTGAACAGCTACCCTCAAATTCAGCATGGCAGAACCTCAAAGCAAGAGTAAAGGCATTGTTTAAGGGAAATAAAAAATGATTTTAGGAACAGTAATTAAGGGAGTTGGTGGACTTTACACTGTACGCTTAGATAACGAATTTGATGGCAAGATTTATGTAAATGTCAGGGGACGTGGCTCTTTTAGACACGAAAAGCTAGTACTGCTGACTGGGGACAGGGTGGAGCTTGAGCCGCAGGGTGGTGAGCTATTTTGCAAAAGGATTTTAGATAGAAAAAACTCACTCATAAGACCCCCTCTTGCAAACCTTGATGTAATTTTTGCTGTAATTCCGTGTGTAAAGCCAATGCCAGACTTACATATCGTTGATAAAATGCTTTGTATTGCTGAGCATAATGGCATTGAGCCAGTTATTTTAATAACTAAGGCAGACCTCGATGCTGACTTTGCAAAATCCACCTATGATATATATAAAAAATGTGGATACAGCACCTTTATTACATCAAGCGAGAGTCACGATGGAATTGAGCTTGTCCTTGACTACATTAAGCAAATTTCGACACAGGGTACGCCACTTTGTGCATTTGCAGGTGTCTCTGGTGCGGGAAAAAGCACACTTATGAACGCAATATTCCCAAATCTTGATTTACAAACGGGAGAGCTTAGTGAAAAAATAGAAAGAGGTAAAAACACCACCCGTCACACGGAGCTTTTTGCCTTTGATGAGATTATAGGTAAGGGGCATAGTGGCTACCTTGCTGACACCCCTGGCTTTTCACTCCTTGACTTTGAACGCTTTGATTTCTTTACTCTTGATGAGCTTTTTGACACGTTCAGAGAGTTTGACAAGTCAAGAGGAGAGTGCAAATACACAAAATGCACTCATACCAAGGACGAGGGCTGTGATATCATAAGACGAGTAAACGAGGGGGATATTCCAAAATCCCGTCACGAGAGCTATATAATGCTTTATGAGATTTTAAAGAAAAAGCCTAGCTGGAAAAGTAACAAAAAATAAATTTTGCCATATAGTGTTAATAAATAGCAAATTCTTTAAATAGCACAAAAGGGTGAATTTATGAAGATTGTAACCATTAAAACAGGTAAGCTTTTAAGCACGGTGCTTCGTGCAATTTTTAAAATAAAATAAGCAAAAAGCCGACTACGTGTCGGCTTTTTTAGTTGCAATTCATACCAAAGAGTTTTTTGCTTAAAAAATTTCAAAAAGGCGACGCAGGACAAAAAGCAAGCAAATAGAAAAGAGCCAAAAATTTGGCTCTTTATTTTATATTCTATTTACACCTGTCTCGTGTGCAGCTTGAATTACTGCATCTGCAACAGCTCTTGCCACTCTTTTGTCAAGTGGATTTGGAATTATGTTTGTCTCACAAAGCTCATTTTCTGGGATGAGTGAGGCAAGGGCATAGCTTGTTGCTGCCTTCATTTCCTCATTGATTTTTGTAGCACGACAATCAAGTGCTCCTCTGAAAATTCCAGGGAATGCAAGAACATTGTTAATTTGATTTGGAAAATCACTTCTTCCTGTTCCAACAATTCTTGCTCCTGCCAAAAGTGCATCATTTGGCATAATTTCAGGCACGGGATTTGCCATAGGGAACACAATAGCATCGCTTGCCATTGAAGCAATCATTTCCTTGCTTACTACATTTGGTGCACTAACACCGATAAAGACGTCTGCACCCACCATTGCATTTTCAAGCGTTCCCTTTAGCATTTTTTCGTTTGTCAGCATAGCAATCTCTTTGTGTGCTTGGCTAAGCGACTCATCATCCCTGCAAATTATACCAAAGCGGTCAACCATTATAAGATTTTTAACACCCATATTCATAAGGTGCTTACCAATTGCAATTCCTGCCGAGCCTGCACCATTAATCACAACATTGATTTTTGAAATGTCCTTTTTAACAACCCTTAGAGCATTTAAAAGTGCTGCTGCAACCACGATTGCAGTGCCGTGCTGGTCGTCGTGAAAAACAGGAATATCGCACACGTCCTTGAGCCTTTTTTCAATTTCAAAGCATCTTGGCGCACTAATGTCCTCTAAATTTATTCCACCAAAGGAGCCCGCTATGAGAGATATGGTCTTAACAATCTCATCAACATCCTTTGAACGAACGCAAATAGGAAAGGCATCAACGTCTGCAAATTCCTTGAATAAGGCACATTTACCCTCCATAACAGGCATACCTGCCTCTGGTCCTATGTCACCAAGACCTAAAACGGCAGTGCCGTCAGTTATAACTGCAACTAGATTTGAACGTCTGGTTAGCTCGTAGGATTTATTTATATCCCTTTGAATTTCAAGACAGGGCTGTGCGACCCCAGGAGTGTAGGCAAGAGAAAGGTCCTCCCGGCTTTCAATTTTAGCCCTTGACACAACCTCAATTTTGCCACCCCATTTTTTGTGCATTTTTAGTGATTCCTCATATACGTCCATTAAACCATCTCCTCGGGATGAAAATATCTGTCAAATTCCTCTTCTGTTAGATAGCCAAGCTTGATACACGCATCTCTTAGAGTAATGCCCTCCTTGTGCGCTAGCTTGGCAATCTCTGCGCCCCTTTCATAGCCTATATAAGGAGTTAGGGCAGTAACTAGCATCAAGGAATTATGTAAATTTTCTTGCATTTTTTTCTTGTTTGCTTTAATTCCCTTGACACAGTTATCCTCAAATGAGGAAATTCCATCAGCCAAAAGCTCACAGGATTGTAGAAAATTATAGGCAATAACGGGCATAAAAACATTAAGCTCAAAATTGCCCTGTGATGCGCAAATTCCTATTGTAGCATCATTGCCCATTACCTGTGTTGCAATCATAGTAATTGCCTCGCACTGTGTCGGATTCACCTTTCCTGGCATAATTGAGGAGCCTGGCTCATTTTCTGGAATGGTAATTTCACCAAGCCCACATCTTGGACCACTGGCAAGCCACCTTATGTCGTTTGCGATTTTCATAAGGTCACAGGCAAGTGCCTTTAATGCACCATGCGCAAAAACTACCTCGTTTTTTGAAGAAAGTGCGTGAAATTTATTTTTTGCAGGCACATATTTAATTCCTGTTAATTCGAAAAGCTCATTACATACAGCCCTATCAAAGCCCTTTGGCGCATTAAGCCCTGTGCCAACGGCAGTGCCACCAATTGCAAGGGAGCATAGTGGCTTTACAGCCTCATCAAGAAGTGCCATATCAATTTCAAGTGATGAGCGCCATCCGGAAATTTCCTGCCCAAAGGTAATAGGAGTTGCATCTTGAAGATGAGTCCTACCGCTTTTAACTACTTTCTTATATTTCTTTTCAAGTGCTTTAAGTGTGTCAATTAGGCTGTCAAGATAAATCTGTACAAGCATAATATTTGCAACGCATGAAAGATGTATTGCAGTTGGAAAGACATCGTTTGAGCTCTGTGACATATTTACATCATCATTTGGATGTAAAAGAGTCTTAGCGCAAAGGCTGTTGCCATAATTTGCAATAACCTCATTTGCGTTCATATTTGTTTGAGTGCCACTTCCTGTTTGCCAAACGCTAAGAGGAAATTCATTTACAATAAGCTCATCTCTGTTTTCAAATGCTCTTTCAATAAGCTCAAGCTTTTCCTTCGTCATTTTTTCTGGCTTTAGCTTGTGATTTGCCCTTGCACACGCAAGCTTTAAAAGGAAAAGATTATAAAGAAGCTCATGTGGCATTTTTTCTGTGCCGATTGCAAAGTTTTCAAGGCTTCTTTGAGTTTGTGCACCCCAAAATCTGTCACTTGGAACCTTAACCTCGCCCATTGAATCGTATTCAATTCTGTATTTCATCTTACTCTCCTAGCTCTTTTTTTAGTGCTATGTAGTGCGGCTCAATATAGCTCCACTCCGTATCACTTAAAAGACATTTATATTTTTCTACGTACGCAAGAAGCTTTTGCTTATTTATCGGCTTAGGGCTTGCACCCACACGTCTTTCAAAATTCTTATAAAGAATATTTTCTCTTGCTTCCTTTGGTAAATTTATTCCTGTAAGAGTATGGTCATTAAACGCCATCATAACGTCATTTGTTGCAATAAAGCGATAGGTTCTGTCAATTAGCCAGTCATAAACCCTGTTGCCCCAAGAATAGGTGCAGTCTGTTCCTAGCATAATTCTGTCTGAATATTTTGTAAAGAAGCTACGAATGTAGTCGTGCTGTGGCTCAAAGGCAACATACATTTCACCACCCTGAGTAATATCAACGCAAAGATTTGGATGCTTTTCAAAGAGTGAAATTAGCTTATCTGGATTTTTGCCACAGAAATAGAAGTGGGCAAGAGTAAGCTTGATATTTGGAAATAGGTCAAGCATTCTTTCAGTTTGCTCATAAACTCCCTCGTGTGTTTCATAGGTGCCATCACCATAGAACCAGCCCTTTTGAATTTGGTCGGGAAAGATTTTACTTGCATCCCAAAACTCGTCAGGGTCATTTGAGTGCAAAAGCAAATGCGTTTGGTCCTTTTCTATCTCTGCAAAAAGTCTTGCAAGAGGTGGGGCTAAAAGGTTGTTGCCTATTTTTTTAAGAGTCGATGGCTTTGCTTCAAGCATTTTTACACCGTCAAAGCCTATTTCCATTAGCTCCTTGTACTGTGTAACAAGGTCCATTCCCTGTGGCATCTCCTCGCTAATTGGAAATTTAATATGGTCAACGCCAAGATGAGCATAGGTATTTGGATGCTTTAATTTATAAAAGCCCGCCATCATATTGTTACAGGCATTACGTTGCTTTGTTGGAACAACACAAATATTAAACGAATGTAAGTCGTTTGAATTTCTGTAATTCTCAAAGCAATCAATAAATGTGCTTTCGTCGTCAATAAACGCCTCAACGTGCAAATGAGTATCAATAACCTTTTCTTTTATCATAATAACCCTCCTTGGGAAAAATGCTTATTATAATTTTATCATAGCAGGGTGGGTATTTCAAGTAAGCAAGCAAATAAATATAAGAAAAAAGCAAGTATAACTTGCTTTAATTCCTATAATAAGCATCAATGCTCAAAATTTAAGTCTGTCTTGCTAAATTTTTCGTAGCCTTAGCATATTCCACGATTGCCTTTTTAGGCTTGGCTTTTTGCCTGTAAGCTCCCTTTTTGTCGGCATAATTCTTTCGCTGTTTTCATCATTTGTTGCCTGTAAATCATCGCTTTGAAGCTCAATATGCTCAAATATCTCGTAGCCGTCAAGGTCAATTTCAAGCTCAATGCTTTCAGAAAGAGAACGGTTAACGGCAAAAATCACAGCCTCGTCATTATTTGTAATTACAGAGGTGCAAAGATATGGTATATCGTAGCCATCGCTTGATTTATAGGTGTTGCACTGGCACTCTGATTTAATTGAGGTGCCACGACCATAAAGGGAAGCATACATATATGGATAAAAAATAGTCTGTCTCCAAGCCCCTCCACCTGTTTTTGTCATAATAGGAGCAATAACATT
>JAZQHJ010000167.1:0-24032 GCA_045540515.1 Eubacteriales bacterium
AAGTAGCTACCTGCCTTCCTTGTATGATGTTTGCAAAACTGACCCAATGAGAGCCTTGCTATATGATGATGACGGCAATTTCATAAGGAAGGAAATATACAAGGAGCTTGTTGACCAATACTACGAGAGCTGTGATAAGAAAACAGGACTATATCCACTTGATGAGTATATGGCAAAAGCCATTAAGAACCACGGAAACAGAGTTGGCTGGTGGAAGAAGGGCTCGCCTAACTATTTATTCTCGAGCGTAGAGAATTTAAGTGTTGAGTCTGCATGGCTCTTTGCGTGCTGTACAATTTCAATTGAGGATAATGCAGGACTAGAGGAATCAGATCCAATCAAGGTTGAGGTTAGTCTTGAAGAGGAAGTGATTACAGAAAATGTAAGGATTCCAAGCGCTTCAAAGCTTTATTTTAAGATTAAATCACCGGTTGATTCAACCCTTACATTTACAGGACTTAATAAGGATATTGTAATCAATTACGACGGAACAAATTATGCCTGCAACGAGGACGGAAGCCTTGTAATCAATGTAAAAAAGGAAGCGCTATATTTCACAATTACAAGCTTGAATACAGCGCAGGGCGAATACGATTATTTTAGCTTCACGCTTGTTGAGGCTTCAGAGGATAATTAAGGAAAGGACAAATAAAATGAAAGCATTTAAAAAACTATCATTGCTTTTAATTGTTGCTTGCCTACTTGTGTGTGTTATGGCTTTTGTATCATGTAATAATGATAGCGGTGATACAAATACAAACACAGCAACAGATACAGCAACAAACACAGCAACAGATTCAAGCACAGACACAGCAACAGATTCAGAAACAGATTCGAGCACAGAGGGAGCAGTGCCACAGGGCTATGCGGTTTTTGTGTGTGATGAGGAGGGCAACGGAATTCCTGCGGCCATGGTTGTTTGGTGTGACGTTGTAACAGAAACTGACTGCGTAAACTCATTTACAAATGACGAGGGCTATGCAATTCATAGCAAAATGAGCCCAAGCTACTGTGTAAAGAAGGTTATGGCTGACGGCTATGAGAATTTTGAAGGCGCAATAAGCTTTTCTGAGGAAGCAAAGCTTGTAACAATTACGCTAAGCTCTGCAAACTAAATTTTAAAGCACCTACGACCGTAGGTGCTTTTTTATGTATATAAGATGACCTTAAAGAGAGAAAAAAGCTCAGCAAAAGAATTTTGCTAAAAGAATGATTTTTATACTAAATATATGAACATATGTAAAAATGAGCAACTTTGACAAAAAGTCAAAAGCCTTATACCACAAGGCTTTACTTAACTTTATGTAAAAAACAAGCACACCACGATTGTGGTGTGCCTTTTAATTATCTTGAAAGAGCCTCGTCAACTGCACTCTTTAATTCATCGTGGCTGATTGCACCAGTTACGTGTGCAACAATAATACCATTTCTGTCAAGCACAAGAGTCATAGGCCAGCTGTCAGTACCACCAAGAGCATTAAAATATGCATCAGGTGAGGTTTTACTGCTAGGGTCAAGCTTTTCATCAAGAATGAAAATCATATTTGAATCCTTGTAGTATTGCTCAATATATTCCTGTGCTGTGCTATTTAGTAGAGTTGAGTGAACAGCATATACGTTAACTGTATTTTTATATTCAGTTGCAATTTGGTCAAAATGAGGTAGCTCCTGAACACAAGGCGTGCACCATGTTCCCCAGAAGTTAATAACCGTTACCTTACCAGTGTACTCAGTTGGGTCAATTCTTTCAGTGCTGATTCCGTTTTCATCAACTATAAGTAGCTCATCGGACGGACAAGCGTCACCAACTGCATTTCCACTTGGAACGACAGGGTCCTTGTGAATAAAGTTGAAGTAAACAAGGGCAGAAGCAAGAATTACACCAAGCACGGAGGCAACAACAATTTTAGTTGCCCTTTTAGCTTTTTGATTCTTTTTTGCAGAAGTAGCCTGTGTATTATTTTCCTTGGCAATACTTGCATTTGAAATTTCATTGTCCGCAAGAATTACCTTAGTGCCCTTGAAGCGGATTGCCTTGGTTGGACAAACGTCAATGCACTCGCCACAGGAAATACATTCGTGGTCGCCAACGTGCTTAATATCCATTTCGCACTTGCTTATGCAAAGACCACATTGTGTACATTTATCCTTGTCGTATTTAATACCAAAGATTGAAATTTTATTGAACAAGCCGTAAAGTGCACCAAGAGGGCAGAAGAAACGGCAGAAGAATCTAAATACAAAAATCGAAGCAACAATGAAGGACACCATAAGTGCAAACTTCCACGTAAATAGTGGACCCAGCATTCTGAATGAGCTTTCATTGACCTTGTTTGCTAAAAGTCCAATTGCACCCTCAAGTGTTCCTGCTGGACAAATATACTTACAAAATGCAGGAAGAGGTACATTTCTTAATGAATATACAATCGGTATTACGAATACAAAGAAAATTAAAATTACATACTTTAAATAGGATAAAACTCTTGTGAATTTGCTCTTTTTTAGCTTTGGGGTTTTTATTTTGTGTAAAAGCTCTTGAATAAGTCCAAATGGACAGAGCCAACCACAAATCCAGCGTCCTGCTAAAATAGCATACAGAAGAATTATTCCAAATATGTAGTAAGCAGTGCTTTTGTCAGCGCTTGTCATTGCATTTTGTAGCGAGCCAAGAGGACAGGCGGTTGAAGCACCAGGACAGGAATAGCAGTTAAGACCAGGGGTACACATATTTTTAATAGGGCCCTTGTAAATATAGCCAGTCTTAAAGCCTTTTAGGTTGGCATTAAAGAGCAATGCAGAATAGAATTGAATAATTCTGCGCTTTGTAGGAATGTGATTTCTCACCCAAGCCTTAAAGCGCCCCTTTTTCTTGGGATTTTGCTCACCCTGTGTCTGATTTTCATTGTTTTGAACGACATTCTTATCTGTGTCGTTTTGATTTGGTTCAATGCGGGAAAGGTTGCTCTTTTCCATTGTGTAAGCATTTCCATCGCTTGATTTAAAGCGAAGAGCTACTCTGTTGACGGCTTTTTTTGTCGAGCCGTTCATATTTAATTTTTTAGCTACATCTTCATTCATAAATCGGCTCTCCTTTCATTAGCATCAAATATTATCCAAGACCGATACATTCAGTACAAATTCTAATAGCCTTGCCAAGCACGTCAGCCATACCGCCATTTGAAATTCCAAGAATGATAAATACTATTGCAATAGCAAGAATTACACCACGTAATACGTTGATAATAGTCTTGCATTTTTTGTTTTCATTTTTAGGTGTAGGGGAGGCTTTTTTAGACACTCCTAGCACTTTTTTTGTGATTTCAAGCTCCGTTGAGATGGAGGAGGCACAAATTGCACGACAGCCAAGCATTGAAGCAAATAGGACAATCGTACAGCATAGAACAACAAGAACAGCACGTGCAACCTCATCGGTAATATCAACGGCTGGAAAGTTTTCTTTATTAAGACAATATACAAGTGAAATTGCAAGGCATATCGAAGCGATGATACCAAGAGCAATATAAGCTACAAGTCTTATGCGTCTTTGCTTTTTGATTTTTTCAAGAAGGTCGTTTGGGCAGGAGTCAAAATCACATCTATCCCTTAATCTGGAAAGAGCAACTCCAAAATCCACCTTGGCTTTTAGCCTTGTATTGGAAAGAGGATAGAAGCTAAGCACGATATTACCGATAATACCAACTAGGCATAGAACAATCGGCATAAGAATTGAGCCAAGCTGAATACCAACGCTTTCACGAGTAAACGGACGATCACCGCTTTTGTAAATTGTAATGCAGGAAACAATAAAGCAAATTCCAAGAAAAACCACAAGAATCGACATTATAATGCCATAAACAGTATGAATTTTTCGTAGCTTTTCCTCATTCATAGGCGTAACTCCCTTCCTTTTGCACAAAAAAATCAAGGTGCAAAATCTTATTTATGTAATTTTAGCATAAAGGCATACACCTTGTCAAGGAATAAGCAACAAATTTGAGTATATAAAACAAATTGCAAAAAATGTTCGCAATTTGAAAACATTTGTATGCCCTACAAAAATAAATTTTTTATGAACTTTTTATAAAATATTTTTTTAAAAAATTTAGAAGCCAAGCAACACAAGCTCCCACGGCACTTGACTTTATCGCATCTTCGCTTTACTACGCTAAAATTTAAAATTTAAAGTCTATTAGCACTCTATATTATTAAATTTAAAGAAAGCACTTGAATTTTGTACCTATAAATGATAAAATATATCAGTATGTGCGACATTATTATATATACTTTATTTAAAATTATTAGAGAAAGGCGATAAAGATGTTTAAAAAACAGAACCTAATCAAACTTTTGACTGTGTTCGTAATTGTAGCGCTTTCCCTCGTACTTATATATTTCGTAAGCACAAAGGATACGGCATACGCTTCAACGGGAGCATCGTCATCACCTTATATTGAGCTCAACAATTCAATTAAGGTAGATTCATCAAGCTATTACGACGGAACGAAGATATTCAAGCTTCCCGACACAGTAAAGGGAACGGATACTATTTCAGTAATAGTACAGGGAGAAAGGGAGGCACTTTACGACGCATACACTAGTGCTGACCTTGATATTACCTTCCAACAATTTATAAAAACTGAACAGGCACAGGCTGTAAGAGATGCAATAAGGGCAGAAAATTCAGACCTTGAAGCAACTCTTAGAATTAAAGGAATCAGCTTTGATGTTGGAGTTCAGTACGATACGCTTATAAGTGGCTTTGAAATTCTTATCAAGGCAAATGACTTTGAGCAAACCGCAAGAGCACTTGAAGGCTTTGCAACAACAATAGTTGGTGAGGTTTATAAGCCAGAGGAAACAACTCTTGTTGAAAACAAGGTAAACGTGTATGAGACAGGTATTTTTGATAGCTCAAAGTTCGAGTACGACGGAACAGGTATGACCGTTGCAGTGCTTGACACAGGTATTGACTACACTCATACAGCCTTTAAGAACTTTAATGTATCAAAGGATAAGCTAGGACTTACCTTTGAAAAGGTTGCAGGACTACTTAGCGCAAAGGATTTTGCATCTGAAAAGCTCCAAGCAGGTCTTACTGCATCCGACGTTTACGTAAATGACAAAATTCCATACGCATTTGACTATGCGGACGGCGATAGCGACGTATTCCCAATGAACAGTGACCACGGTACACACGTTGCAGGTATTATTGCAGGTAAGGATGATAGAATTACAGGCGTTGCTCCAAATGCACAGCTTGTAATTATGAAAACCTTCTCCGACGTTGAAAGCTCTGCAAGAAGCGCATGGATTATTTCTGCGCTTGAGGACTGCGTAACACTCGGTGTTGACGTAATCAATATGTCACTTGGAACAGACTGTGGATTTAGCCGTGCAAGTGATGAATACTTCGCAGAAAACGAGCTTTATGCAAAAATCAAGGATGCAGGAATTTCACTAGTTGTTGCTGCATCAAATAGCTATAACTCAACCTTCGGCTCTGAAAAGAATGGTAACCTTGGTCTTACCTCAAACCCTGACAGTGCAACAGTTGGCTCACCATCAACCTACGATGGAGCATTCTCAATTGCATCAATCAGCGGTGTAAAGACACCATATCTTCTTTTCGGTGACACAATCATTTACTTCTCAGAGTCCTCTGACAGAGTTGCTGAGGAAAAGGACTTCTTGCTTGACGTTCTAGGCAAGGACAAAACTGAGGCAGAGATTGAAATTGTCATAGTTCCTGGTGTTGGTAGAGTTGCTGACTATGCGGGACTTGATGTTAAGGATAAGCTAGTGCTTGTTCGCCGTGGAGACACAACCTTTGAGGAAAAGGCTAATATTGCACAAGCACAGGGAGCACTTGGTATCATCGTTTATAACAATGTATCAGGTGATATTAAAATGAACGTAGGAGAGGCAACCTTTGGTGCTATCTCAATTAGCCAAGCAGACGGTGAATACATAGCAAGCAAGGGCGGTGGAATGGTAAAAATCTCCACCTCACAAACCTCTGGACCATTTATGTCAGACTTCTCATCATGGGGTCCAACACCAAGCCTTGGAATTAAGCCAGAGCTAACAGCTCATGGTGGCTCAATTCTTTCATCCGTTCCTGGTCAGGATTACGATAGAATTTCTGGAACATCAATGGCAACACCAAACACCTCTGGCGTAGTAATTCTTCTTCGTCAATACGTAAAGGAAAACTTCCCAGAAATTGCAAACGATAACAAAAAGGTTGCAGCTCTTGTAAACTGCCTACTTATGTCAACAGCCGACATCGTTTACAACAAAAACGGCTTACCATATGCAGTAAGAAAGCAGGGTGCAGGTCTTGGTAACCTATTTAATGCCTCAAAAACAAAGGCATACATTATTACAAAGGATAAGAATGGAAACGCAATGGATAAGACCAAGTTTGAGCTTGGTGATGATGTTGAAAAGACAGGCGTTTACACACTTAACTTTGAAATTAAAAACTTCGGTAGCACCACTCTTACATACGACCTTGGAATGATTGTTATGACCGAGGGCGTTAGCGAAACAAAAACAAGCCACGGTGAAACAACAGTAACCGAGCAGGGCTATATGCTAAATCCAACAATTAAGCTAAATGGTATGGAATGTAGCAGTGCTCAATCATGTGGAACAATTACCGTTGAGGCGGGCAAATCACAGGCTGTAACAGTTGAAATCGTCCTTTCAGAGGCAGACAAGAAATATCTTGATGACTCATTTAAGAATGGTATGTATGTTGAGGGCTTCGTTGTTCTTAACAATAAGAACGAAGGCGACGTAAGCCTTAGTGCTCCTTTCCTTGCATTCTATGGAGATTGGAGCAAGGCACCAATCTTTGACCTTGACTACTATGCAACAAATAAGGATGAGCTTGATAACGGAATTGACTTTGAGGACAAGACTCTTCCAGATGCATACGCAACACGTCCAATCGGCTCAGTAGAGGGCGACTATGTAAATTACATGGGCTCATTCTACTTCGACCAAAATCCTAATGAAACTCCAATTGCAGCAGATAGAAAGTATATCTCAATTTCCAACCAAGAGGGAACAGTTCACTCACTTGAATACATTTGGGCGGGCTTACTCCGTAACTGTGAGCTTGTAACAATTGAAATTACAGATGCTACAACAGGTGAGGTTGTATTCACGGGTAAGGATGAATATGTTCGTAAATCCTATTCAAACGGACAAACAATCTACCCTGCAAACATTGATGTCGGCTTTGACGCAATGGAGCACAACTTAAAAAACAACACAAAGTATATAGTAACCGTTAAAACCTTCCTTGACTACGATAAGAACGACGGTGCTGAAACAAATGCAAACAATACATTCACATTCCCACTAGTAACAGACTTTGAGGCTCCTTGTGTAACAGGCGTTGAATACTACACCGAGTACGACAAGAGCACAAAGAAAACAAGACTTTTTGCAAAAATTGCAGTTTACGACAACCACTATGCAATGGGTATGCAGGTTGGTTATGTTGGTAAAACCAAGGACCAAGCAACAGGCATGGATACACTTATTCTTGAAGCCTTTGACCAATATGTAAATGCAATCTATTCAGAATTTAACACAACAAACTATGTAACCTACGAGCTAACAGATTACATAGAGCAAATTAAGGGAAATGCATATCACAAGAACACCTTCACTGTTGCAGTTTATGACTATGCATTGAATCAGGCAACCTACGAAATTGGCTTGCCAGACGAATACACAGACTTCTATTTTGACCTAGGCACAGATGAAGAGGGCAACGAGATAAATACATTAGAGCTCAGCCCTAACCAAACCTACACACTTGACCCTAAGGTATATCCAACAACAGAATGGTCACAGCTCCTTACATACACATCTGAGGATGAGAGCATTGCAAGAATTGTAAACAACACACTTCTTGCTGTTGCACCAGGAACCACAACCATTAAGGCACAGGTGCTTGATGAAAAGGATCCAACCAAGGTGTTAAAGGAAGCAACCCTTGAGCTTCTAGTTCACTCCGAGTACATAGTTGACAATGACGAGGACGGAGAAGACGGTGAGGACAAGGCAGGAGAATACATCCTTAAGGATGACGGCAATTATGTAAAATATTCAAGCATTAAGGATGAAGCCGAAAAGGAAAAATACAAGGACTATCAAAGATATTCAAAAAATCCATCCTTTAAGAAGGTAACAAAGCCAGTTGTAGATAAATTCTACATTGACGGATATTATGTAAACAAGGCATTCTACTTCCTATCATCAATAGATAGAGATATTGGTGAAACGGGCAACGAAATGAAATTCGGTAGCGGTAGCTATGCGCTTGAAATGTTCCCGTCAGAGGCAGTAACAATTAGATACGTGCTTGATAAGTTCTTCCCAGATGAAACAACCGTTGAGTTCAAGTCATCAAATAGCAAAATAGTAGAGGTTGATGCAAATGGAAAAATCACTGCTAAGGCAGAGGGTAGCGCATCTGTATCAATCAAGGTGCTTCAAAACGGCAAGAGCACATATTATTCAAACACAATTTCTATTACAGTTAAGGATCCATATGTAACATCAGGACCAATGCTTACAAGCTACTTTGGACTTGGTGGAAACGTAAAGATTCCACAGGATCTAAACATAACAGAAATCGGTCAATTCGCTTTCTCTAACTACACATATGTACCAAAGCAAAGCTGGGAAATTGACCCTAACACAAATGAAAACTACAAGTTCTGGTATGTCGGTGACAACACAATCACCACAGTAATAATTCCTGAGGGCGTTAAGAAAATAGGTCCATTCGCATTTGCAAATCTAACAGCTCTTGAGGAGGTTGTTCTACCATCAACCCTTACAATGATTGACCAGGGCGCATTCTACGGATGCACAAGCCTAAAGAGAGTAACAGGAATTGAAAACGTTAAGTTCATTAACCAAAACGCATTCTATAACTGTGCACTTGAGGGTGAGCTAAGGCTCGATAGCACAGTTGCGCTTGGTAACTACGCCTTTGCAAATGGTCCAATGGCATACTACTATGAGGACGAGTCAACTGGCGAGGCATTCTGGACAACAATAAAGGGTGGCAACGGCAACCAAATTACATCAGTTGTTCTTTCAGAAAAGACACAATCAATCGGCGCATACGCATTTGCAAGCTGTAAGAATCTACAAAGCATCACAATTGAGGCTGAAATGGTTCAGCTCAGCATGGGCGCATTTTCAGAATGTACAAAGCTTGAAGCAATCGAAATCAATGCACCAGTTATTCCAACAGGAGCATTTGATGGCTGTACAAGTCTTAATAATGTAGTGCTCGGCAAGGACGTAAAGGAAATTGGCGAATACGCATTTAGCAACACCGCATTAAAGAGCTTCACAGTAGCGGACGGAAACGAAAGCTTCAAGGCACAGCAGGGCAAGCCTTACCTATTAAATAAAGAAGGAAACACAATTGTACTCTTTGGCTCAGGCGTAAGTGGTACTTATAACATAAGCGATGCAAGCATTACCACAGTTGGCAAGGGAGCATTCTCAGGAGCAATTAAGCTAACTGAAATCTCAATTCCAAATGTAACAGAGGTTAAGGATTACGCATTTGCAGGATGTAGGGCACTTAAAAAGATTACACTTGGCACACTTACAGAAATTGGTAGCTATGCATTCCATAGAACCGCAATCAATTCAGTTCATTCACTAAATTCAGTAAGCAGAATCGGTGATTATGCTTATGCAGAAACACAAATTCGTCAGGTATCAATTCCTGATGGAAAAATAGTTGGAACAGGCGCATTCCAGGATTGTATGAGCCTTGAAATTATTTTCGTTGGCAACAATGTAACACTTGGAGATAGCGCATTCCGTATGAATAACCTTAAACAAGAGGGACTAACCTTTAACCTTGTAATGAACGAGGTTGATGGAAAGAACATTCATACCTATGTATATTATTCAAATATTATAAAAATTCAAATAGGCGATAATGCAAAAATCGGAGAGGGTGCCTTCTATGGTGCTGTTAATGTAAAGACAGTTACACTAGGAGAGGGAGCAAGAATAGGTGCATATGCATTCTATAATGCAAACAGCCTTGAAAGCATCGACCTATCAAAGGTTCTATCAATCGGAAATGATGCATTCTCTGGTGACGTAATGTATCAATTTGTTGAAAAGCTCGACAAGACGACTGGTCAAATCGTTCTTACACAAAGAGCCGATAAGATGGGCACACCAATTTATTCATACTTCACACCAAACCTTACAGAAATCACTCTTACAAGCATTGAAGCAAATGGACTTGGACAAAGAGCATTTAGCTACTGTCAGGAGCTAACAAAAGTAAATCTTGGTAATGCTCTAACAAGCATTCCTGCAAGAGCATTTGCAAGCTGTGAGGCACTTGAGGAAATCAACCTTGAAGGCATTACCTCAATCGGCACAGAGGCATTTGCAGAAGCAGTGCTTAAATCGGTTGACCTTTCAAAGGCTACTGAAATTGGGAATTACGCATTTGTTTACTGCGAGGATTTAACAAGCGTTACACTTAACACCGAGGGAGTAAAGGTTGGTGAGGGTGCATTCTCATATTGTAATAAGCTAAATAGCATCAATCTTGAAAATGCAACCTATATTGATAAATATGCATTTGCATACACAGACCTAAAATCACTTAACCTAACAGGCGCTACCTTCATTGGCGATAGCGCATTTATGAAGGAGCATACAACAGAGGTAACTGTTAAGCTTGGAGATAAGCTTGCAGACATTGGCGAAAACCCATTTGCAATGTGTGTGCTTGCTCCATTCAAGACAATTCAAAAGGATACCTTCAACGGAATTGAGTACGAAAAGGAAAGCTACGACTACGAAATCTCCGAAAAGGTACATATAATTGACGGTAATATATACAGAGTAGTTCCAAAGGGCTACGAGCTAATTACCTATACAGGTAAAGCATCTACATATACAGTAGCTGATAATACAGTAAGAATTTCAGCATATGCATTTGCAGGTAGCGATATTCAAAAGGTAGTTCTTCCAAGAACAGTATCAGCAATCGGTCATAAGGCATTCTTTGATTGCCAAAAGCTAATACTTGTTGTATTTAGTAGCTATGATGCACCAGTGCTTGAGGAGGAGTACGATTATTCATACTTCTCAAGCTATGAAAAATTCCCATCAACAGGTGAGTACACCGACTTTGAGGACCACGACGGCAACACAGTAATCATCAGGGGTATTGAAATTGTTGATTACTTTATGTACAATGTTGCATCCTTCCCATCAAATGTTTACTATGGTGCAAACTTTGTTGACTATATTGGCTTTGTAGATAACAAGCTTGTTATGTCAAGACCAGCAAACGGAAGGAACTACGACTCATTTATATTTAGTCAATACTTTGATGTTGTAATTGACGGTGAAAATGCTCCAAATCAAGCAACACTTGATGCAATAGCAGCAATTCTTTCACTTCCAAGCAAGAACAACATTAAGCTAAAGGATAAGGCACTTGTTGAGGCAGCAAGATTAGCATATAGCCAAGTAACCTCAACAACACAGCAGGGTATCATTATCGACGGTGGCTATTATGAAATTCTAACATCAGCAGAAAAGCAAATAAGCGACCTAGAATACCTACAAAATCAGGATAAGGACGATGAGGAGGATAATACCGACACCAACGTCCCAGCACCACCACAAAATGAGCCACAAGAGGAGCCAAAGAAGGACGGAAAGGTGGTTGCAATAGTAATTCTTTCAATAATTACAGCACTTGCAATCGCTGGCTATTTTGCTCCTGTATTCATTAAGCTCATCAAGCCACGTATAATGGCAAAAAAACAAGCAAAGCAAGACGAAGCAAATGCAAAGCCTAAGCAAGGCAATGCAAATGCAGACGATGCTTCAAACAATAATTAAGGTTTGGAGTTAGACAGGATATATGAAAAAATTATTAAAGCTTTTAACAATCGTAGCAGTGCTAGTGGCAACCCTGTGTTGCCTCAGTGCTTGCTCAACCTGGGAATCTGAATATAAAAAGCTTGCAGAGCAGGGCTACGATGTAACAGTTCGATTTGACACAACGGGCGGAAAGGTATCAGGCACGGCGGGAACCTTTATAGTTGACGTCTATACCACACAGGGCAAGGAGCTAAACAGCGACGGTAAGGTTGAAATTCAGCTTTATGCACCGGACTCCACACTCCGTGGTACTGACTCTAAGGGTGAGCCAAAGATGCAAATTACCAAGGAGGACCACACACTCATCGGCTGGTACACACATCGTGAGCTAAGAGTTGACGAAAACGGGAATGCTCTTGACGAATATGGTCAGCTAGTAAGCGAAACAGGTAGAGCACAGGGCTATGTTTATTCAGGTCTTTGGGATTTTGAAGACGACATATTGGAGGTTGACCCAAATGCAAAGGCAGAGGGTGATGAAATCACACTTTATGCAGCTTGGGCACCAAGAGTAACCTATGATATTTATTATGAAAAAGAGGACGGAGGCTTTGCACTTCATCAAAGTGTAGAAAAGCTTCAGCTAAACCTTCCAAGCTGGAACACCTCAACAGGTAAAATGGTAGCAAACGGCTTCCCAGTAATTTCAGGCAAGACCTTTAATGGTGCATCACTTACCGAGGACTTTTCAACCATGCTTGAGGGAACAGTTCCGGGTGCTGTAAATCTTGAAAACGGAACACTTAACCTAGACGGAGATTCTGTTAAGGTTTACACAAAATGGCTTGAAGGCACATGGTTCAAGATTGAAACCTTAAAGCAATTTAAGGACAACGCAAGTCTAAACGGCAACTATATGATTCTTGCCGACATTGATTTTAAGGGAACATCACTTCCAACAGGCTTTACAAGAGGTGCTTTCGAGGGCAAGATTATAGGCAACGGACATACATTTTCTAACATTAAGCTAACACAGGATATGGCTTCACAGCAGGGCGGTATCTTCTACGAGATAGGAAAGAACGCACAGCTTGAAAATATCACCTTTGCAAATATGCTTTACATAATGCAAAAGGGCGCAACAAAGAACGATAATGCATTCGGACTTTTTGCAGGAAAAATAAACAGTGGAGCAAAATTTGAAAATGTTAGCATAAGCGGTGAGCTTCAAATTAGCTCAGGCATTAACCCAAGCGTAAGCTACCAAATCGGCTTGATTTGCGCAAATCAGGTACAAACAGGACTTGACTATTCAAATATCACCTGCACAGCAATCAATGAAAGCAGTAATCGCTACATTGAGGTAAGCGTAAGCAATGATGCAAATGGAACAGTAGAGGTTACCTTTTTTGACGGACAACAGCCAGGTGGCGAAAATAATTAAGCTTATTAAATTTGTTAAATATATTAGGAGGAAAAGCAAATGAAGAAGAGAATTCTTGCTTTGTTAATGTGTGCACTTATGTGCTTCGGCGTTTGCGGTAGCATCATATCCTGTGGCAACAAGGATAATGGCGACGGAAGCGGAAATGGCAATGGCACACAAAGGCCAGATGCTCTTGTTTTGATGTCAGAGGAGCTTGATGGTCTATTCAACCCATTCTACTCAACAACAGGCGCAGACGGAACAATTGTATCAATGACACAAATTGGTATGATTACAACCAAATTCGTAAATGGTGATATCCAGGTTGCCTATGGCGATAATGAGGCAACAGTAGTTAAGGACTACGACTACGATTACGATGAATTAAAGGACGAAACAACCTATTGGTTTGTTATCAAAAACGGCATTAAGTATTCAGACGGAAAGCCACTTACAATGCACGACGTAATGTTCAACCTTTACGTTTACCTTGACCCTGTTTACACAGGCTCATCAACAATGTACTCAACAGACATTAAGGGCTTACAGGATTACAGAACACAAACCTTTGGTAATGATAGCGGAAGCACAGATGCAAACGATGCAATCTCACTTGGTGCAAGCACAAAGGCAATGGACCGTAGAAATGAGCTTATAAACCTATTTAGAGAGCTTGCTAAATTGTCAGAAAACGTTCTTGGCGTAAACTACGAAAAGATGATTGCAGCAATCAACGAGCTTGAAATTTCAGACGGTTATATTGAGGCAATATTCAGCGACAGCGAAATTTCTTCAATGGATGATGCAACTCTTCAAGCAAAGGCAAAGGCACAGCTTAAAGCAGACTATGAGAAGCTAAGAAAGCTTTTCAAGGAGGAGCTCGAAAGAGACTACGATGCAGCGCAGGATTCATACACAGAGGAGCCATACAAGTCAGCAGTTGTTAAAAACGCAAAGGGCGAGCAGGTAATGATTGGTCTTGACGAGATTGCTTCATTTATGCACTATGAGGGCTACACCGAGGTTAAGCATCCAGAGGATGAAAAGGACGGAACAATTGACAAAACAAAGATTGAATACATCACTCTTGGCTATAACGAAAAGGAAATAACAACAAAGGATAAGGCAATCAACACAGTATTTGCTGATAAGATTGACACAGAGCTTGATGTAATTCTTGAATACTGGCCAACTGGTAACACACTCTTTACTGAATTTGCAGCAAAGGGTAAGGAGATAATGCTCCAAAACAACAAGGGAGATAGCGATTCACTCCTAGTTCCAAACATTTCAGGTATTGTTTCACTTGGACATACAACACAGGCAGGACAAAAGTTCACACTTCCAAATGTAGGAAATGAATACACAATCGCATCAGGACACAATGATGACGGTACAACAACAAGCGACGAAGAGTACGATGTACTCCAAATCACAATCAACGGCGTTGACCCTAAGGCAATTTGGAACTTCGCATTTTCAGTTGCTCCACAGCACTACTATGCTCCAAATCAAGAGGTTGACATTGAAAATAACAAGTTCGGTGTAGAGTTCGGCTCATTCGACTTTATGAAGGACGAAATCCAATCACAAAGAAACATCCGTGTACCAATGGGCGCAGGTGCTTATCAGGCTACAAACGCAAATAACACAAGCGACAACCTAATCACAGGCTTCTACGCAAACAACGTTGTTTATTTCAAGAGAAATGAGAATTTCCACACAGTTGGAACAATGGAAAATGCAAAGATTGAAAAGGTTCGTTACCAGGTGGTTAGCGCATCAAACGCAATCAATGCACTTGAAACAGGCTCAGTTCACTACGTTTCCCCACAATACACAAAGTATAACTATGATAAGCTAGTTGAACTTTCCTCTGACGGAATCGTTCATATGAGCACAGAGCAGCTTGGCTATGGTTATATCGGTATCAATGCAGGTAAGGTTCCAGACATTGAGCTAAGAAAGGCAATTATGTCTGCAATGCAGGTTTCACTTGCAACTGACTACTATGCAAAGAACACAGCATCAACAATTTACTGGCCAATGTCACTAGTAAGCTGGGCATACCCAGAGAATGAAGAGGGCAAGCCAGACCAACTAAATGGAATGGAGCACATTCAGGTTGACTTCACAGAGGAAAAGGCTAAGGAAAAGGTTCTTGGCTATATGAGTCAGCTCGGCATTTCCTCTGGTGATAGCAGATTAAAGATGAACTTTACAATTGCAGGCGCAAATGTTGAGGACCACCCATGCTATGCAATCTTCACACAGGCTGCAAGAATTCTTAACGAGTGTGGCTGGGACATTCAGGTTGTTCCAGATACACAGGCTCTTACAAAGCTTGCAACAGGCTCACTTACTGTATGGGCTGCTGCTTGGGGCTCAACAATTGACCCAGACCTATATCAGGTATATCACAAGAACTCAACAGCAACAAGCACATATGCTTGGGGATACAGAGAAATTTTAAGTGGTCCAGAATCACAATATGGCGAAGAAAAGGCAATCCTTAATGAGCTAAGTGAGCTTATCGACCTTGCTCGTGAAAAGGAAGATAGGGACTACCGTTCAGAGAAATACAGAGAGGCAATGACAAAGATTCTTGAGCTTGCAGTAGAGCTTCCTGTATATCAAAGAAACGTGCTTTACGCATACAACTCAAATGTAATTGATTCAGATTCAATTCCAAAGGAATCAGAGCTCAACCCATATTCGTCACCACTTGACAAGATTTGGGAGCTTGATTTTGCTGACTAATTCAGTCAAAGGCAACACTTAAAAATTTAATGAAGGAGACGGGAGTACCAAAGCGTATCAGCCGAGATACGCTTAATTCCCGTAGGACATGCTAAAATACATTATAAAAAGACTAGGACTTGCAATATTGATTTTGCTTGGCGTGTCGCTTATCATTTATATCTTGGTAAGATGTATGCCAGTAAACTATATTGAGGACAAGATAAATGCCATTAACCAAGGTGGTGCAACTGTTCCTGAGGAAGTTAGACAAAATATGTATAAGGCATATGGACTTGAGGAGAATGTAACCTTTAAGGGACTTGTAACAGGTTACTTTAACTGGCTCAAAAACCTTTGCAGATTCGATTTTGGAGATAGCTTTAAATACGGTGTTCCTGTAACACAGGTAATCAAGGAAAATATGGGCGTATCATTTGCGGTCGCCGCCATAGCCACGGTTTTTGAATTTATGATTGCCATACCTCTTGGAGTTACTGCTGCAACGCATCAGTATTCTATAAGAGACTATATTGTAACAATTCTAGTTATGATTGGTATTTCACTTCCATCCTTCTTCTTTGGACAATTACTCAAAAACGTATTTGCCATAAATCTAGGATGGTTCCCAGCACTAGGACTTCAATCAACGGGACAGTCGCTAACGGGCGCAGCTTTGTTGCTTGACTATGCAAAGCATATGGTGCTACCAATTGTAACAGTTGTAATATTAAGCATCGGTGGAAGAATGAGAATGACAAGAACAAATATGCTTGAGGTTCTTTCCTCCGATTATATAAGAACAGCACGTGCTAAGGGACTTAAAGAAAAGAAGGTTATCTATAAGCACGCATTTAGAAACACACTAATTCCGCTTGTAACATCACTTGCAGGACTTTTACCAACACTATTCTCAGGTGCAATCATCACCGAGCAGGTGTTCGACCTACCAGGTATTGGTAATAAGGCATTTATTGCAATGCAATCGGCGGATATTCCATTCATCATGGGCTATAATATGTTCCTTGCACTATTAAGTGTAATAGGCGTATTACTTGCCGACCTTATGTACGCTTGGGTGGACCCAAGAGTTAAGCTAGCGTAAAAGAGGTAGTAGGAATGGACAATGAAAGAGAAAAGGAGGAGCTACAATGAGTAACGAAAATAAAAGCAAGGATGGCATAGTAGTATCCTCTGAAAATAAAAGCAATGAGCAAAAGGATTTACAGGCTCTTGAAAGCAATGTAAGAGCAGGTAAGGACGAGGAGCTTCACGAGACAACCGTTAAGCTAATGTCCCCAACTCGTATGGTTATGCGCAGATTCTTCCGTTCAAAGCTCAGCGTTATCGGACTTATAATGATTATCGCTTTGTTTATTTTCTGCTTTGTTGGTCCTGAGGTATATACAAACTGGAAATCCACAGACACTGACTCAACAGGAAAAATCGAGTTTGAGAAATCTCCAATTAAGGAGGATGACGACTCAAAGAAGGAGCAGGACAGAGAAATCCTTTTCTATCAGGTGCTAGAGGTACCAAAAACAAACAACACACTTGCAAAGCCAAGCAAATCACACCCTCTTGGAACGGATAACAGTGGTAGAGACGTGCTTGCAAGACTTATGGTGGGTGGTAGAGTATCACTTGTAATAAGCTTCTTGTCAGTATTTATCATTACTATCTTTGGTGTAATTTTTGGTGGTATTGCAGGATATTTTGGTGGAGCAATTGACAACATTATAATGAGACTTTGCGACATTTTAATGTGCCTGCCAGGCTTCCCAATATTGCTCATAGTAAGTACACTTCTTGACGCTGCACAGGTTGACCTTCAATACAAGATATACTTCCTAATGGGCTTCCTAACCCTTATCTCTTGGTCTGGAACAGCAAGACTTGTAAGAGGACAAATCCTTTCACTTCGTGAGCAGGAATATATGGTTGCAGCAGAGGCAATGGGTTATTCAACAGGCAGAAAAATATTTAAGCATCTTGTACCAAACGTAATGCCACAGCTAATTGTTCAAATGACACTTAGCCTTGGTAGCATGATTCTTTACGAGGCATCACTCTCCTATCTAGGACTTGGTGCACCTGACGAATATGCAGCATGGGGTACAATGATTAACTCCGCTAACAATGCACAAATCCTTGAATATTATTTCAATATTTGGGGCCCTCCGGGAATTTGCATTATTATCGCAGTTTTAGGCTTCAACTTTGTGGGTGATGGACTAAGAGATGCCCTTGACCCTAAGATGAGGAGGTAATGCGAGATGGCAAAAAAGCAATATCTTAGCGGAAAAGAAATTCGCAAAATAGCCAAGGAAAACAAAAAGGTTATGATGGCTCTTGAAAAAGAGAAATGGAAGAAGAAGCCAGAAAGCGAATTTACAACTCAAATGAAGGATGAAGCAAACATCCTTGAAATCGAGGATTTAAACACATACTTCTTTACCGACCAAGGTGTAGTTAAGGCAGTAAATGGCGTTTCCTTTAATGTTCCACTACACGCAACAGTTGGTATTGTTGGTGAGTCGGGCTGTGGAAAAAGCGTAACAAGTATGTCCGTAATGAGACTTCTACAAGGACCAACAGGACAGATTTTCTCAGGACAAATTCGCTTTAAATCAGCAGACTTTCAAAGAGACAAGAAGGGCAATCCAGTAAGCACAAAAACAGACGAAAATGGCAACCCAGTGTACGAAACAGAGGAAAAGGTATATGATATTGCCAAAATGCCAATGAATGAAATTCACAGAATTCGTGGCAGACAAATATCAATGATTTTCCAAGAGCCAATGACATCGCTTAACCCTGTGTTTACAATAGGAAATCAGCTTGACGAGGTTACATTTATTCACGTTCCAGGCGCAACTAAGGAAATGGCAAGGGCAAAGAGCCTTGAAATGCTAAATCTTGTAGGAATTGCAGCACCTGAAAGAGTTTACAACTCATATCCACACGAGCTATCTGGTGGTATGAGACAAAGAGTTATGATTTCCATGGCTCTTGCATGTAATCCAAGACTAATTATCGCAGATGAGCCAACAACAGCTCTTGACGTAACAATTCAAGCGCAAATCCTTGACCTGCTTCGTGACCTTAAAAACAAAATGGACGGCTCAATTCTTCTTATCACTCACGACCTTGGCGTAATTGCCGAAATGGCGGACTACGTGGTTGTAATGTACGCAGGAAGAGTAATTGAGCAGGGAACAGTAAGAGAAATCTTCCACGATCCAAGGCATCCATATACAATAGGACTACAAAAATCAAAGCCAACAATGGACTCTGATGATGACGCACTATTCAATATTCCAGGTAATGTACCTAACCCAATCAATATGCCTTCGCATTGCTTCTTCAAGGAAAGATGCGACAGATGTATAAATAAGTGCTCGGGTGATTATCCAGGAATGATACAGGTAAGCCCAACTCACTTTGTAGCCTGTCACTTATATAATCAGGAGGTGGATGAGTAATGATAAAGAAAAATATCGCACGTCTTGAATGTTCAGTGTCGGGTGAAAGCAAAAGCTTTTTATTAAAGGCAAAAAGCGTTGAGGTGGCACAGGGCAATGCTGTAAGCAGTGATACCAAAGCAGAGGTAGCACCTCTTTTAGAGGTTAAGAACCTAAGAAAAACCTTCCCAATCAAGAAAAATCTTTTTGGAAAGGTTCAAAAGGAGCTTGTTGCAGTTGATGACGTATCCTTTGTGCTAAACAAGGGTGAAACCCTTGGTATTGTTGGTGAGTCAGGCTGTGGCAAAACAACAATGGGTAGAACCATTTTGAAGCTACATCCGTCAAATGGTGGTAGAATTATCTTTAAGGGTAAGGATATTACCGAATATACCAACAAGGAAATGAGACCAATTCGTACTCAAATGCAAATAATCTTCCAGGACCCATATTCATCACTTCCACCAAGAAGCACAGTTGGAGCAATTCTTTCAGAGCCTGTTAGAGTTCACGGCATTGTGCCAAGGGACGAGGAAAAGAAATACGTTCTTGACCTTATGGAAAAATGCGGTCTTCGTGATTACTATTATGAAAGATATCCACATGAGTTTTCAGGTGGTCAAAGACAGAGAATTTGTATTGCAAGAGCTCTTTCTGTAAAGCCAGAGCTTGTAATTTGTGACGAGCCTGTATCTGCACTTGACGTATCAATTCAGGCACAAATTATCAATCTTTTAAAGGACCTTCAAAGGTCCATGGGACTAACCTACCTATTTATCTCACATGACCTTTCAGTTGTAAAGTTCATATCTGACAAAATCGGTGTTATGTATCTTGGCGCTATGGTTGAATTTGGCGAAAAGAAGGACATCTTTGCAAACCCACTTCACCCATATACCAAGGCTCTGTTCTCAGCAATTCCAAATCCTAACCCAGATGTTAAGATGAACAGAATTGTATTAAATGGAGACATTCCGTCACCTGCAAACCCACCAAAGGGCTGTCGCTTCCATACTCGTTGCCCACACGCAATGGAAATTTGTAAGACTGCTCAGCCTGAGTACAGGGAGTACGAAAAGGGACACTTTGCCGCTTGTCACCTTCTGAATCAAGAGGAAGAGCAAAATGGCTAAGGACAAAAAGAATAAAAAGAAGGTTACTTATATTGATGACGGCAGAACAATTGCTGATATGAGTGCGCTTGACGGGAAAAAAGGTCAAGCAAAAAGGGAAAAATCAAGCATAAAATCACAGTGGCAAACTTATTGGGACACGGTAAAGCTTATGTTTATACCAATGCTCATTGTGCTAGGAATAATCGCCGTTGCATTTGGAATAGTGTATCTACTTTTTTAGAAAAAGAAAGACCCCAACGCTTTGTTGGGGCTTTTTTATAACACTAAAAAACCACATATCAATACAAAAAGAGGGAAAAACGACATAAAATCTCCACTTTTTACCTTAAAAGACAAAAAAACAAGCAAAAATGCAAAAATTAAATCTATCTTAGATTAAAATTTGCAATTAGTGTAAAAAATAGATATAATTAAGATATACTAATGGCAAAATCAGCTCAAAGAAGGGAGCGAATATGATGTACCAGAGATTGCGTGATTTAAGGGAAGATCGTGACCTCAATCAAACAGAAGTAGCAAAAATGCTTGGCATGTCTCAAACAGGGTACTCCAAATACGAAACTGGAGAAAATGATATTCCTACGGCTGTATTGATTAAGCTTGCGGATTTCTACGACACCAGTATTGATTATCTATTAAGCAGAACAAACGTTAAAAAAAGGTACAAATAAAAATCACAGGGAAGCCTGTGATTTTTTATTTTTATACCAAAGCGTCTAAAAATATGCTATTATATAAGTAGATACGAAACGAGGTTGTAAAAATGGAAATAGAAAAAATAGGATATATTAAAACTCCGTTCAAAACAAAATTTGGAGCACCAAGACAGAGTGGAATTTCAGAAAACATAAAAGCAGAGCTGATTTTTGAGCCAAAATACAGAAGCAAGGATGCAGTACGAGGGCTTGACGGATTTAGTCACGTGTGGATAATTTGGGGATTTTCAGAAAACGAGGGCAAGGAATTTTCTCCAACCGTTCGTCCGCCAAGGCTGGGAGGGAACACACGTATAGGTGTTTTTGCCTCTCGTTCTCCGTTCAGACCAAACTCACTTGCACTCTCGTGTCTAAGACTTGAAAAAATAGAGCTTGATGCTAAAAATGGACCGATATTACATCTTTTGGGCGCAGATATGATGGATGGTAGCCCAGTTTATGACATAAAGCCATACGTACCACACGCAGATTGTAAAGTGGACGCAACAGGTGGCTTTTCGGATACCATAGAGGAATATCGTTTAGATGTTATAATTCCTGACCACATAGTAAAAATTTTAGGAAAGGAAAAGGCACTGTGCCTACACGATATACTAAGAGAGGACCCCCGTCCTGCATATATTGAAAACGACGAACGAATTTACGGCTTTTATTTTGATTGCTACGAGATTAAATTCAGGGTACAGGGCAAGACCTTAACCGTTATTGAAATAATAGAAAAATAAAAAAACCACCCATTTGGGTGGTTTTATTTATGCCTGAGAGCCAGTTGGGTTAACAATACTGTAACCAACGTTAATTAAGTGGTCTGCGACTCTTTCAAGTCTAGTAATAATTGACATATAGTAAGGACTGTGAGATGCATCGCACTTGCCGTCAGCCAAACGGCTGAAATGGTTGGAGATGTAATCCTTTTTAAGCTTGTCGGTTTCAGCCTCAATTGTAGAATAAAAATTTATTTTAATACTTTTTAATTATAAAATAAAATTTTTGCCTCAATAAAGAAATTGTGAAAATTAAACTAAAAGATAAACGAAATATCCTGCGTAGCAAAGTAGCATTATAGCACCTGCCCATCTGTGTAGCTTTCTTTCCTTGTTAAGTGAAAGGACAAGAAGTATTATAGCACAAGCAAGAGAAATCGCTGTATCAATTAAGAATGACTTAGCAAAATGAATAGGTGTAATTAGTGATGTTATACCAAGAATGAATAGAATGTTAAATATATTGCTTCCTACAATGTTTCCAATTGCAATATCGGAGTTTTTCTTGATCGCAGCAGCAACTGAGGTAAACAGCTCAGGAAGAGATGTTCCAAGAGCAACAATTGTAAGACCGATAAAAGCATCGCTAAGACCTGCCTGCTTTGCAAGGCTAGTAGCTGATGAAACAGCAAACTCACTACCGAAAATAATCATTGCCATACCAAACACAATGAAAAGAAGTGACTTCCAAACAGGTAGCTCATCGGGTGCCTTATAGCTTTCGCTTGACTCTCTTTTCTTTTTTACAGCAAGTAGGTAAATTGTGTATACTAAAAATCCAACAAAGATAACAAGTCCACTAACAAGGCAATAAATACTACTACAAGGCTCATAGAATTGACCAACAATTGCAATTATAGCACCCGCTAAGCAAAGTATTGCTGAAATGTAAATAGGAGTTTCGCTAAGCTCTGGCTTTTCCTCCTCCTCCTTGTTCTTTTTTGCTCTTATAAAAAGGTAGGATAAATAGCCAATAAAGGCAAGAAGAAACAAAATGCCACACCACCAAGCAATAACACCAGTAAGTCCAAGCACAAAAAGAAGAGCAGAGGCGCCTATTACGATTGGAATTTCAACCCTTTGAGTTGACTTTTGCATAAGGAGAGGAAAAACGATTGAGCTAACACCTAAAATAATAAGAATATTCAAAATATTACTTCCAACCACGTTACCAATTGAAATGTCTGCATTGCCGGAAAGTCCTGCTTGAATACTAACAGCAGCCTCTGGCAATGAGGTTCCCATTGCGACAATGGTAAGACCGATAATGAGCTGAGGGATTTTAAAGCGTCTGGCTACGCTTGATGAGCCGTCAACAAAGAAATCCGCACCCTTAGCAAGGAGCAAGAAGCCAATTGCTAAAAAAACAATGTCAAGTAAAATTTGCATAAAAAAAGACCTCACTTTCAGTGAAGTCCTTAAATTTTACCTTAATTGTATAAGAGAAGACTTCACCTTTTTAATAAAAATTAAAAGATAAGTCTTGCCACTTACTTGTGCACCGGATTTTACTCGTGATGACGATAACACAAACGCATGCGTGGGCTACTCCCTTACAACAAAAATGATATCACAAAGTAGTAGCAATTGTCAAGTGCGAATTTTAAAAAATCTTCATTTTTGATATTGAAATTTGATTTTAAAAAAATAGAGCAGGAGAGGGAATTTCCCTTTTCCTGCCCTTTAATATTACATTATGCCTGAGAGCCAGTTGGGTTAACAATACTGTAACCAACGTTAATTAAGTGGTCTGCAACTCTTTCAAGTCTAGTAATAATTGACATATAGTAAGGACTGTGAGATGCATCGCACTTGCCGTCAGCCAAACGGCTGAAATGGTTGGAGATGTAATCCTTTTTAAGCTTGTCGGTTTC